>DAIDHB010000454.1 GCA_027452145.1 Planctomycetales bacterium
CGAGCGCCTGCACCTCGAAGGTCTCGCCCGCGCCGGCCTCGGCCAGCCCGAGCGTGCCGCGCCGCTGTTCGACGCCGCCCTGCGCCGCGAGCCGCTCCGCGGCGAGTGGCGCGAGGACCTCGTCGTCTGGCTCCTCGACCGCGGCGACCTCGACGCCGCCCACCGCCACGCCGTGCTCGGCGTGCGCCTCAACCCCGAACGCCCCGCGATCCGCAAGGCGCTCGAGAAGATCGACGAGGCCCTCGCCCGCGGCGAGAAACGTCGGTTGGATCGAGGCCCAGGCGAACCGGGCCGAATTGCCCACCCCGCCTCGGCGTTCTACGGTTTCTGACGAACGAAGGCACTGAGCGCGCCCACGACGGCCGTCCAGGCTCTCCGACCGGACGCTCCATCGGCCTCGCCGAAGAGTCGAGCCGAACCGAGCCGAGTCGAGCCGAGCCGAGTCGACACCAGGAAAGGGAATCTTCATGTCCGACCGGATGCTCAATTCTCCCGGATTCCTCAACGATCCGTCGATTTCGCTCCCGTCCCCGGCCGCGATGGCGCCGACCTCGGCGCACGCCCTGGCCCCGGCCCACACCAACGCCGCCGCGCCTTCGGGCGGCTTTGTCGACGACCTCCGCGCCCTGGCGGTGATCGCTCGGCAGTGGTGGCGGATCCTCGCGGTCACGACCGGAGTCGCGCTGACCGTCGCGGTCGTCTACCTGGTGCGGGCGAAGCCCGGCTTCCTGGGGACGAGCCGGCTGATCGTGACGGTCCAGGGGAAGGCTCCGCTGGCGGTCGCCTCGGGCGAGTCCGGCCGGATCAACGAATCGCACGAGGACTACCTGCCGACCCACGCCCTGATCATCCGCAGCCCGGCCGTCGTGGGTCGGGCGCTCCAGTCGATCGAGCGCGATGCGGTGCCGCCCAGGGCGGTCATCGAGCGCCTGGCGGTGACGCGGCCCGACCCGCTGGCGAAGGTCCTGCTGGTCAGCTACCGGTCGCCCGACCCGGCCGAGGCGCTCGAGCTCGTCGGGGCGATCGTCGCCAGCTACCAGGAATTCCTCGACGAGAACAGCCGCAGGTCGAACAGGGACCTGTCGCGCCTGCTGAGCAACGCCCGCGACGGCCTGGGCCGCGAGCTCCTGGACCTGGAGCAGCAATACCTGGAATTGAAGCGCGCGAGCTCGACGCTCGGCATCGACGAGGCCGGCCGCAGCTTCCCCATGCGACGGCTCGACCAGTGGGACCGAGCCGCCGGCGAGGCGATGATCCGCGAAGTCCAGCTTCGCACCCAGCTCGATCTCGGCCGCAAGCTCGCCGCCGAGGGGGCCGGCGCGAACACCCTCGCCCAGGCGCTCGACCAGGTCGGCGGCGGGCTGCCCGCCTCCTACTGGGAGACTCGCACCAGCCCGCGCGAGCAGCTCGAGGCCGAGCTGATCGGCATCGAGGTCCAGGCGAACTCGGCCGAGTCCGTCGTGGACGAGCTCGACCGCGCCGAGCGGTCGCGGAATGGGAGCGGGGCAGGCCCCGGAATCGCGTCGTCCCTGACCTCCGGCCCGGTCGACGAGCTGACGAGCCTGTTTCTTGCTCAGCCGGGCGTCGAGGCCCTGGTGGACGACCTGCGCTCGGCCCGCCGCTCGCTGGACGAGGCCCGCCGCTCGGCCCGCTCGCCCAGCGACCCGTCGGTCGTCGCCATCGGCAAGCGCGTTGAAGGCCTGTCTGCCGAGGTCGACCGCCTCTGGCAGACCAGCCGCCCCTCGCTCCTGGCTCAGGTCCGCCGCGAGCGGGGCATGCTCGACGCCGAAACCACCCTGATCACCGCGAGGGCGCGCGAGCGGGCAATCCGCGACAAGCTCGACCAGCTCGACGACGAGGCGCTCCGCCGGCTGGAGCAGGAGCGCACCCGCCTGGTCAGGACGGCGAAGCCGGGCGACCCGCGCCTGGTCGCCCTGGACGAGCAGATCACCAGGGCACGCCGCGGCGGGGCGAGCACCCACGTTGCCCACGATGCCTCGCACGATCTGCTGGGCTCGGTCGAGCGCAGCCTCGAGGCGATCGCGCTGATGCGCTCCGAGATCGGCCGCCGATTCGAGGCCGAGCTCGCCGCTGCCCGCGCCGCCGAGGACAACCGCCTGCGCGAGGCCGCGCTGGCCGGCAACCTCGATCGTCACCGCGGGCTCTT
>DAIDHB010000455.1 GCA_027452145.1 Planctomycetales bacterium
CGGAGCAAAGCGTCGAATTGGTCGATGGTGTCGTTCATGGGGAACGTCCGTGATGGAATCGCAACGATCCTGGGTATCCCGCGCCGCCTCAGCCCAGATTAACCCGTCGTGAGGGTAGGTTACCAGACGCCGGTCGCCTTAGCTCGCGGCGTTGCCTCTTCAGACGCTCATAAAGTTGGAGAGCACCATCCACCAGTTCGAACGCGCTGACCGCGGTTATCCTGAAATCGGGCTGGGAGGCGGCGATATGAGACCCAATCGCCTGGCCGATCACGTTTGATTTCATGTGATGGCTGAGCGCATCAGTGTCCAGGATATTCACTCCTCCGAGCCCTCCTCCCGAGCGCGTGATTTCCTGCGGGCTTTCAGGATATCGCGGTACTGCTCGAAGAGGCCATCGTCCCGAAGCGAGGGTACGCCGGAAGGGCGGTGCTCGCCACCGGCAGCGTTCCCTGGCGTCGATACGAAGATCACAACGGCCCCATTAGGAAGTGGCAGCGACCTCTCGGGAATGATCCCATTCACAGTGATTGCCTGTTTCGCCTTTGAGGCTCCACTTCGGTCAATCAGGTCCTCAAGCGTCGAGCCTTCGGGGAGGCGAAGTTTTTGGGCGTCGACCCCGGGCCGGACGAGTGTGACCACAACCTCGGGTTTTTTCTCCAAACCGACCCCGGCCAGTCCACGCTCGGAGAACCGGGTGGCCAGTTCCGTAACAAGGTCCTTCGGGATCCCGACGCGCATGGCGACCGTTTCCGACGAGTCGCCCGCCGCCAGGCCGAGGAGGGCCTGAGCCTTCTGTCGCCTGGTGGGTCGGTAAGGCCGTATGAATCGTTCGAGGGATTCGCGTTCGTCCTGGCTGAGCTTGATCGCCATGGGTTGGCCTCCTCTCTCGATTTTAACGGCCGGGAGTGCTCCGACTCAACGCCACCCGGGGGTATACCGGGACAGGGGGGGAATGCCGAGGCAATGCGCCTTGTTGACAGTCGTCCGATCCCGGTCGGACGCGGATTCGGGTCCGCCCGACCCGCCCGCCCGATCCCTCGCCGCCGCCGGGCGGGACCGGACGGCCACCACCCGCCCGACCGCCGGCAGCCGGGCCGGTCCGGGGCGGTCCGGTCGGGCGGAGCGGGATCGGGCGGGGCCGGGGCGGATGCGACCGCGGGGGTGCATCACCGGGCGAACGACGTCGCCCGGTCCGTCGCGGCGTGGACCACCGGCCGCCAGGCCAGGCCGGGCCGGGATCGGACCGGGTGGGGTTCGAGTTGGGGGCGACGCGGACGCGGCGCATGAAGACCCGGGGACTGACGTCGCCGGTTTGCCTGGTCACCCGCCGCCGGGTCGGGATCGGATCGGATCGGATCGGGCGGGGCCGGGACGCACGCGGCGGGGGACCCGGGACGGGGACGCGGCGGATTTTCACCGCCCCGGGTCCCCGGGAGAAGCCGAATCGCCCGGGTAGGTGGGCGGCGAATCAAGGATACTGGTTCGGGTCGTCCACCGGCAGGCCCTCGGCGGTGGCGGCGACGTTCAACTCCCTGTCGGCGGACACCAGGGTGACCCCGGGCAGGCCCTGGGTGAGTCGACGGGCATGCACCTCTCTTGCAACGGCGAGCTGCACGGCATCGTAGGCCCGCAGCCCGTGCGTGCTGGCCAGGGCCTCGGCATCGGCCAGTAGCGTGGGCGTCACCTCCACGATGTTGTACTGATGGTCGGCGTCGTGGCGAAACTGCGCGAGGATGGCCGGGGCGGACACCCCGCCGAGCATGCCGCCGCGGCTCCGGCGGGCGATGGCGGCGGTCACCTCGACCCGCGTGACGCGGGCGAGGAAAAGCTCGTGGGCCGCCGTTGGATCGGCGAGGGCCCGCACCCAGGCCGTGCCGACCTCCGACACGTACCGCTTGACAATCCCGCTGGCATCGCAGAAAAACGCGGCCATCACCGCCTCTCGCGGATAATCGTTTCCGAGAGGGGCTCACCCTCGATCGCGACCGGCTGAAGGACCGGCCGAATGGCGGGATCGGCGGGCGTGGGCAGGCTGGTCATCAGCCCGGCCGCGAGCAACTGCCGCTTGAACTCGGCCTCGGTGGGCGGCATGCGGGGAGTCGGCTCCTGCTCGGCCTGGCGGAGGCGTCGCACGGCCTCGGCGATCGCCTCGTCCTGCGAGGCGAAGCGTCCGCAGGCGACCTGGCCCTGCAGGTAGGTTTCCAGATCACTGGGTAAATGAATGGTCATCGCCGGGTTTCTCCTATCGAAATCAGTTTATCGCCGCGGGTAGGCTCTGCCAAGCGCGGCAGAGACCGGCCCACCGACCCGCTGGCTGCGGACCCGGAACGGGCCGGGTCGACCGGAGGACCCAAAACGGGGACGGAACGAATCGAGACCTTGTCCGACGATCCGCCCGGCCCGCTGGCCGGGGCCCCGACGGACACCACCCGACCGACCGCCGGCAGCCGGTCCGGCGGGTCGGGGTTTGTGGCGAACCGGCGATGTCAATCGCCGGGTCCTTCTCCCGACCACCTGCCGCGGCGCCGGCCTCGATCGGGCGGGGCCAGGGCGCATGCGGCCGCGGGGCATCACACCGCTCAGGGACACCGAGGCGGATACCAGGGAGGCGCGAGGATGCATGCAATTTACGTCGCCCGCCCTTCGTGATCGCCGTCTGTGGAATATTTTGAAAAAATTGGATACGCTGTAACGTGTTTACCGAAAGTGCGTTGCGACGAATTTCGGCCATCTTTTTCGAGGGAGGCCGCGCAGAATTTGCAAACCTGATACATACTGTAAGTAGGGAGAGTTGGAAAATGCGCCGGGGAGCCGACTTCATCCGGGCGATCTTGAGGACAACTCGGCCGTAACAAGCGGGATTCGGCCGAGCAAGCGATCTCGCCGCAGCGCGTCGGGCGGACGCGTCCGGGAGCTTCCGGATGCACCAGCCCGGGCCCTGGATCGGACCGGTGCGGTGCGGCCCAGCCCAGACGGAGCGGATCGGCGTTCCTCGGCCTCTCGGGGATGGCCATCTGGGGCTGCGCAGTCGTCGCAATCGTCACGGTCGCCCCGCCAGGACGCTCGAGTCGCCAGTCGCCAAAAACCTGCCACAAACTGCCACCAGGTGCCAAAACCCGGCCAAAACGCCCGAAAAACGGGCCCCGAGGCCCCGAACGACTGCCACTCGGGGCCGCAAAAGGGCCATTCGGGGCCGCAAAACTGCCATCTGGGGCTGCAAAACTGCCATCCAGGGGGCCGGAACTGCCATCGGCCACCGGATCGCTGCCACCGGCCACCGACTCTTCGGGGCGGACGCGTGACGGTATTCGCAGCGGCCCACATCGGAATGGGGCCGGGCCGGACCGGGCCGGGTGATCCGCCGACGGGCCGGAGGGGACGCCGGACCGCCCGTCCCGCGTGGCGTTTCGGTCATCGGACTCGTCGGACTCGGTGATTGCGTCGTCGGCCCGGACCGATCGCGGGGCTCGTCGGAAGATTTTTGGGAATTCCTGTCGCTTCCGCCGGCGCACGGGAATGTCCCTAATAGAGGCCCATCACTTTACCGCAGGCGGTCGGGGCCCGGAGGACGGCGACGGCGACGGCGCGAGGGACCGGCGGGGATCTTGCCGGCCAGGAACAGGCGTGGGCCGGGCGATCTTGCCCGGCCGACCCCTCTCGCCTCCGAGACCCGACCACCGGCCCGGGGCCTTCCGGCCTTTTCGATGAGGAGTCGGCCGATGTCCAGCTTCGACGACGAGGGGAATCCGGTCCCGCCGCTGCACCGGCGGTTCCGGTTCATCGACGAGCGTTGCGATCGGTACGAGGCGGACTGGCGGGCCGGGCGCGAGCCGCGGATCGCCGACTTCCTGGGCGAGACCCGGGACGAGACGCGTGTCGTGCTCTGGCTGCAACTGGTCCTGCTCGATCGCGAGCTGCGCGAGGGCCGCGGCGAGACGCCGACCCTGGCCGACTACCGCGAAAGCTGCCCCGACCGCGCGGTCTTCCTCGACCTCTCCACCGACGAGTTCGGCCCGGTGGTGTCGCCGGATTCGGAGACGAAGCTCACGGCGGGGCAGGGTCAGGGTCAGGGGGCGGACTCGCAGCCGGAGCCGGAGCCGCAGCTGGACCAGCGGCCGGCGCTGACGATCGGCATGGAAGGGATCGCCAAGCATCTGGCGCGGCCGGCCGGCCCGGCGGTCGACCCGGCGATGACCGCGGTCGCCTCGTCCAACCCGGCGACCGATGCGGGCGGGCCGCCCAGCACGGTCGGGCCGCCCCGCGACGGCAACCTCGACGGGCTCGACGGCCTGGCCCGGGCCCGGCCGGGCGCGACGTTCGGCGAGTATATCCTGCTCGAGAAGCTCGGCTCCGGCGGCATGGGCGTCGTGTTCAAGGCGCGGCACCGGGGGCTCAATCGCCTGGTCGCGATCAAGATGATCAAGACCGGCGTGCTGGCCGACGACCGTCACATCCGGCTCTTCCGCGCCGAGGCCGAGTCGGTCGCCGCGCTGGACCATCCCCACATCGTGCCGGTGCTCGACAGCGGCGAGCACGAGGGGCTGATGTACTACACCATGAAGCTGGTCGACGGCCGGGACCTGGGCCACCATCAGGGACGGTATCGCGACCGGCCGGCCGACGTCGCGCGGCTGGTGGCCCTGGTCGCCGGGGCGATCGAGCACGCGCACCGGCGAGGCGTGCTCCACCGGGACCTCAAGCCGTCGAACGTGCTGGTCGACGCCCGGGGCGATCCGCACGTCATCGACTTCGGCCTGGCGATGCGGCTGGATGCGTCCGCCATCGAGACGGCCACCGGCAACCCGGTCGGCACGCCGAGCTTCATGTCGCCCGAGCAGGCGCGGGGCCATCGCGACGAGATCACGACGTCGACCGACGTCTACGGCCTGGGGACCTTGCTCTACGCGCTGCTGACCGGCCATGCCCCGTTTTCGGGCTCGTCGGCGATGGAGATCCTCCAGCACGTCCTCAAGGACGAGCCGCGCCGGCCCCGCGACCGGTATCCGCAGGTTGACCGCGACCTGGAGACGATCTGCCTCAAGTGCCTGGCCCGGGAGCCGAGGGACCGCTATCCCTCGGCCCGCGAGTTGGCCGACGACCTGAGCCGATGGCTCGACGGCCGGCCGATCGTCGCGCGGCCGGCGTCGCGGGCCGAGCGTGCGGTCAAGTGGGTGCGGCGGCGGAAGCTGCTGGCCGCCCTGTTCGCCGCGGCAACCATCGGCTCGATGCTCGGTGTCGCCGGGCTGGCCTGGGGCTGGACGACGGCGCTGGCGGCGCGCGACGAGGCCCGCGCCGGCGAGGACGCCGCGCGGCGGTTCGCCTACGCCGCCGGCATCAACCTGGCCGAGCGCGACTGGCGGGACGCCAACGTCACGCAGGTCCTGCGCGACCTCGACGAGACCAGGCCGCCGGAGGGAAAGTCCGACCTTCGCGGCTTCGAGTGGTACTATTTCGACCGGCTCTGCCGCTCTCAGGAGCGCGTGCTCACGGGGCCGGAGATTTTCTCGTCGGTGGCCTACAGCCGCGACGGCAAGCTCCTCGCCGCGGGGAGCTGGGATCGGACCATCACTCTCTGGGAGGCCGCCACCGGCCGGGTCATCCGCCGGATGACGGCCGGCGCCCACGTCGACGCGCTGGCCTTCGGTCCCGACGGCCGGACGCTCGCCTCGGGCGACAGTCGGGCGATCGTCACGATCTGGGACGTCGCCACCGGCCAGCCGATCCGCGCGCTCAGGGGGCACAAGGAGCCGATCTTCCAGGTGGCGTACTCGGCCGACGGCCGGATCCTGGTCAGCGCGGGCAGTGAGAAGGACGGGTTCTTGCTCTGGAACACCGAGACCGGCCAGCTCCTCCGGCGCATCGACTCGCCCCCGGCCGACTTCGCCCTCGGCGCCGGCGACCGGACGCTCGTCGCCATCGCCTCGGGCCGGAAGAAGGTCCAGGCCTGGGACGTGGCGACCGGCGCGCCGGCCGGGACGGTCCTCGACGACGCCGGGCCGGGAGTCTTCAACGCGATCGCGCTGTCCGGTGACCGGAAGCTCCTGGCCGTCGGCCGGGACGACGGCACGATCCAGCTCGTGGAGGCCGCCACCGGCCGGCTGATCCAGTCGTTCCGCGACCATCGCAACCCGGTGCCGATCCACTTCCTCGAGTTCACCCCGGACGGCCGGAGCCTGGCCTCGATCGGCGGGCCCAGCCCCGTGGTGCTGATGTGGGAGATCCCCTCCGGCCGCCTGATGCGGACCCTCCAGGGCCGGAGCGTCACGTTCCAGGCCGTCGCCCTGAGCCCCGATGGCGTCCACCTCGCCGGGGCCGGCCACGACTCGACCATCCAGGTCTGGGACACGACCCGCGATCCGGAGGCTCGGTCGCTGGACCACTCGGGCCGGGCCTACTCCGTCGCCTTCGCCCCGGACGGCTCGTATTTCGCCGCCACGATCGAGGACGGGACGGTCGCGCTCCGCGACGCCGCCACCGGCCAGGTTACTCGCACGCTCGCCGGGCACGACGGCGCCGTGCTCTCGGTCGCCATCGATCGCGAGGGCCGGCGCGCGGCCACCGGGGGCGTCGACCGGACGGTCCGCATCTGGGAGCTCGCCACCGGCCGGCAGCTTCGGAAGCTCCAGGGGCACAGCGGCACCATCCACGGGGTGGCCTTCAGCCCCGACGGCAGGACCGTGGTCTCGGCGGGCCACGACCGGACGGTCCGGCTCTGGGACGCCGAGGCCGGCCGCGAGGTCGGCAAGCTCGAGGGCCATATTGCCCCGGTCTTCGCCGCGGCGTTCACGCCCGACGGCCGGACGCTCGTCACCAGCGGGAAGGACGACTTCCTCCTGACCTGGGACGTGGAGACGGGCCGTCGCCGATCCGCGATCCCGACGGCGTCGCGCGGCGTCGACGCGATGGCGGTCGACCCGGACGGCTTCACGATCGCCTCGGCCGGCGAGGACGGGACCATCCGGCTCTGGAACCTCGCCGACGGCCGGCCGATCCGCACCATGTCGGGCCACTCGGCGAGCGTCAACGCACTCCGGTTCTCCCCCGGCGGCCGGCGGCTGATCTCGGCGGGCGACGACCGGACCGTCCGGGTCTGGGACACGACGTCCGGCCGCGGGCTGATGGTCCTCCGCGGGCACACGGGCTCCATCCTCGGCCTGGCGTTTTCGCCCGACGGCCGGCGGATCGCCTCGGCCGGCTCGGACAGGCGCGTGCGGCTCTGGGAGGCCGACGTCGCCCCCGGGCCGGACGCGGCCCGTTGAGTCGAGCGGGGCGGTCGCGCCGGCGCACGTCGCGCCGGGCACCCGCCCGAGATCGGGCGGGGCGGGGCCGGGCGGCTTCACACCTGACAGGTGTATTGATTCGTCTGGGGATTCAGCGTGCAGTTCTGGCAGAACGTGGGGCACTTGTTGTCATTCGGGTCGCAGATTCCGCCGCAAGGACCGAGCTCATCCTGCGCGGCGACGCGGACGGCGGCCGGGCCGGCGGTGGTGGAGACGCGACGGGCGACCGCGGGGGAAAGCTTCGGGAGGCGCATGACGGGACTCCTGACTTCGAGACAGAGGGGAAGGGATCGGCCTGGACCCCGCGGCGACATCGCCGCGGCCGGGCCGGCCGACGACGAACTTGCCCCGGCAAAATGGGGGCGGGCCGGGTCCTCGAGGTGCACGTCCCCATTTTACCAGGGCTTCTAACGGACGTACCACGATCGCATCGGCCCGACAGTCACCGGCACGACGTCGCTGACGTCCACGGTGAACCGGAACGCCTTGCGGACGGTCTGCACCTGGCGCTCGGGGTAGAAGAAGTACAGCTTCACGTCCCAGCAATCGGAGTCGACCCGGCAGATCCGGCTCCGCTCGACCTCGACGGCGTCGAGCTCGAGTGACTCGCGGCAGGCCGCCTGGAAGATCCGCTCGACCTCGAAGGCGTTGGTGGCGGCATAGTTGAGCGCCCGCTCCTCGGCCGCGATGCCGAGGTTGCGCAGCTCGTGGTAGATCCTCTGCAAGAAGCCGCGGACGGCCGCGGCTTTCTCCTCGTACGCCTGGACCTGCCCGACCGGGGCCGATTCCGGCGGCGGATCGCCGACGACCGCCCGCACCAGGGCGCCCGTCGACCAGCTATACGCGCCCCGCAGCTCGGGAACCACCACCGGCACCACCTGGCCGTTGAACAGCCGCGCCCGGCCCACGGACCGGCCCGCGATCGAGACCAGCTCGACCTCGCCCCGGGCCTGGTCGGCCAGGAACTCGCGCAGCACCTCGTAGCCCTTGGCGGCGAACGGCCCGACGGGCGCGATCGCGTAGATCGGGGTCTGATCGGCGTTCAGCGTCCAGGTGATCGACGCGGCCTCCCACGGGTTGTCCTCCAGGTAGGCGAGCATCTGCGCGGCGTCCCAGGGATTCGCGCCCGGGCCGCCCATGTGCTGGATGATCGAGTCGCGGCGAGCCTCGGACACCAGGTCGAAGCCGACCTGGCCGAGCGCGAAGATCAGCGTGGAGGCGGCGGGCGGCGCCGGCCGGGGCGTCGCCGTCGCCGTCGCCGTCTCGTTCACCTTCGCCTGGCAGGCGGCACAGCCGCAGCCCTCGCTCGAGCGGGCGTCGTCCTTCTCGTCGCCTTTCGCCTTCGCCTGGCAGGCGGCGCAGCCGCAGCCCTCGGCCGGGACGGCGGCCTGCGCGCGGGCCGGGTCGAGGGCCGGCGGCTCGGCGTACCGGGGCGCGAAGGAAGGCGGCGACGGCGTCACGATACGGGACCGGCCTTCGGCCGGGGGCGGGAATGGCAGGGGCTCCCCGGCGGTCCGGGCGGCGTCACCGGTCGTCGGGGAGGATTGGGGGTGCTCTGCGCTCATGGGATTCCCCTCGTCGAGCAGCATCCTGGCGGCGCCGGCCAGGTCGAGCCGACCGCCCAGCAATCGCGGGCAGGACAACGTATCATCAAGGCATTTGAGAGCGGAGTCAAGCAGGATGCGACGGAGCCGTCTCCCATCGGCTCGCCGGCCCGTCGCCAGGGCCAGGCTGGCGAGCAGGGCGGCGGATCCCGAGACGACCGCCGTGGCGAAGCTCGTCCCGCCGACGGTGAGAGTTCCACCGCCGGCCCGGGCGGCGCGGAGCCCGGCGCCGGGGGCGACCAGTCCGCTCTCGCGATAGACCGCGCCCCAGTTGCTCGATTCCAGCGGCCGGCCGGCCGGGTCGATCGCTCCAACCGCCAGCACGCCCGGCAGCGCGGCGGGGACGTGCGCGCAGTCGCACCCGTCGTTGCCGGCGGCCGCCACGACGAGCACCCCGCGCCCGATCGCGCGAGCGACCGCGTCGGCCAGGATCGGCTCGGCCGTCGCCGCCGCGCCGAACTGGCCGGCGCTGATGTTGATGATCGTCGCCCCGCGCTCGAGGGCCGTCAGAATCGCTCGGGCCAGCTCGAGCTGCGAGCACGCCGGCCGGAAGGGCTCGTCCGGGCGGGTCATTGCCTCGCCGAAGATCGGCACGACCAGCCCCCGGCACCCGGGCGCGATCCCGGCGGCCGGGCGAAGTCCAGCACCCGCGTCTCCGGCCTCATCCTGGCCGAAGATCAGGCTGGCCACCGCGGTGCCGTGCCGCGTCGCCGGCCCGCCGGCGATGGGCGCCGCCGACGCGGCCGTCTCGATGACGTCCAGCCGCGCCCCGGCCAGCGACGGATGGAACCGATCCACCGGGCCGTCGAGGATCGCCACGACGACCC
>DAIDHB010000456.1 GCA_027452145.1 Planctomycetales bacterium
CCGAGACGATCCTGGCCCCGCTGGTCCACAACATTTTGCTCCGCTCGGTCGTGGGCTCGCTCATCAGCGGCTTGATCGTCATCGGCGGCCTGGTGCTGGCGCTGGCGGCCCTGCGACTGACCCAGGCCGTGATGTCGGTCCTGGGCGTATCGGGGCTCGTCGTGCTGGCCGTCGGCTTCGCGTTCCGCGACATCACCGAGAACTTCATCGCGTCTGTGTTACTGGGCCTGCGCCGGCCGTTCCAGATCGGCGACTACGTCACGATCGCCGGACAATCGGGCGTGGTCAAGTCGCTCAATACTCGGGCGACCGTCCTGGTCACACTCGACGGCAAGCACGTCCGCATCCCCAACTCGACGATCTTCAAGGAGATCATGGTAAATGCGACGGCCTCGCCGAGCTTCCGCACCAACTTCGATGTGGTCATCCCCGTCGAGGCGTCGACGGCCGGCGCCCTCGACGCCCTCAACCGCGCGCTGCGACAGACGCAGGGAATCCTCGCCGACCCGCCGCCTCGGGCCCTGGTTGAGGCCATCGAGCCGGGCGGAGTCCGCCTCCGCGCCGATTTCTGGACGCCCACGCACGACATCGACTGGTTCCAGCTCATGAGTGAGGCGAAGCTCCGCGCCAAGGTGGCCCTCCAGGAGGCCGGCGTCATCGGCGCCCCTCCTCCACCGGCACCGGCACCGCCGCCGGTCGAGACGAAGACGAACGGTCCGTCCGCGGCCGGGCGCACCAACGGCCCGGCCGCGGCGCCCCCGCCCGCGCCGTCGGCCGCCGAGCGGCAGGCCCAGGCAAACCTCGCGCGCGACGCCCGCGCCGCGCGGAACGCGCCGACCGCGGTCGTGGACAGCAACGATACCCCGATGGCGCGGGCCCTCCAGGAGCCAGAGACCTGCGTCAGCAACGAGGGGGAGAACCTGCTGAAGGACGCGAAGCGGGAATGAATCGGGCCACGCGATGTGACGTCGTTTTCCGGCGAGAGCTTGCCCCCGCGCCCTCCGGGCCGTATGAAGGACCGGTCGTCCTGCCCGACGGTCCCTCAACGATTGCCCTTCCGGAGTCCTCGACGATGCTCGTCCGACGTCTGCATGAACCTCGCCGGTCGGCGACGCTTTTGGTGGTGTTGCTGGGCCTCTCCTCCTCCTTCCTCGCGAAGGCGCAGGAGGGCACCAGCGCGGGCAACACATCCTCCCGCCCCTCCGGCATCGCCGCCTCGCGCGCCGACCTGCTGGCCATGACGCCGCTCTGGAAGGGCGACCGCTATCCCGACGGCCGGCCGCGGGTGCCCGACGACCTGCTGCGCCGGATGAAGGAGGTCAAGATCGAGGAAGCCTGGGACGTCTTGCGCCAGCGCGGATACGACACCCAGTTCGCCTCGGGGTGGAAGATGATCCATCCCGACCGTCCCTTCGTGGGTCGCGCACTGACGGCAGCCTACCTTCCCGGCCGGCCCGACCTCGTTGATCGCGTCACGCAGACCGGCAAGCAGGAGGGCCGCATCGGCCCCTCCAACTCCTGGCCGATCGACATGCTCCAGAAGGGGGACGTCTACATCGCCGACGGCTGCGGCAAGGTCGCCGACGGCACCCTGATCGGCGACAATCTGGGCAACGCGATCCATGCGAAGACCGGGACGGGCGTCGTCTTCGACGCCGGCGCTCGGGACCTCGACGGCCTCCGGCAGATCGAGGGCTTCAACGCCTGCGTCCGCGGCTGGGATCCGTCGTTCCTGAAGAACATGGTGCTGGCCTCGATCAACCGGCCGATCCGCGTCGGGATGGTGACGGTGCTCCCCGGGGACGTCGTCCTCGCCCGCCGCGAGGGCGTGATCGTCATCCCCGCCCACCTGGCCGAGGAGGTCGTCGTCACCGCCGAGGTCGTCGCGCTCAAGGACGAGTTCGGCCATCTGCGGCTCCGTGAGGGCGTCTACACCCCCGGCCAGATCGACGTCCCCTGGACGGCCCCGATCAAGGCGGATTTCTTCCGCTGGCTCAAGGGGCGAGCCAGCCGCCCTCCCATCTCCGACACCGAGATCGAGAAGCACCTTTGATGGCGGATCGCTCGGCGAATTCGGCGCCCGGTCGGTCCGGCACCGGCCTCACGCGGGCACGCCGGCCGGGGTGACGGAGGTCTCGACGAGTCCGACGGGCATCGATCCCTCCACCGAGGGCGGCTCGTGCCGCGACGGTCCCGATGCGACCCTCGGCGCGCTCGCGGCAAACAGGTCGGCATACCGGCCGCGGGCCGAAATCAGCTCATCGTGGGTGCCTTGCTCCAGGATCCGGCCCCCCTCGAAGTAGAGGATCCGGTCGGCGCGGGCCGCCTGCCGCAGGTCGTGGGTGATCCAGATCGTCGTCCGGCCCCGCGACAGTCGGCCGAGGGCATCCACGACCGTACGCTCGTTCTCCTCGTCGAGGCCCGTGACCGGCTCGTCGAGGATCAGGATCGGGGCCTCGCGGATGGCGGCCCGCGCGATCGCGATCCGCTGACGCTGGCCGCCCGAAAGGGTCGCGCCTCGCTCGCCCACCGGCGTGTCGTAGCCCATCGGCATCGCCTCGATGAAGGCATGGGCGTTGGCCAGCCGCGCCGAGCCCTCGATCCGGTCGTGGGTCGGAGAATCGGCGCCCAGGGCGATGTTCTCCGCGATGGTGCCCGAGAACAGCACGGACTCCTGAAGCACCACCGCGATCTGCCGCCGGAGCGACGCAAGCCGGTATTCGCGGACATCGCGCCCGTCGATCCGAACGGACCCGCGAGTCGGGTCGTACAGCCGAAGGATCAGGCTCGCCAGCGTGGACTTGCCGATCCCGGAGGGCCCCACCACCGCGACCTGCTGGCCCGGCTCGACCCGGAACGAGATCCCGCTCAGGATCCGCCGCCCCGGCTCATACTCGAAGTCCACCCCGTCGAACTCGAGCGCCCCGCGGAACGCCGGCGCCGACACGGCCGTGGGCAGGTCGCGGACCTCCGGCGTCTCGCCGAGGAGCTGGATCACGCGCTCGCCGGCGGCCGTTGCCTTGACCAGCCTGCCCGTATACTTGACCAGGTCCCGCACCGGGCGGAACGCATTCTTCAGGTACGCCATGAACACCAGGAGCTCGCCCGGTGTGATCTCTTGCCTGAGGACCAGCCGCGAGCCATACCACAGGACCAGCGCCGTGGATGCGGCGACCATGAAGGCCACGCTCCGCCCGAGCGCGGCCGTCAGGCGAGTGGTCCTCAGGTCCTCCCCCTGATTTTCCCGGTTGCGGCGGAGGAACCCGGCCGCGAAGCGGTCCTCCAGGGACAGCGACTGGATCACCCGGATCGCGCCGATCGCCTCGGCCGCGTCGGCGGCCATCGTCGATTCCTTGTGCCGCTGGTCGCGCGCGGCCTGCCGGATCCGGCCGGTGAGCCTCACCGTCCAGAGCCAGAAGATCGGCAGCACCATCAGGGCCGCGAGGGCGAGCTTCCAGTGCATCCAGAACATGACGAGGATCATGCCGATCAGGACCAGGGCATCGGCCGCCAGCGGCACCACAGCCGTCACGGCCACGTCGCGGAGCTGGGTGACGTCGCTCATGATCCTCAGGAGCAGGTCTCCGCCCTTCGCCTTGTGGTGGAAGGACAGCGAGAGCCCCTGGACGTGGCGATACAGCTCGGCCCGCACGTCGGAGAGGACGCGATTGGCGACCCGAGCGAACCCCAGGGTGCTCGCGTAGTCGGCCAGCGCCCGGCCGCCCGCGATCAGGATGAGCGCCAGCGCCGACAGGGCCACTGCCGCCGTCGGGTCGAGTGCGAGGTTCGCCGTCACGTCCGGCGGAACCGGTGCCCGGCGCGCGTCGAACACGCGATCGAAGATGTATTTCAGCGGCCAGGGTTCCAGGGTCGCCAGAACAACCTCGGCGGCCATCGCGACTGCGGATGCCGCCAGCAGCGTGCGGTGCGGCGCCAGCCTCGGCCGGAAGAACGCGAGGAGGTGCCCGATTCCCGGCAGGCTCTCGTGCAGGGTCCGCGGGCGCTTCATGAGGCGGCTCCGACTGTCGCGACCGGCCTTCTCCGCGTCGCGGCTTTGGCGAGCCGGAGGATCCCGCTCACCGTCTCGTCCCACGTGTGCGACCGGCCGATCGTCGCGCGTGCTGCGCGTCCCAGCCGCTCCCTCAACGCGGGTTCGCGGCAGAGCCTGAGCAAGGCATCGGCGAGCCCCGCGGAATCGCCGGGTTCGCAGAGCAGACCCGAGACCGAGTGCTCGATCAGGCCGTCGAGTTCGCCGAGCCGGCTCGCCACGACGGCCCGACCCGCCGCCATGTACTCGTAGACCTTCAGCGGCGAGAAGTAGAAGCGCCCCGTGTTCTGGTAAGGCGCGACCGCCGCGTCCATCGAGGCCAGCAGGCCGGGGACCTCTTCCGGGGCCACCGAGCCCGTGAAAAGCGTGGCCTCCGTCAGGCCCCGCGCGCTCAGCTCGGCCTCGAGCGCGGAGCGGTCCGGCCCGTCTCCGACGATCAGCAGACGTGTGGCGGATTCGGCGGCGTGCAGCCGGTCGAACGCCCGGATCAGCGATCGCAGGCCATGCCAGGGTTTGAGCGTCCCGACGAAGCCGACCGTGAACGTCCCCGGCTCCGCAGGCCGGCTGGGTCGCAGGCCCTCCGGGAACCGCGTCGGGTCCACGCCGTTGGGAATCACGTGCGTGCGGCCCATCGCATCCGGGAAGCTCCGCAAATATGCGGCGACCTCCGCCGAGACCGCAAGGAGCGCCGTCGCGTTGCCGAAGACGCGATGGGCCACCCATTCCGCCCGGGATCGATCCACCAGGACCCGATGAATGGCCTGCTCGTCGATGAGCGGGGCGTTGACCTCGAGCAGGCCCGGCACCCGAACGGCCTGGGCGTAGTCCATCCCCTCGTGGCTCCAGAGCGAGTAGCGCTCATAGACCATGTCGTACGGGCCGTTCAGGTCGAGCGCCACCCGCAGGTAGGCGTTGGCCTCGAAGGCGGCCTTTTCCCGGTTCACCGGGTGTCGCTGGGTTGCCGCGGGGAGAGGATGAACCCGGACCGACTCGAGGCCGGGCGGGACGGGTCCCTCCGGTCGAGGGGTGAAGAGATCGACCGAGACCCCCGCGCGGACCATGGCCCGGACGACCTCCTGCACGTGGATCGAGCATCCCTTGCGGCCGAACACGGGAATCCCCTGATCGGCGGAGATGTAGGCGATACGCATCAGTGGGCTCCCACGAGGACCTGGCCGGCCGGCCGGAGTTCGCCGCGGAACAGTGCGCGGCGGCGGGCGGTATTGCGTCGGATGTCGAATTCGGCCTCGATCAGGTCGCGGCCGCCGCGGGCGAGCCGGACCCTCAGCTCCGGATCGAGCAGCAGGCGCTCCAGCGCCTCGGCCAGCAACGAGGGGTTCTTCTGCGGCACCTGGAGCCCTGTCTCGCCGTCGCGCACGACCTCCGGGATGCCGGTCACGTCGGTGGAGATCACCGGCGTGCCCAGAGCCAGCGCTTCCTGGATCACGTTGGGAAGGCCGTCGCGGTCGCCGTCGTCGCCGACGATGCACGGCATGGCGAGGACCGACGCACCGCGCATCTCCCGGATCACCTCGCCCTGCGGTCGCGGGCCGACGAGCTCCACGCGATCGGAAAGGCCCAGACGCACGATGCGATCGCGAAGGTCCGGCCCCAGGGTCCCCGCCCCGACGATCCGGCAGCGGAACTCGCGGCCCCGGCGAGCCAGCAGCGAGCAGGCATCGATCAGGTCGGCGAAGCCCTTCTTCTCGACCAGGCGGCCGACGGCCAGGATGACCGGGGGCCGGTCCCCCGGCTCGCTGTACGGGAACTCCTCGAGATCCAGACCGTTGTAAACCTGGATCACGCGGTCGGCGAGCCAGCCGTAGGTCTCGCGAAGATACGCCAGGTGGAAGTGGCTGATCGTCACCACGCCCGAGGCATCCTCGAGCTTCTTCCTCAGATCGTCGGGCCGCACGCTCTCGTGGAAAATATCCTTGGCGCGCGCAGTAAAGCTGTACGTGATGCCCGCGAGCCTGGCCGCGAGCCGGGCGATGGTCGTCGCCTCGCTGGCGAACGGCGCATGCAGGTGCGAGATTTTCGACCGATGCACCGCGCACGCCAGGGCCAGGGCCTGGTACACATGCCGGGCCTCCTCGTCGACCATGCTGCTCAGCGTGTCCCAGAGGTTCGGGAGCGTCGCCGCGGCCACGCCCATCGATTTCCAGAAGTGCGTCGCGCCGAGAGTCGCGCCCGCCAGGGCCTCCGGAAGCAGCCCTTCCGCCGGGAAATGCACGGGATTGACCCGGGCCTTCACCCTCGCGATCAGGTCCTGGAAATGGCCGTCGTTCGACGGACGCAGGCTGAAGATCTCGATGTCGAGGCCCGCCGCCTCATGGGCCAGGATCTCGCGTACGACGAAGGTCTCGGAATAGCGGGGATAACGCTTCACCACGTAGCCCACGCGGAAGGGGGTATTGCGAGACATCGATTCACCTCTTTCTCGGTACAGGGATACCAGGGTTCCGGGGCCGGGTCGTTGAACAGGTCGCTGACGAAGCGAGGCAGGTTCTCCAGGCCGCTCCAGTCGAAGCGGCCGATCGCCGACGGGCGGGGAGGCAGGTCGAGCGCGAGCCAGCGTCCGAGCGATCCGGGCGTGAGGTCGCCCGGATGCAACACGTCGATCAGGCCATGAGCCCGCAGGCGCTCAGCCCGGATCCATTGCTCGCGCCGGGGATGAATCCGGGGGACGATCAGGGCCGTCCGCTCGTAGGAGAGCACCTCGCAGACGGTGTTGTATCCGCCCATCGCGATCACTCGATCGGCCCGGCGGAGCAGCCAGCCCGGCTCGGCGAGGGATTCCACGATCCGCAGTTGCGGGCGCGACGCCGCCGCCCGGCGGACCCGCGCCCGGGCGTCCGCGGGCAGGTACGGCCCCATCAACAGCACGCCGACGCTCCCCTCCGGGAGTTCGGCATTCACGAACGCCTCGGCAAGCGCCGCGCCGTCCTGGCCGCCGCCGAGCAGGCAAACGACCAGCCGGCCCTCGGGAAGTTCGGGCACGTCCGACGGGGCGAGGCACTCACAGCCGGCGCCCGCCAGACGAGTCCGCTGGTCGAGATAGCCGGTGTAACGCACCTTGCCGGCCACGACCGGCGAGAAGCCGTATTCGGGCACCGGGTCGTACAGCCGCGGATCCCCGTAGACCCAGACCGCGCGATAGTAGCGGCGGACCGCATCGTCGCCTTCCATCTCGCGCCACTCGCGGCGGACGGTCTCCGGTTCATCCAGCACGTCGCGAAGGCCGAGCACGCAGCGGCAGCGACCCTCCGCCGCCAGCCCCTCGAGGGCGGGGACCAGCTCTCGCATGGCGCCCCGGGGCACCTTGTCGACGATGAAGACGTCCGGCCGGAAACCCTCGATGGCCGCGGCGATGATTTTCGACCTGAGGCGCACGATCTCCGCCAGCGACAGGTCGAGGTCGCGTGCCCCGAGCCCGCCGTCGCCGTCCTTGGCCAGCGCGGGAAGCGTGACACTGTCGACCCCGCGGGGAAGTCGAAGGGCCCCCGCCTCGCGTGCGCCTGCCACCATGAGGACAGACGGCGGCTCCGGCGAACGCATCAGCGCCTGCGCGAGCAGCAGGTTCCTGCGCATGTGGCCCAGTCCCATCGTATCGTGCGAATACAGCGCGACGCGAAGTCGAGAGGGCGAAGGCGAGGCCGTCGCCCCCGCGCCGCGGCGGGCCCCGCGCTCATCATGTTCGGCTCGTCGTTCTCGGTTGCTCATCATTTCAGCACCTCAAATCGCGAGGAATCTGTTCGTCGCCGCGCGGCGCGGACCGGCCCTGTTCGGATCATCGGGGGACTGCGACCTGCTCGCCCTCGGCGAGCCCCTCGATCACCTCCTGCCACGACGCGTCCGCCTCACCCACCGAGACGCGCCTCCGTTCGAGCCCGTCCGGGGCGCGGACGTAGCACACGTCCTGACCGTCCTCGCGACGGACCGACTCGACCGGCACGACCAGCCGGTCGCGGAGCACGTCGCGGGCGATCTCCACCTCGACGGTCGCACCCGGCCCGATGGTCCGACCCTTCAGCTCGAGAGGGATCCGTCCCATGTAGTTCTTGACCTCGCCGCTGGACCAGACGCTCCGATCGGCCAGCGGCAGCGGATCAATGACCGACAGCGTCCCTTCCATCGATTCTCCCAGCCCCTCGATCCACACCCTCGCCCGCATACCCGGCTGGACCTTCACGACCACGGTCTCGTGCAGCAGAACCTGCACCTCCAGGCGGGAGGGGTCCGGCAGGTAGAACAGCTCCTGCTCCTGACGGACCGTCATGCCCTCCTCGATCCGCACCCCGCGCTTCGGCTTGTGGGCGTAGATCAGGAGGCCGTCATGCGGGGCGCGGATCGTGCACTGCTCGACCTGATTGCCGAGCGCCGCGAGCCGCTCCTCCTCCCGCCGCAACCGCGCGGTCTGGAACTCGAGATTCGCGCGAGCCATCTCGACCTGGCTCTCGAGCTGCTTCAGCGCCCGGGGCATGGTGTACCGCTCGTAGGTCGAGTATTCGCGCTCGGCTCGGGCCTGATCGGCGCGGCTCCGCTCCAGCGAGCCGGATTCCGCCGCGATCTGGGCACGCGAAACGTACCCGCGGCTTAGCATCCGTCGCGACCATCCGAGGCGGTCGCTCAGGGCTGTGACCTGGGTCCTGGCCGTCTCTATCTGCCCCTGGAGCAAGAGCCGCTCCAGTTGGCTGCGCCCTCCGCGGTATTCCTCGAGACCCACCCTTGCCGATTCGAGGTCCAGCTCGGCCCGGCGATGATCGGCCCGGGCCTGCGAGACGACGAGCGACTGATTCGTCCGCAGCTCTTCATGGGCCGAGGCGTCCAGGCAGCAGATCACATCCCCCCGCCTCACGACCGAACCCTCGGGCAGGATGGTCAGGATCGTCGTCGCGGCCTTCTTCCCTCGCACGTTCTCGACCTTGCATCGAATCACGGTTCGCACCGTGCTGGCGACCACGCCGCTCGCCTGCACCGTCAGGGGCAGATCCATCCTCTGAGCCGCGACCAGATGGTCGTTTCCCCGGTGGGCCCGCCGCCCGGACGAGACGCCCAGCGCGAGGGCCAGCGGCAGGCTCAACACCGCCAGGATTCCGACCCGCCGCGATCGCCCCCAACTCTCCCCGATTCTGTTGCTGCTGTAACTCATCGATGCCGGTCTCCGATCCCACCTTCACGCCGCCTTCACAAACCTTGTTATCTTGTCACTCCTTCATCGCGCGGTGGGTCCCGGGGCGCGCGCCTGGCTTCTGCGACGTCACCACGGGCCCGGGCTGCACCGAGGTGTCGCGACCCTCGGGTAGCGGCCGGTCGTGCCCGAATGCACCGACGCCCGATACCAGCCGATGTAATGAGCAAGACCCTCGCGCAGCGATGTGCTCGGCGTGTACCCCAGCTCGGCCGAGGCCCGGCCGATGTCCGCGTAGGTCAAGCCGACGTCCCCCGGCTGCTCGGGCATTCGCCGGATGATCGCCGGCTTACCGAGCGCCTCGGCGATCTCCTCGATGAGCTGCCTCAGCTCGACCGGATGCGAGTTCCCGAGGTTGTAGACGCGATGGCCGTCGCAACGCTCGACGGCTCGCATGATGCCGTCGACGATGTCGGCCACGAACGTGTAGTCGCGGCGGGTCGTGCCGTCGCCGTACATCGGGACCGGTTCGCCGCGATCGATCATTCGAGTGAAGCGGGCTATCGCGAGATCGGGTCGATTGCGCGGGCCATACGCGGTGAAGAATCGCAGCCCCGTAACCGGCAGTCCGTGGAGATGATGGAAGGTGAAGGCCAGCAGCTCGCAGGCCTTCTTGGTGGCCGCATAGGGGCTGATCGGCAGGTCGACGGGGTCGGTCTCGCGGAATGGGGCGTCTCGCCGATCCCCGTAGACGCTCGAGCTCGACGCATAGACGAACCGCGGTCGCGGCTCGCACCGCGAGGCGGCCTCGAGCCATCGCACTGTCCCCGTCACGTTGACGTCGGCATACAGTCCCGGATCCTCGATACTGGGCCGGACCCCCGCCCGCGCGGCCAGGTGGACGATCGCGTCGGGGCGGAACTCGCCGACGAGGGCGGCGACCCCGGCGGCATCGCGGATATCGAGTTCCCTCAGGCGGCATCGCGAGGAACGAAGTGCCGCGCGGAGATTCTCCTCCTTGACAGACCGATCGTAGAACGGGTCGAAGTTGTCGACGACCACCACCTCCGCACCCTCGATGAGCAGGCGGTCCACGACGTGCGATCCGATGAATCCCGCCCCTCCTGTCACGATGGCCCTCATGCTGCCCTCTTTGTCGCGATCCCCGCGCGGTTGCGAGGCGAGCCGCACGATGCCCCGCGGCCCCAATGCCATCGACCCTCGCGTGGACGCCTTCTCTTATGCAAGGAATCTCGAATCAGTCATCGCGTTTCCTCTGTCCACAGGAAACATCGCGCCGCCGAGCCGCCGGCGCGCGCAACATCGCCTCGCTCGTCTGCGACTCGAGCGGATCGAACAACACCGAGATCTAAGCGGGGGCCGTCTCCTACGGCCGGGCGGTCTCCGTCCGTGCCGGGGCGGAGCCGACATCGCCCTTCCGCCAGAGCGCCTCGCGAAGCAGGAACAGGCCCTGGCCGTCCTCAGCGGCGAGGATCAGATCACGTCCATCCCAGGTGATTCCCTCGATCGGCCGCTGCGCGTAACGGACCTCCGCAAGCGGCTCCCACTTCTCTCCACCGGCTGTCCGCCGATACACGCGCGTCACAGCATATGAGCAAATCGCAAGCAATGTGCCATCTTCGCTCAGGTCCGCACCCGTGGCGGGTTCCGTGAATTTAGCGAGCCGTCCCAGCGAATGAACCGGCCTGGCCGCCGGCGCGCCGGCGGCACGCTCGCCGCCGTCAACACCCACCTCGAAGAGCTCGGCCTCGCGCCGATCGAGGTACTTGGCCACCACGACGGCCTTGCCGCGGTCGACGAACAAACCCTCGGCATCAAACCGGTTGCCCTGTGGCAGGGCGTATGAAAGGGTTCTTCTGGGCTTCAACGGCCGATCGCGCGCCGGGTTTTCCTGGATCGCGGGGTCGGGCTCGTCGACCTGGTAGATCGTCCGGACCCGCAGCAGGCCCATGTTGTTGCCGAGGTCGCCGACATACAGGTGCCCCGCGTCGTCGATCCCGACGGCTTCCCAGTCGAGGTTCGGAATGGCCAGCCGGAACCGCCGGACGAGGCTCCCATCCCGCCTTACCGCGAAGAGCCACGGCGCATTCCCGGAGTCGTTGTGCACCCAGTAGATCCCAGGATGTCGACGGCTCCTGACGATTCCCGAGGCCTCCGGCAAGTGCCGGTGATCGAATCGTCCCAGCGCCTCGAGTGTAACGACATCCGCCCGGGCGGCCCGGGCGGCTTCCTGCAGGATCAAGCAGGCCATCACGATCAACATGGGGCACCGGTACAGAGAAAGTCGAGCATCCTTGCCCGGCGGAGCCGGAACGTCGGGCTGGAAAGCCCGACCGACCTGGTGGCCTGAACGGCGGGCAAGAATGCCCGACCTACTTGAGGACGGGGCTCGCCGCCGCTCGGCTGTACCGAACCATGATACTCACACTGCCCCAGCCGCGCCGCCCGGCCCACCTGGGACGATCCGATCAGAGCCGGCTTGCGATCGTCGAGGTGTTCCCGCAAACTCGGATCGAGGTCGGTCGTGGGTCGACGGCCCGAGCGGGTCGACAGGTGGACCGGCGCCGACGATCGAGTCATCCCGGACTCCGCCCGATAGGAGAGATCCCACCATGAAGCTCGCACCGAGCATCGCACTCGTCACGATGGTAGCCGCCCTGGTCGCCGGCCCCTCGCTCGCTCCTCGCCCGGCCGTGGCCGACGAACCCCGGCAGGCCGACGTTCCCTCGTTTGCCCGCGCTGTCCCGCCGATCCATGCGGGACAGCCAATCCTCCAGTTCAACGGCAAGGACCTCACCGGCTTCTACACGTACCTGCGGGGTCGAGGCCGCGACAGCGACCCGCACCAGGTGTTCACAGTGCGCGACGGCGCGATCTGCGCCTCGGGCGAGGAGTTCGGCGGCCTGATCACCCGCGACGAGTTCCGCGACTATCACCTGGTCGTCGAGTGGCGATGGGGCGAGCGGACCTGGACCCCGCGCAAATCCAATGCGCGCGACTCCGGTATCCTGGTCCATTGCGTCGGAGCCGACGGCGCCGCCGGGGGCACCTGGATGGAGTCGCAGGAGTGCCAGATCATCGAGGGAGGCACCGGCGACTTCCTCATGGTCGGGGGCAAGAACAAGCCCAGCCTGACCTGCGAGACCCGCGTCGGGCCGGATCGCCAGCTCTACTTCGAAAAGGGCGGCAAGGCCGTCACCCGCGACTCGGGCCGGTTCAACTGGTGGGGCCGGGACCCCTCGTGGAAGGACGAGATCGGATTCCGAGGCGCCCGGGACGTTGAGAAGCCGGCCGGCGAGTGGAACCGGATGGAGGTCGTCTGCGACGGCGATTCGATCACCACCGTCCTCAACGGCTACCTGGTCAACGCCGGCACGAAGTCCAGCCACACCCGCGGCAAGATCCTCTTCCAGTCCGAGGGCGCCGAGATCTTCTTCCGCAAGATCGAGATCCGGCCGTTGGTGAAGTAGCAAGCACCTTCGTGTCTTGAGGCGACGACGCCCGGTGGACCGGGTTCCTCAATACCCGATTGCGCACCCGTCCTTCCGCGGATCGGAGCCGCCGATCAGGACGCCGTGCTCGAGGTCGACGCGGATCGCCTGGTATCCGCCGAAGCCGCCGGGCGAGCTGACCAGGTGGTGCCCCCGGGCCTCGAGCACGCGCCGGACCTCCGGCGAGATGGTGGATTCCAGCGCGACCGCGCCCCCGCCGGGCCGCGCCGGCTGGCCCGTCGGCTCGGACGAACCGAAATGGCGAAATCGGGCGGCGTCACCGGCCTCCTGCACGTCCATGCCGAAGTCGATCATGTTGCACAGGACCTGCACGTGCCCCTGGGCCTGCATGTCGCCGCCCATCACGCCGAAGCTCAGCCACGGTTGACCGTCCTTCGTGACGAACCCCGGGATGATCGTGTGGAACGGCCGCTTCCTCGGCTCCAGACGGTTCGCGTGATTCGGGTCGAGCGCGAACAGGCATCCGCGGTTCTGGATCGCGAAACCCAGGTCGCCCGGGACGTGCTGCGACCCGAACCCGTGGAAGTTGCTCTGGATCAGGCTGACGCAGTTGAAGTCGCGATCCACGACCGTCATGTAGATCGTGTCGGCCTGCGC
>DAIDHB010000457.1 GCA_027452145.1 Planctomycetales bacterium
CTCGATCTCCTCGCCCTCCACCCTCACCGTCCCCGCCGTCTCGACGAACAGGCGATACAGCTGCTTCGGTGCCGCCTTCTCGTAGCCCCTGAGCTGCTTGCCCAGCCAGCGATAGCAGCCGTTGGCCACCACCGTCAGCACCGCATCCAGGTCCACGTTCAGCCGCACTTCGCTCGCCAGGCAGTCCAGGTGGAAGAAGTTCACGCTGATCCCCAGGCCATCCTCCACCCGATTTCGGCCCGCATAGCGGATCACGACGTTCCGCGCCGTCTCCTCCGGATGATTCGTCAGGAACAGCGTCAGCTTCTCCCGTCCCAGGCCGCCGACGGCGATCTGACGAACCGGCCCCTCGTAGCCGCGCAGCTTCACCGACTCGTCGACGTAGCGGATCGCCTGATGGCAACGCCGCGGCGTGTCCAGCACCGCCTCGGTCCACGCCGACCGCGGCAGCGACGCCAGTCGGCCCAGGATCGCGGCGCCGCGACGGCGGATGGTGATGAAGTGGATGCCGCGGGCGTTGATCCGCGACAGCTCGGCGTAGTCCACCACCTTGGAGTCGATGTACAGCCATCGGGGATCGGACCCGGAGACCGTCCGCCAGAAGTCGACGAACCGCATCACCTCGGCGGGCTGATCGGCCCTCGTGAGGTTGGCGTTGGCATAGCACAGGCAGCGGCTCTCCTGCTCCAGTGCGAAGAAGATCTGGACGCTCGGGCCGGCCGACCCGCGCAGCGGCAGGTAGTGCTGATCGAGCCCGGTCGGGTCGCCGCGGTAGGGGATGGGATGGAAGTCCAGCGAGAAGGTGTCGGCCCCGGGGAACAGCGCGGCGCCCAGCGCCGGCACCCAGCCGCGGAGCAATCCCAGTTGGTTGTCGCGGGTGGTCCGGTAGGAGTAGTCGGTGACGAAGGATTTCTTGGGGAGGATATTCAGCCCGGCGAAGAGGCCGAGGGCCTCGTCGAAGTTGAAGTCGTCGATGTGGCTGCGACGCTCCTTGTCGAGGAGCTTCAACGCCAGTAGGGCCAGGATCGCGGCCGAGGCGGGGACCATCTCCGAGCCGGGGTAGGCTGCGGCGTCGACAAGCCTGTCGATACGGACCCGGGACAAGAGCGGGAGGAAGAGGAAGATCCCGGCGGTGCGCGTCTGCAAGCGGCGACCGGCGGTCAGGTCGAGGGTCCGCCGATCGGTGACGGGGGCCTCGTCGGGTCCGCTACGGGCCTCGCGGCGAGCCCGTCCCGGCGGACGTCCGCGGCCATCGGGGACGAAAAGGGGGGACCGTTGTGGCTCCGGACGTCGTGACGGAATCGACTGATCAGGACCTTGAAGGTAGCGGGCTTGTAACCAAAATCGGCGGCGACCTCGGCCACCGGGTGCCCGTCGATGAAGACGGCGCGGAGTGCCTCGTAGCGGCGATGGGAGGGGGATCGCGGCCGGAGGAAGTAATCCCTGCAGGGCTGGTCGTCCATGGTGTCGGCTCACATCGATTAACTGTTTTCTGAGGTCCCGGAGCCCCGAGCGTACCGGTTCAGCCGGACGAGGCAAGAGGGCGGTCGGGCCGCCGGACGCGGCATTTCAGCGGGTGCGAGCCCCTTTGGGCGACCGGCGCCTGGTAACTTACCCGCGCACGGGGTTAAGCTGACACAGGATGGCGAGGGATACCCGGGATCATTGCGATTCCATCACGGACGTTCCCCATGAACGACACCATCGACCAATTCGACGACTTGCTCCGTTC
>DAIDHB010000458.1 GCA_027452145.1 Planctomycetales bacterium
GCTCGCCGGGCGAGAGCGTCGTGTCGACCGGCAGGCGGTCGAGCGACGCCTGCAAGAACGCGGCGCGGGTGTCGGCGTCCTCGAATCCCGAGTACGCCAGCTCGGCGACGGCGGCCGGCCAGCCGGCTCCGGCAGGCAACACGTCGGCCAGGACCTCGGCCGGCGAGAGCGACGCGGCAGCGGCGAGAGCCGCGTCCTCCCAGTCCCAGGGGCGGACCTGAAGCGCCCGTTGCCACAGACGCGCGGCGAGCGCGGCGTCGCCCGACTGGAAGGCCGCCCGCGCGGCCAGGGCGAGCGTCGCCTGGTCGCCGCCGGCCAGCCGCAGCGCCCGGGCGGCGTGGGCCGGCGCGGTTGACCCGGGCTCGAGCAGATAGTCGAGGGCGGCGAGATGCGCATGGGCCGCGGCCATCGTCGGCGCGCATCGCCTCGCCCGGAGGAACGAGCCCGCCGCCGGGACCAGCCAGATGCGGACCGGCTCCTGGTCGGCGATCTCGGCGATCGGGAGATCCGAGTGCGCCCGGGCGTGCAGCCAGAGCGGATCGCCCATCACGGCCGCGAGATCGCCGTCGCCGGTCGCCGCCGCGATCCGGTCGGCGGCCATGTGCTCATAACGGGCGATCAGGGCCAGGCCGAGACGCAGGTGGCCCTCGGCCCAGTCCGGCCGGTCCACCAGCGCGGCCTCGAGCCCGTCGATCATCGCCAGCAATTCGGCGTCGGACTCGCCGCGCGGCACCAGCGCCGGACAGGACGAACCGGGTGGCGGCAGTCGCGTGCCCGCCAGGCACGCCTCGGCTCGGGCGCGGGCCAGGCCATGCGGCAGGATGGCGAGGGCCAGCAACGCCACCGCGGCCGGCTCGAGGTTGCGGACGAACAGGGCGGGGCGCGAGAGGGCGGGTGTGGGCGTCGGATCGGAGCTTCTCAGCGAGCAGACGTGCGCCGCCAGGATGACCAGGGTGACGGTGACCGCCGGGATGTGCGGGCTGAAGTCGCCGGCCGCCTGGACGATGAGTGCCGTCAGGCTGAAGAGGGCCCCGGCGATCAGGGCGCGGTCGCGCGGCTCGGTTGCGGCGCCGAGCGAGCGAAGTCCACGGCGCGCCAGGGCGACGATTCCCGCGGCGACGATCGCCAGCCCGACGACGCCGCCCTCGAGCAAGAGATCAAGGTACTCATTCTCGGCGCGGGCGAAGACGACGCCGTGATCGGTGGGAGTCTCGGCCGCGACGGCAACCGCGAAGCTGCCCAGGCCGGTGCCCAGCATCCGGTGATGGGCGCCGGCGCGGAACGACGCACCCCAGATTTCGAGGCGATCGGCGAGCGATCCGGCGTCGCCGATCGACGCCACGCGACGCGAGGCGGCCGAGGAGTCGACTGCGACCCAGAGCGCCAGGGCGGCCGGCACCGCCAGCGCGGCGACCGCGACCGCGCGGGTCGCAACGCGACGGCCGGCGACGACCGCCAGCACGACTCCGGCCGCGGCCATGCCGACAAACCCGCTGCGCGACTGCGAGCCGATCAGGCCCGTCACCAGCACGACGACCGGCAGCGCGGCGAGCACGGCGCGACCCGGGCGGCGACGCGCGTCGGGCGCGGACGCCAGCAGGTTTGCCAGCGCCAGGCCCAGGCCGAGGTTGAGATAGGCCGCCAGCGCGCCGTGGCCGATGAACGGGCCGCCGGAGTTCCAGCCGTCGACGATCGGCGACGGTCGCGACCAGTAGATGCCGCCGGTCCAGGTGAGGGCCTGGACGAGCGAAAACGCCGCGACGATCGCCGCGTTGATGGTGATCGCCCGACCGAACCGCCGGAGCGGCGCGAACCCGCCGCCCAGGCGCATGACGCACTGGAACAGGACCCAGAGACCGGCCAGGCGGATGGCCTCGTGACGGGTGGCCTCGGGGAGCAGGCTGAGCGTCGGGCGGGGAATCGCGACCGCCGGGCCGGGATCGCCGACGACCGATTCCGGCTGCCGTGGCAGGAGAGCAGCCCGGTCGGCCGCGGCGGCGGGCGCGATCCGATCGAACAGCCGCTGAGACAGCGGGACCGCCTGCGCCAGGGCAAGCACGGCCAGACCGGCGATGGCCAGGCCGGGACCGCAGAAAAGGCGGTAGCGGATTCCGTCCTGGCCCCCGGCCATCGCCAGGAGCACCGCCGCCAGGGCGATGCCGGCGGCGATGAGCCATTCGGCCCAGGCCTCGACGGCCCCAAACGCCCAGGGGGAGAAGACAGCCAGGGCCACGATGACGGCCTCAGCCGCGCGGAGGGCCCAGGCCCGCCGATCGGGCGGGCCGCCGCGCGGGAACACGTGCCGGTGGGGTTGTGCCTGGCCTCGCATCGCGCGGCTCCCTGGCGTCTGGTGGTCCAGTAGTCAGCTTCAGCGTCGCCCCGTGGCGGCCTCGCGATGCATCGCGGTGAATCCGCCGGGGTGCCGAGCGCGGGCAACCGAGCCGAGGCCCAGCGGATCGACGGCCGCGACGGGCGCCGTCGGCGAGGCGAGCTGGCGCTCGATTTGTCCGAGCTTTCCGAGGGCCGAGCGCTCCTCGCGGGCGAGGATGCTGCGCGTCTGTTCGATCCAGTTCTCCTCGGACTGGCTGACGGGCCGGATGGAGTGAAGCCGCTCGTCCCGCCGGGCGATTTGCGCGGACCTGTGCTCCAGCCGGGCGGCACGCTGCTCGAGGTAACTGACCGAGCGCGTCGGCGATGGACGGCGCCGCGAGGCCGCGACGACCGCCATCGCGGCCGACGACCCGGCCGACACCGAGTGGCTGCCCGTCGCGATCCGGGTTTGGCTGCCCCTCGCCTGGGCGAGCGCCGGACCGCCGGACGGCCCGGACGTGGCCGCTGCCGGGACGACGGCGAACGGCGTTGGGGCGAGAGCCGGCGACTGTTGCCGTCGCTCGCCCAGGCGCTGGCGGGCGCGCTCAGCGACCGGGTCGCGGCCGGCCAGCAACAGCGAGGCGAACCGATCGCGGTGCTCGGCGGAACTGCCCTGCTGCGCGCGGGCCTCGAACGCGTGGCCGGACAGGAACGTGAACAGGAGGAATGCCGACGTCGGCCAGGGGACGCTTCGTCTTCGCATGGCGTGAACTCCAGGTTGGAGGGCGGCTCGCGGCCGTCGGACGCGTCGCGGCGGCCGCCCGGCCTGTCGCCGTGGCGCAATGGGCGCGATCGCGACGTCGCCATCGCCGCCCGCGAAGGGAGACTAGAACGCGGCGCGGGAGTGGTCAACTTGCGCGGGTCGTGCGGGCCTCGAAAGTTCGAGACGACCGGCCGGCGTGGGGAGGCAGGCCGCGGTTGTCCGCGGCGACCAGGCTTTTCGCGGAAGTGGACGCCCGAGTTCCCTGAACGTTCTACGGTAAAGGTCAGCGGGACCAAGGGCCGAGCGAAGGGTCTGTCGCGGGATTGGGAGGGCGAGGCTTCCGCCAAGCCGATATGGCGCGCGGCCTCACGGGGAGCCGGCTCGCCGGGAGGCTCGCCCTCCCGATCGGGACCGTTGCGGGACAGCGACCCAGCCGAACCGGCGCAGGAGCGGCGAGAGGCAGGAACGCGAGAGCAGAAGGGGAAGCCGCAACATGTCGATGCTCATCAATCTGGCCGGAATCGCCGGAGGACAGGAGGGGGCGTCCGCCGCACGCGGAGGTGCGCGAGGGCACAGGGAGCGGGCCGGGCGAGGACGACTCATCCCGCGGGCCGACTCCGCGGCGACCGTCGCCGTGCACGCGGCGGCATTCGCGGCGGTGTACCTGTGGGCGTTCGCCGTCCGATTCGACGGGGCAATCCCCGGCGAGCTCTGGGGGTCGATCGAGCACACAATCCTCCCGCTGGTGCTGCTCAAAACGGCGGCGTTCGTGGCGACGGGGTGCCACCGGGGTCGATGGGGCTCGGCGACGTTCGCCGAGCTGACCGGGCTGGCCGAAGCCGCGATCCTGGGCTCGGTCCTGGCGTTGCCGTGGCTGCTGATCGGCACCCAGCCGAGGATTCCCCGCTCGGTGATCGTGCTCGACTGGGCCGGCGCGACGCTCGGCCTTTGCGGTGCGCGGCTGGCCGGGCGGCTGCTGCGAGAGCGCTACCGGCCGATGCTGGCCGCGCGCCGGTTTCGCCGGGTGGTGATCGTCGGCGCGGGGCCGGCGGCCGAGGCGATGGTGCGAGCCATCGGTGCCCAGCCTCAACTGGGCCTGAAGGTCGTGGGGCTGTTCGCCGACGACCCGGCGCTGCGAGGACGCGACCGGGCTGGCGTCCCGGTGCTGGGCTCGACCGACGAGCTCGAGCCGCTGGCGGCGCGGCACCGGCTCGAGCTGGCGCTGGTCCCCACGCCGGCCACGCCGGCCGGGCGGGTGCGCGGGCTGGTCGACGCGTGCCGACGCGCGGCGCTCCAGGTGCAGATCGTGCCGGGCTTCGATGCGCTTCTGAGCGGCAACCTGGTCGTGAGGCCGCGTGACGTCGACATCCACGACCTGCTCGGCCGCGCCCCCGTGCGGCTGGAGGGCCGGGCGATCGCCGAGCTGGTCCAGGACCGGGTGGTGGTCGTCACCGGCGCCGCGGGGAGCATCGGGTCGGAGATCTGCCGGCAGGCGCTGGAATACCGACCGGCCCGGCTGGTGTTGCTCGACCACTCGGAGAACGGGCTGTTCTTCCTGGAACGCGAGCTGTCGCCGCGGCGCGGGCGAACCGAGGTGCTCCCGTGCCTGGCCAGCATCCACGACGCGGCCCGGCTGCGGTCGTTGTTCTCGGAGTATCGGCCGGACGTCGTGTTCCACGCCGCGGCGCACAAGCATGTCCCGATGGTCGAGGCCAACCCCGGCGAGGCGGTAAAGAACAACGTGCTGGGAACCCGCACCGTGGCCGACGAGGCCGTCCGCTGCCGTGCCGAGGCGTTCGTGCTCATCTCGACCGACAAGGCCGTCAATCCGACGAGCGTGATGGGCGCGTGCAAGCGTCTGGCGGAGGGCTACGTCAGCTCGCTGGCCGGAAAGTCGTCGACCCGGATGATGGCCGTGCGGTTCGGCAACGTGCTGGGATCGAACGGCAGCGTCGTGCCGATCTTCCAGCAGCAGATCAGCCGGGGCGGCCCGGTGACGGTCACGCACCCCGAGATGACGCGCTACTTCATGACGATTCCCGAGGCCGCCGGGCTGGTGCTCCAGGCCGCCGCGCTGGGGAGGGGAGGCGAGATCTTCGTCCTCGACATGGGCGAGCCGGTGCGGGTGCTCGACCTGGCGCGCGACATGATCCGCCTGTCCGGCCAGGAGATCGAGATCCAGTTCACCGGCCTGCGGCCGGGTGAAAAGCTGGCCGAGGAACTGTCGGACTCGGACGAGGGCCTGCTTCCGACGTCGCATCCGAAGATCCGGGCGCTGCGGCACCGGTCGTCGTCGTGGCGGCGCCTGGTGGCCGGCCTCGAGGAACTCGAGGCCATGGCCGACCAGTCGGCCGGCGAGGTGATCGACGCGCTTTGCGCGCTGGTGCCCTGCTATCGGCCCAACCGGCCCGCCCGGGCGGACGGGGATTCGTCGGAAACCGCCGAGTCGGAGCGGTCGGACGAGGTCACCCTTGGGGCCGGGGCCGTCGTGGCGTGCAGGGCGTGATGGATCGCCGGCGTGGAAATGTGCGGGTTCGAGTCGCCCCGTGAAGTCCGGCGCCTTATGGTCCCGTTGGCCGCGGGGGACGGGTCCTCGCGACGCAAATCCGATTCATCGGGACGATGAAACAGGGCTGCTTCCATGACGGACTTCGCGGTGCCGCTGTCTCGGCCGTCGATCGGGCAGGATGACATCGCCGCGGTGCTGGAGGTGCTGCGGTCGCCGAACCTCAGCATGGGCCCGGCGGTGCGGCGGTTCGAGCGGGCGGTGGCCGAGTACGTCGGGACGGCCGAGGCCGTCGCGGTCAACAGCGGCACGAGCGGGCTGCACCTCTGCCTGGCCGCGGAGGGGATCGGGCCGGGCGACGAGGTCATCACGACGCCGTTCAGCTTCGTCGCCTCGGCCAACTGTGCGTTGTACCAGGGCGCCAGGCCGGTGTTCGCCGACATCGACCCGCTCACGCTGAACCTCGATCCGCGCCGGGTCGAGGCCGCCGTAACCCGGCGAACGCGGGCGATCGTCTCGGTCGACGTCTTCGGCCAGCCGGGTCCGACCGAGCCGCTCCGCGCGATCGCCGCGCGGCACGGCATCGCCCTCGTCGAGGACGCCTGCGAGGCGATCGGGGCCGAGCGGAACGGCCGGCGGGTCGGGACCGGCGTGCGGTCGGCGGTGTTCGCCTTCTATCCCAACAAGGCGATCACCACCGGCGAGGGGGGCGTGATCGTCACCGATGACCGCGAGCTCGCCGCGTTGATGCGCAGCCTGGCCAACCAGGGACGCGACGACGCCGGGACCTGGATGAACCATGTTCGGCTGGGGTTCAACTACCGGCTCGACGAAATGAGCGCCGCGCTCGGAGCCTCGCAGATGGCGAGGCTCGACCGGATCCTCGATCGCCGCGAACAGGTCGCGGGCTGGTACGCCGAGCGGCTGTGGCGGGTCGAGGGGATCCGGCTGCCGTACGTCGCCCGCGAGACGACGCGGATGAGCTGGTTCGTCTATGTCATTCAGCTCGACGAGCGGGTCGATCGCACGAGTCTGATGGCGGCTCTCGAAGCCGACGGCATCCCGACGCGGCCGTACTTCGTGCCGATCCACCTCCAGCCGCTGTACCGCGAGCGGTTCGGCCACGGGCCGGGCGAGTTCCCGGTGGCCGAGCGCGTCGCGCGGGCGACGCTGGCCCTGCCCTTCTTCACCGAGATGACCGAGGACCAGGTGGATCTCGTCTGCGACAGGTTGATCGATCGGCTGAGGACGACGTGGACGCTGTCGAGGTCGCGGCCGGCGAGCCGAATCGCACTCGCACCGATTGGAGAGTGGTCATGATCGCGACTCTCGCGGATCTCGGCGGTCGGACGCTCGCCGAACTGGACGACCTGCACTACGAATGCGAGGTCCACTATCGGGCCCGCATCCTGGCCACGGAGGCCGGCGAAAGGGAGCGCCCGGCGCTCTTCGCCGAGGCCTATGAATCGCTCGCCCTGATCCTGGGCGAACGACGCCGACGTTCGGGTGCCACGATGGGCACCCTGGGCTTGCCCGGCGACGCTGCCGCGCTGATCTCCGAGCGGATCGGTCCGAGGCCGGGCCGGGTACTCGACGTCGGCTGCGGAACAGGCGTGCTGGTCCAGCAGCTCATCGCGCGGGGCCACGATGCACGCGGCATCGATGTCTCGCCCCGGCTGGTCCAGGTCGGGCGAGAGCGGATCGCCCGCGAGCTGGATGCCGGGCGAGACGAGGCGCTGATTTGCGGCGACTTCCTCCGCGCGAATCTTGGCGACGGCGAGCCGTTCGACCTGGTGTATTCGAACGACGTGCTCGAGCACATCCATCCCGACGAGGCGCGGGCGTTTGTGCGGCGGTGTTTCGAGCTGCTGCGGCCCGGAGGTTGGCTGTGGCTGGTGACGCCGAACCGATGGACGGGACCCGGCGACGCGACGATCCTGCGGCACCCGATCGGCACGCCCAGCCGGGGGTTGCACCTGAAGGAGTACACCCTGCGCGAGCTCGACGGCCTGCTCCGCCAGGCCGGGTTCACCGGGATCGGCGCACGGCTATGGAATGGCGGGCGGCTGCGGCGGGCGACCGCCTTCCGGCCGGCATTCGCACGGATCAAGCGGACGATCGAGCCGGTCCTCGCCGCGATGCCGGCGAGGCTCCGCCGGCGGGTGATGTGGGCGATGGATTATGCGACCGTCGTGGCATGCAGGCCGGTCGGCAACGGCTCGACGGGACATCGACGTGGAGGTCTCGAGTGATGCGCGTGCTCCATTTCCGCCAGGCGTTCAGCGTGTTGACCGAGACCTTCATCCACGACACGGTCGTCGAAATGGATCGCCAGGGGGTCGAGTGCGACGTGCTCACCCTGTGGCGGCCCGACACGCCGGGACGACCGTTCAACCGGGTGACACTCGTGCCGCTGCCGCACCGGATCGATCCCCGGCGAGTGATCCAGAAGCTCGCGGCCGTCTGCCTGGGCCGCGATCGCGAGACATTCGCCTGGCCGATGATCCGGCGCGGGATCGCGCGCCGGCTCGACGAGATGCGGCCGGACGTCATCCACGCCCACTTCGGCCCCGACGCCGCATTGATCGCACCGGCCGCCGCCGCCCGGGGAATCCCGCTGGTCGCGACGTTCTACGGCTACGACTTCTCGGTGCGGCGTGTGCTGAAACTGCACGCGGTCGGGTATCGGCGGCTGTTCGAGCGGGCCGCCGCGATCATCGGAGTCTCGCGGCACGCCTGCGACCGGCTGATCGACCTGGGTGCCGACGCCGATCGGGTCGAGCTCGTGCGGCTGGGAGTCCGCCTGGACAACCTACGCGATGAGTCGGGCCCGGGCGGCGAGCGCCCGGCTGGCCGAGCCATCCGCTGCCTGCACGTCGGCCGACTGGTGCCGAAGAAGTCGCCGGTGGAGCTGGTCGCGGCGTTCGCCGAGGCGCTGCGGATCGTCGGCGGTCGCGTCGCGCTGTCCCTGACGATCGTGGGGGATGGCCCGCTGCGGGAGGAGACCGCGCGACGAGCGGCCGAGCTGGGGGTGGAGTCGCGGATCGAGCTGACCGGGGCCCTGCCCCGCGCCGAGGCCCTGCGGCGGATGGCGGGCGCGGATATCCACGTGCAGCACAGCGTCACCGACGCCAATGGCGACCAGGAGGGACAGCCGGTGAGCCTTGCCGAGGCCGCCGGGATGGGTCTGCCGATCGTCTCGACCCGACATAGCGGGATTCCCGACATCGTCCTCGACGGCCGGACCGGGTTCCTGGTCGACGAGCACGACGTGGCCGCGATGGGCGAGCGGATCGCGAGGCTGGCGCTCGACCCGGAGCGCCGGGTCGAGATGGGCGCGGCGGCAAGGACTCACATTGCGCGGGAGTTCTCGCTCGAGCGCGAGACGGCACGGCTGATCGAAATCCTGGAGCGGGCCGCCGCGGGCGCGAGCGGGTCCCGATATGGCGCCGATCGCGAGGCTGTCGCCTGCGCGACGGGAGGTATGGCATGAGCACGATGGCCCCCATGACCCAACCGGCCGCGGGCCGCGGCGAGCGGCTCTATCCGCCCCGCGCCAGCCGGATCTACTGGCACCTGACGTGCCTGCGGCGCGCGATCGAGGAAGTGATCGGCGAGTTCCTGCCGGCGGAGCGGCCGTCGGGCCGCCTGGTCGACTACGGCTGCGGCAACATGCCGTACCGGCCGCTGTTCGAGCCGAGGCTGGATGAGTACATCGGCTGCGACTTCCCCGGCAATGAGGCCGCCGATCGCATCATCTTTGACCGCGACCGGGCACCGGTGGATGACGGCGCGGCCGACTTCGTGCTGTCGACCCAGGTCCTCGAGCACGTCGCCGAGCCGGCCGCCTACCTGGCCGAGTGCCGGCGAATGCTCGGGGCCGACGGGCGCCTGATCCTCTCGACCCACGGGATCTGGCGCTATCATCCCGACCCGCGCGATTACTGGCGATGGACAAGCGAAGGGCTGCGCAAGGCCGTCGCGGAGGCCGGGTTCGAGGTCGTGCGGTTCCGCGGGATCATGGGCGAGGCCGCGATCGGGATGCAGCTCTGGCAGGACGAGGCGATCCAGCACATGCACCCGAGGGTCGCTCGGGTGTTTTCAACAGCCATGCAGTATTTGATCGAGCGAGTCGACCGGCGCTACGACCCCGCCCGCCGGGACGCCAGCGCGAGCGTCTTCCTGCTGGTGGCCAGGCCGGACTGAGGGAATCGCCGTCTGGTGGGGAGACCTTCGATGTCGATGCCTGTGACACCTCGTTCGATCCGCCTCCCTGCATCGGCCCGCCGGCGCAAGCAGCACAACGCGTGCCCGCTCGTCGTCCACGCGATCGACGAGCTGAAGGTCGGCGGCGCCCAGTCGCACCTGGCAACGGTGCTGGCCGAGAGCCTGCGGGCCTTTCCCGACGTCCGGCATCGCGTGATCAGCCTGTTCGGCGACGGGCCGATCGGATGTCGGATCCGCGAGCTGGGGGTCGATGTCGAGCTCCTGGACCTGCGGCCGCACTTCGCCCGCGGGCGGTTCGTCGCGGCGGCGGGCGAGCTGCGCGAGCGGTTCCGTCGGCTTCGGCCCGGCGTCGTCGAGGCGCACCTGACCTGGAGCCGCCTGCTGGGGCTGTTCGCCGCCTGGCGGGCGGGAGTACCGGTGCGGATCGGGTTTGAGCAGGGAGATATTTACCTGCGTTCGTGGAAGTTCCGGGCGGCCAACTATGTAGGCCAGGTTTTCGCCAGGCGGATCGTCGCGTGCAGCCAGGCGCTGGCCGACTGGGATCGGCGGGTTTACGGGTTTTCCGCGCGGCGGCTGGTGGTGATGCCCAACTGCGTCGAACCGTCACGCCTCGGCCCCGGTGTGGAGGCTGTCTCGCCGGAATCGCTGGGGCTGCCCGAGGGGAACCTGGCGTTCGTGGCGGTGGGGACCCTGGGGCGCGGCGTGGACAAGAGGACCGATGTGCTGGTCCGGGGGATCGCGGCGGCGCGGGCCCGCGGCGCTGCGGTCGGGCTGATCGTCTGCGGCGACGGCGAGCGCCGCGGCGAGCTGGAGGCGCTGGCCGACTCGCTGGAGGTCGGGGCCTTCGTACGGTTCCTCGGCACGCGCGACGACGTGCCGCGGGTGCTCGCGGGCTGCGGCGCGTTTTGCCACGCGGCGCCATTCGAGCCGTTCGGGATCGCGTGCATCGAGGCCATGGCCTCGGGCCTGCCGGTCGTCGTGCCCGACTCGGGCGGGATTCGCGAGGCCGTCGAGCCGGGCGTGACCGGCCTGGTCTACCCGCCACTGGACGTCGCGCGCCTGGCCGACGCGATGCAGGCACTGCACGACGACCCGGCGCTGCGCGGCAGCATGGGCCGGGCGGCGCGGCGGGCCGCGGTCTCGCAGTTCTCCGTCGAAGACTACGTACGCAAGCTCCACGACCTGTACGGGCTGGGCGAACCCCGGTCCGGGGAGGCGGCCCCTTGAATCGCTCGATCCTGATCGTGACCCCGTACTTCGCGCCTCAGAGCCACGCGGCAGTGTTTCGCGCGTACAAGCTGGCGAAGCTCTTGCCGCGATACGGGTGGAAGCCGTATGTCCTCACCGTCGACACCAACTACCTCTACAACGAGGACTGGTCGCTGACGGGCGCCCTGCCGCCGGAGGTCGAGGTGACCACCGCGCGCTACATCGAGCCAACCTGGCGCGGGCTGCGCATGGCGATGGGCGGCGAGGACCGCACGTTCCTGGCGATGAAGCTGCGGGACGCTGTACGCCTCGCGCCCGAAGACGGAGCAACGGCCCCGCGCCGGAGCCTGTCGAAAAAGGTGCGGGACTACCTCCGCGAGCGCTGGCAGCACGCGCCGGACGCCTACTGGACCTGGTACGGCCCGGCGGTGAGAGCGGCGAGGCGGTTGATCCGGGAGCATGGAATCCCGCTGGTCTTCACGTCGGCGAATCCCTACACCTGCCACCGGATCGGCGCGACTCTCAAGCGCGAGGGCTGCCGGTGGATCGCCGACCTGCGCGACCCGCACACGTACTGCCACCACATGCATTCCCGTTACGACACCGTGTTCGCCCGCCAGCGCCGACTGGAGGCAACGGCCGTCGGCCAGGCCGATGCGCTCACGGTCGCCTCGTCGGCGATCGCGATGATCCTGTCGGATACGTACGGCACCGAGAGCGCGCGGCGGGCGCGGTTCATCCCGACCGGGCTGGACGAGGGCCTGCTCCCGCCGCCCGGGGCGGCCCGGCCGCGGCCATTTCCGTACCTGTTGTTCTCGGGCGAATTCCTGCCCGATTACGGCGACGGGTTCCTCGAGGTCCTTGCGGCGGCCCTCCGCCGGCCCGGGGTGCGCGAGCTGGGGGTCAAGCTGCTGGTCGCCGGCCGGATGGACGTGAACGGGCCGCGGATGATGCCGCTGGCGAGGAAGGCCGGCCTCGAGGACCACGTCGAGCTGATCGACCACGTGCCGCAGGAGGAGCTCTACCGCCTGCTACACGGCGCCGAGGCGGGCGTGCTGCTGACGGCCCGGCATTTCCGGTGGTGGTGCCTCTACGCGAAGATGGTCGACTACATCGCGATGAGGAAGCCCGTCGTGGCGCTGGTGCCCGACCCGAGCGAGGCCCGGACCCGGCTGACCCATGCCGGGCTCGGCGTGTTCCTCGACGGCGACCGCGAGCGTTGTGCATCGACCCTCGCCGATTTTTTGCTGGGGCGGGCCGGCCGTCCCGAACCGGTGGCGTCCGAGTGCGACCGCTACCTGGCGACCTCGCAGGTGGAATCATTCGTCGAGGTCTTCGAGGGGTTGATCGGATCCGGCCGCCGCGCGGATGCGGCCGACGAGGCCGGCCGCCGGCATGAGATCGCGAGGCCGCGGACAGCCGAGGGCGTTCTGAACCAGGTGTGAGGCTCGCATCACATGATCGTGCATTCGTTCGATTATCCGCCGATGCACGGCGGGATCGCCCGTCTCTGCGGCGAGATCGCCGGAGGGATGCGGCGGCGAGGACGGCCGGTGCAGGTGGTCACCCAGGCCGGCGGCGGCGGGTCCGGGATGCTCGTGCCGGCGGTTTCGGAGCTGCGAGTCACGGCGAGCCGGCCGCGGCGCGAATGGCAGGCGCTGGGGCGGCTGCGGGAATCGGCCCGGGAGGGTACGCCGGTGATCTGCGGGACGTGGTATCCCGAGGGCCTGCTGGCGCTTCTGGCGGGGTCGCGCCCGGTCGTGATCCTGGCGCACGGAAACGAGCTGTTGCCGGTGCCCTCGCGCTGGCGGCGGGCGGCCTGGGCGCGGCTGGCGCGGGCCGTGCTGGGCTCGGCCGACCTGGTCGTCGCGAATAGCGAATACACGGCGGGGCTGGTCCGTGCCGCGGCCCCGGGGAGCCGCGTGGTGCCGATCCCGCTGGCGGCCGATCATCGTCGCTTCGCCCCCGGCGACCGCGACGCCGCGCGGCGACGGCTGGGCCTGGATGCCGACCTCCGCGTGATCGTCACCGTGGCGCGGCTGCTGGCCTACAAGGGGCACGACGTGGTCTTCCGCGCGCTGGCGGCCCTGCCGGACAACGTGCGCGGGCGATTCGTCCACGTCGTCGCCGGGCGCGGGCCCGATCGCGCGCTGATTGAGGCCGAGGCCCACCGGCTGGGGGTCGCCGACCGGGTGCTCTGGCTGGGCTTCGTCGACGAGGCCGACCTGCCCCAGCTCTATCGCGCGGCGGACCTGTTCGCGCTCTGTACCCGCGCGACGGACCGGCGCGAGGTCGAGGGCTTCGGCCTGGCGCTACTGGAGGCTCAGGCCTGCGGCATGCCGGTCGTCGCCACGGCGAGCGGCGGTATCCCCGATGCCGTCGCGCCCGGCGAGGGCGGCTGGCTGATTGAACCCGACGATCACCGGGCGCTGGCGGACCTGCTGCTCCGGCTGGACGAGGATCCGGCCGAGTTCCGGCGGGCGGGTGCCGCGGCGCGGGCGCGGGTCGAGCGAGAAGGGACCTGGGACGGCTATCTCGATCGATTCGAGGCGACGCTGCGTGCGGAGGGCCTGCTGTCATGAGCGAGCCTGCCGGGGTGACGGTCGTGGTGCCGACGCTGGGCCGGGGCGGCTACCTGGCCGACTGCCTGGGTGACCTGCTCGCGCAGCAGCACAGGCCGCTCGAGGTGCTGGTCGTGGATCAGTCGGCCGAGCGAGATCCGGCCGCGGCCCGGCTGGCGGCGAGACATCCCGGGGTGATCTCGCACCATCGCGTCGGGTTTCGCGGGCTACCCCGGGCGCGGAATTTCGGCTGGCAACACGCGCGGTACGAGGCGATCGTCTTCGTCGACGACGACATCCGCTGCGGGCCTGAGCTGGCTGCGGAGCACCTGCGCACGCTCCGGCTTCCCGGCGTGGGCGTGGTCGCCGGTGGGATCGACACGACGAGCGGGCCGGCCGACGTCCGCCGGCGGCCCGGGATCTATCGCCGCTGGACGGCGACCCCACTACGCGGGTTCGCCGCCCGGACCGAGGGAAACGCGGATCACGCGGCGGGCTGCAACTTCTCGGCCTGGAGGTCTGTCCTGGCTGGCGTGGGCGGTTTCGACGAGTCGCTGGGGACGGGGGCCGCACTCTACGAGGAGCTGGACTTCTGCCTGCGGGCGGGTCGGGCCGGATACCGGGTCTATTTCAACGGGGCAGCGCGGTTGACGCACCTGGTCGCGCCAGGAGGCGGGTGCCGGGTCGAGCGACTGCGGGAGCACGTCCGCGCGCTGGCCCACAACCGGGCGATGATGATCCGACGGCACGGGCGGTGGTATCACGCGCCGGTGGCCGCCCTGCGACTGGCCTCGCTGGGGTTGTCGCACGCGAGACATTACCGCGAGCCGCTGGCCCTGGTGGATTGCGCGACGGGCGGCGTCCGGGGTTTCCGCACCGGCGGCCGGTCCCCGGCGTGCACCGATCATCGGCGGGAGGGCGAGAGTTGAAGAGTCTCTGGATTCTCCTGCTGCCGCTGGTCTTCCTGCCCAGCCTGGGCCTGGGCTCGCAGACCGCGCTGGGGCTGCTCGAGCTCTCCGACTACCTGATCGTTCCCGTGGTCGTGCTGATGTGGCGGGCCGGGCGCAGGGGTCCGCGCCGGCTGGCCGACGGGGTCTGGCTGCCGCTGGCCTTCTTCATCGGCTGGTCGCTGGTATCGACGCTGCTGATCCGCGAGCGGTATGGCTACGGATCGGATCACCAGACGCTAATGGGATGCTCGAAGCTGGGCAAGTTTGCCCTCTACGCCATCGCCGGACTGCTGGCCTCCCGCGCGCTGGACGATGGACGTGAAGCGCAACGATTCGGCTGGGCCTTGCTGGCCCTGGGGCTGGTAGTCGCCGCTAGCCTCGCATGGTTTTCGGGAAATGGCGAGGCGGTACGCTCGGGGCGGGCGCTCGAGGGCTACAAGACGAACAACGGGATCAGCGTCCTGATGGCGATGCTCCTGTGTTACTTCGGCGGTCTCTGGCTGACCGGCCGGGGTACGCCGCGCTGGCGGGTACTGGCTCCGCCCGCGATGGGCTTGATGATCGTCGGTTTCCTCGTGTCCCAGGGGCGGGGCGGCTGGGTCGGCGGTCTGGCCGGCGCGGCTTACCTGCTCTATCGGTTGCGGCTGCGATCGCGCGTCGTGGCCGGCCTGGCGGCGGCCGCGATCACCGTCGGCGCCGCCTACATGTTCCTGCCGGCGTTCCGCCTGGCCGTCGATCGCACGATCGACCCCGACCCGAATTACCTGAGAGAATCCGTGCAGGTCATTCCTGGCGTGGACGACGGCGATCGGCTGTATATCTGGGGGCTCGAAGCGGCGAAGTTCCCGTCGTCTCCCATCCTGGGCACGGGCTTCTTCCACCGCGGGGGCGCCTCGGGGCTGTTCTCGGCGGGGAGCCACAACTTCTTCCTGCAAATCGCACTCGAGACCGGCGCCGTCGGTATTGCCGCGATCGTCGCGCTCTTCGCGACGATGTGGCGCCAGGCCGGGACCGCCACGGCCCGGGCCGCTGGACAGGACGTGCCCATCCGCGCGGCCCTGGTCGCCGCGATCATCGGCGGCCTGTCGGGAGAATACTTCTACGGCAGCACACCGCTGATGGGGTTGATGCTGATCTATTCCCAGATCGGACGCCTGCCCGCGCCGGCGCGAATCGAGGCGTCCGTCCCGCGGCAGGACAACGGCCCGATCGATTCCTATCCGGGTGCGCCGGGCTCGTCCGACCTCTCGACCGCGAGTTGCCCGGCCTACGTGGGCGTCTTAAATTCCGGGTACGTCGACACGTACCTGGAACCCTTTTGACACGGCTCACGGGCCGGAGCGCCGCGGGGAATACGGTCATGCCCCCCCTGGTCTCGGTGATGATGCCCTGCTACAACGGCGAGCGAACGCTCCCGAAGGCGTTGGCGTCGCTGGTGGCACAGACGTACTCCGACTGGGAATGCGTGTTCGTCGACGACGGATCTAGGGACCACTCGGCCGACGTGGCCGAGAGCCTGGAGGACCCTCGAATCCGCGTGATCCGGCTGGGGCGGAACCTCGGCCGGGGTGCGGCGCGGCAGACGGCGCTCGAGTCGTGCCGCGGCGAGCTAATCTGCCTGCTCGGCGCCGACGACTGGATCTACCCGACGAAGCTGGAGAGCCAGGTCGGGGCAATGGTGCGTCACCCCGAGCTGGCGCTGGTGGGCACCGGGCTGGCGATCGTCGACCCCCGGGGCGACCTGGCGGGCATCCGGGCCGTCGGGCCGGCCGGGCCGCTCGCGGCCGTCGGGCCGGCGCGGGGACTCGAGATCCCGCGAGTGGCCTTCGCCCCGTCGATGGTCCGGGCCGAGCTGGCCCGCTCGGTCGGCTTCCGCCCCGATCTTCCGGCCTGCGAAGACCTGGCGTTCCTGATCGGCCTGCTCGCCCGGGGCCAGTCCGCCGTCCTGCCGGAGGTCACGTATGCCTACACCGAGCACGAGTCGAGCACGATCGCCAAGCTGGTCGTGTCGGCCCGGATGTGCCGCCGGGTGTTCCGCTCCCTTCGCGCGCGGTATCCGCTGGCAAGCCGGCTGCGCGAGCTTCAGTCGTTCGGGAAGGAGGCGGCCTATCGCGCGGGGTTCGCCCTGGGACTGGGGGAACATCTGATCCGCCGGCGGTCCCACTCGCCGACGGGGCGAGACGTCGAGGCGTTCGAGAAGGCTCGTGGCATCGTCGAGGCGGCGATGGCCCGGCTGTTCCCGAGGTCCGCGAAGTACCTGGCCGCGGCGCTCGAGGAGGTGGCGGGATGAGCGATCCGGCCGCCGACAGCGATCAGCCGGTCGTCCCGCGCGAGACGGGTGGGATCGTCCTCCTGATCGGCGACGGGCCGACCGGCCGGATCGTCGACCACGCGTTGCGGCGCGAATTCGGCGAGATCGCGGTGATCCAGGAGGATCCTCCGTCGCGGGCGCGAATGCTCCGACGCCGGCTGGCGAGGCTGGGGCCGGTGACGGTCGCCGGACAGGTGCTGTTCCACGCCATCGCCCGGCCGGTCCTCGATCGAGCGGCCGCGCGGCGGATCGACGCGATCCGGCAGGCGCACGGGCTGGACGACTCGCCGATCGCCGAGGACGTGATGCGCGTGGGGTCGGCCGATTCGGACGAGTCCCGCACGCTGTTGCGTCGGCTCGCGCCGACGGTGGTGGTCGTGGTTGGCACACGGCTGCTCTCCCCCGCGACGCTCGCTTGCGTCGAGGCGCCGTTCATCAACATGCACGGCGGGATCACGCCTCTGTATCGCGGCATTCATGGCGGGTACTGGGCCGTCGCCGACGGCCGTCCGGAGCTGGCCGGGACGACGGTCCACCGGATCGACCGCGGCATCGACACCGGCCCCGTGCTGGGCCAGGCGACCTTCGAGATTACCCGGCAGGACAGCTTCGCGACCTACCCGTACCTGCACGCGGCGGCCGGGCTACCGATCCTGATCGCGGCGGTCCGGCGCGTCCTGGCGGGCGACGCGACGCCCGGGATGCGCAACCCGCGCGGACTGCCGTCTCGCCTGCGAAGCCATCCGACGCTCTGGGGATATCTGGGCCGTCGGATCGCCCGCGGCGTCCGGTGATCGTGGAGGGCGTGGTCAGGTCGGGTAAGTTCAGGTGAGGTTGAATCGATCGAGGGGGAGGAGAAGAGCATGGGCCGAGCGGCAGTCGAGGCACGACGAGGGGGCGAGCGGGCGCGCCCGGTCCTGGTCCACATCACGACCGTACCCGAGACCCTGGATTTCCTGGCCGGTCAGGCGGCCGCGATGCGGTCGCTCGGCTACGAGGTCCATGCGATCGCGGCGCCGGGCTCGCGGCTCGATGCCTTCGCGCGGCGACACGGAATCCGCTGCCACGGGGTCTCGATGAGCCGGCGGATGGACCCGCTCGGCGACCTGCGGGCCCTGTGGCGACTCTGGCGAACCTTGCGGCGGCTGCGGCCGGCGATCGTCCACGCGCACAGCCCCAAGGGCGGGCTGCTGGGCATGATCGCGGCGTGGGCCGCGCGCGTGCCGGCGCGGGTGTATACCCTGCACGGCCTGCCGATGGCCACCGCGATCGGCTGGCGGCGCCGGGTGCTCCGCTGGTCGGACCGGATCTCCTGTGCGATGGCGACTCGGTGCCTGTGCGTCAGCCCGTCGCTCCGCGAGGCCGTCGCAGCCGAGGGGATCTGCCCGGCCGGGCGGCTCGAGGTGCTGGCTTCGGGGAGCATCGGCGGCGTCGACGCCCGCGGACGCTTCGACCCGACGGTCGTCGGACCTGGCGCCCGCAATTCGGCGCGCCGGCGCCTCGGCATCCCGGAATCGGCCCGCGTGATCGGGTTCGTCGGGCGGGTCGCGCGGGACAAGGGGATCGCCGAGCTGCTCCATGCCTGGGGCATTCTCCGTCGCTTCGTCCCCGACATCCACCTGCTCATCGTCGGGCCGATGGAACCGAACGATCCCATCCCGGCCGACACCGCCGAGGCGATCGTGAACGACGATCGGGTCCACCTCGTCGGCCAGATCGACGACCCGGCGCCCTACTACTCGGCGATCGACGTCGTGGCCCTGCCGAGCCATCGCGAAGGGCTCGGCCAGGTGCTGCTCGAGGCCGCCGCGATGGGGCGGCCGGCGGTGGCGTCGCGGGTCGTCGGCTGCGTCGACGCGGTCCTCGACGGCGTGACCGGTACCCTCGTGCCGGCGGGCGACGCGAAGGCCCTGGCCGGCGCGCTGCGGGCGTACCTGAAGGATCCCGCCCTTCGCCTCGAGCACGGCGCGGCCGCGCGGGCCCGCGTGCTCCGTGACTTCTCGCCCGAGCGGGTCCATGAAGCGACCGCCGCGCTGTACGACCGGCTGCTCCAGCGACCGCGAGGCGGCTCAGGCTGCACACTCGCGATCAAGCGGGCGATGGACGTCATCCTGTCGGCCACGGGACTTGTCGTGCTGGCTCCCGTGATGCTCGCCGTGGCCATCGCCGTCGGCCTGGCGATGGGCCGGCCCGTCCTGTTTCGCCAGGTCCGGCCTGGGCGAGGCGGACGGCCGTTCGTCCTGTACAAGTTCCGGACGATGCGCGACGCACACGGCCCCGGCGGCGAGCCCCTGCCCGACGCCGACCGGTTGACCTCGCTGGGCGCCTTCCTGCGGCGGTCCAGCCTCGACGAGCTGCCGCAGCTATGGAACGTCCTGAAGGGCGACATGAGCCTCGTCGGGCCCCGGCCGCTGCTGCTCGAGTACCTGCCGCATTACGACGACCGCCAGCGTACCCGGCATGACGTCCGGCCCGGGATCACCGGGCTGGCGCAGGTCCACGGCCGGAATGAGCTGCCGTGGGACCTGCGGCTGGAGCTCGACGCTCGCTACGTCGAACGGGTTTCCATCCGGCACGACCTCGCGATCCTGGTTCGCACGGCCATGAAGGTGGTCCGGGGCTCGGGGGTCGCGCTCGACGCGATCCGCTTCGACGACTTTGCCCATCGTGGGGCCGGGACGGGAGGCCGCGCATGAACGTCGAGATGTTCTCCTCCGATTCGCCGCGATGGCCCAGGGCGCTCGCGGGCCTCGCACACGACGTCTACCACCTGCCCGGATTTGCGCGGCTTTTCGCGAGGGAAGAAGGGGGCGAGGCCGTCGCGTTCCTGGCCGAGGAGGGGAATCGCCGGCTGCTGCTCCCAATGATCGTCCGGCCGATCGACGAGGGCGATGACGGTGACGATGACGGTGACGGCGCCGGCATCCCCGGGCGGTTCGACGCGACCTGTCCCTACGGCTATCCCGGCCCGGTCGTGACGACGGACGAATCCGATCGCGGGCTCGAGGATTTCCTCGACCGCGCACTCGAATGCCTGGGGGCCGAGATGCTGGCTCGGGGGATCGTCTGTGCCTTCGCGCGGCTGCACCCGCTGCTGGGCCTGCCACTCGCGCCATTCCGCCGGACGGGCAAGGTGGTCCGGCACGGCGAGACCGTCTCGATCGGCCTGACCCGCGGGCCGGAGGGCATCTGGCAGGGCATGAACGCCACCTGCCGCAACCAGGTCAACAAGGCGGGCCGCATGGGCCAGGTCGTTCGGGTCGACGAAGCTTGGAAGGCCCTGCCCGAGTTCCTCGCGATCTATCGCGAGACGATGGATCGGCGCTCGGCCTCGGCGTCGTATTACTTCGACGAGGGGCACCTCCTGGAGATGAGAGAGATCCTGGGCGATCGCGCGACCCTCCTGGTCGCCGAGATCGGCGGCGAGCTCGCGGCCGGCGCGATCTTCCTGGAAACCAACGGCATCGTGAACTACCACCTGAGCGGGACCCGCGCGGAATTCGTGCGCAACCACCCGTCGAGGACGATCCTCCACCGCGCGGCGGTCCTCTCCGCCGAGCGGGGTCATCGGGTCTTCCACCTGGGCGGCGGACGCGGCGGGGCGCGCGACTCGCTGTTCGACTTCAAGGCGAGCTTCTCGCCCTGTCGCCATGCGTTCCACACCTGGAGGTTCGTGGCCGACGAGACGGCCTACCGGGCGCTTGTCGATCGCTGGCGCGAACGAAGCGGCGGCGATCCCGACGGCCGCGAGGGGTTCTTTCCGGCGTACCGCAGGCCCATCGAGCACGCTGTCGTGGCGGCCGGCGGGGCCCTCTTGGCCACCGGTTGACCGAATCGTAACCGCGGGCTCAGGGCGTCTTCGCACCGCCGCTCGACGACCCCGCGGAGGCCGGCTCCGGATGGAGCCTGCGATAACGGAGCCACTCGGAATACTGTGGCGACCGGATGAAGCCGGCAAACCTCGGTTGCGTTTCGATATCATCGAACCTGACGCCGAATTTTGCCTGGATCTCGATCATCCGCGGCAGGACCTCGCCATAATCTTGCCGCTCAAGATTCATTCGCATGAGGGCCATGTGGCTCTCTTGCAGCGTCGGCTCGCGCTCGATGGCACGGCGGATGCGACTTTCCGCCGCCGGCGAATTGCCCTGAAGGAGGCAAACGCTGGCGCGCATGAGGTCGAGGAACGGGTCGCCTCCAACTGCCTGGTCGAGGCGGTCGATCGCCTTCAAGGCACCCGGATAGTCGTTGCGCAACATGTACGAATCCAGCAAGATCATGTCGAGACAGGGGTCGTTCGGGAACAGTTTCTGGAACTGGTTCATCACGTCCATGTAGTCCTTGTCGTCGACGGCCTGCGCGGCACGCAACCGTCCGATGAGAGCCACCTTGTGCTTCAGGGTCTCGGGGCGGAGGGTCCTGTAGATCGCCAGTGCCTCCGCATTTTTCCCCTCGCCGAGAAGCCCGGCGGCCTGTCGAAGCCTGGGGATATCCCCGACATAGACCTGCTCACCGGTGTCGAGCCGGTCGAAAACGGTACGCGACCGATCGGCGATTGTCGGCAAAAGAAGCTGCCGGAGGTTCTGGGAGAGCAATTCGCCGGACAGGTAGACGTAGATATCAGCCGCCCGGATCTGTCCGTCCGGGGAGCGGCGAGGCACATATTCGTAGTAGGCAACTCCCCGGTCACCCTGGTTCGGTGCCATGCGGAACAGCAGGACGTCCTCACCGCCGCGCCGGCGCTCGCCGAGGAAGTGGAAGTGCGCGCCGTGTCTCGCCCTTTCCAGGAGCTGCGCGGCAAACCCCCGCTCACCGGTGAGGTCGCGGCGGACCTCGTGGTAGATCTCCGACCGCTCGATGCTGGACAGGCCCAGGCCCTCGGTCGCGATGGCAACCACAGCCCGCCAGTCGACGACGCCGTCAAACCTCGCCCGATCGCCCGCGCCAAACGACTCTGAGACGGCCCTGGCGAACGCAAGCCGCTCGGCCTGCGACGGCCCGGCGAGAGCCGGCGCCCGAGCCGGAGACGCGGACGGGGGCGGGTCGGCGGGCGAGCACGCCGGCAACGCGATGGCCGCCACCAGCGGCAAGATGAGGGTCGAGGATAGCCGCAGCGGGAGGATGTCGAAGCGTTCCACGACCGGCTCTCGGCGACGTCGAGAAGGAGGTTCGGGCACTTGACAGGCTCCCCATGGTAATGGTCGGGGGCCGCGCGCCTCAACGGGCGCCGGCCCGGAATCACGTCTCCGCCGGACCGTGAGCGCCCGGCCGCCATCGCGCCGCGGGCTGTTCGTCGGGCCCTCGCCAACATAGAATGGCATCCCGGGAGCCGAGAGAGCGCTCCTTCGAATGCGTTACGACCAGGAAAGCGACACCATGGCCAAGCCACGCCCCCACCGCCCGAAGGGTCAATCATCGGGCCGCCCGCCGTCGGGTCATCGACGGCATACCGGCTCCGGGCCGGGCGGATCGGGGCCGCGCCGCCCGGGCGGCGGACCCGGTTCCGGTACCGGCGGGCCGCGGCGACGGCCGACGGGCGCGGGCGCGGGCAAGCCAGGTGCCCACGCGCAGGCCCAGGGCGGCCGGCCCGACCGCCGCAAGCAGCAAGATAGCGGCCCCGAGCGCCGCGACCGCGCGGCCGGCCCGGCCGCGAAGGCGTCGCCGCGCAAGGACCGGAAGGACCAGACGGCCGAGCGGCTCCAGAAGGTGCTGGCGCAGGCCGGGCTGGGCTCGCGCCGGGGTTGCGAGGAGCTGATCCGCCAGGGGCGGGTCACGATCGACGGCGAGGTCGTCACCGAGATGGGGACCCGCGTCGAGCCGAGCTCGCGCGTCGCCGTCGACGGCGAGCCGATCCGCCGCGAGTCGATCGTCTACTTCGCCGTGAACAAGCCCGAGGGCTACGTCTCGACCAACTCGGATCCCTCGGGCCGGCCGCGGGTCGTGGACCTCGTGCCAGAGATCCCCCAGCGCGTGTATACCGTCGGCCGGCTCGATGAGGACAGCACCGGGCTGATCATCCTGACCAACGACGGCGAGCTGGCCAATCGGCTGGCACACCCGAAGTACGGCGTCGAGAAGCTGTACCGGGCCCTCGTGGCCGGTATCGCCGCGCCCGAGACGCTGGCGAAGCTCACCGAGGGCGTGTGGCTGTCGGACGGCAAGGTGCGGGCCAAGCGGGTGCGGGTCGTCGGCCGGCAGGGCCAGGCGACGATGCTCGAGCTGGTGCTGGCCGAGGGCCGGAAGCGCGAGATCCGCCGGATGCTGGCGAAGCTCGGCCACAAGGTGATGTCGCTTACCCGCGTCGCGGTGGGCCCGGTGACGCTCAAGGGCCTGCCGGTGGGCGAGTGCCGGCCGCTGACCCGCCACGAGGTCGAGCTGCTCCAGCAGGTGGCCGATGGCGTGCGGCTGTCGGTCCCCGGGTTTCCGGACGAGCCCCGTTCGCGCGCCCCGCGCGGCCCGGCCCGAGGACACCGCGACGCGTCGGCCGCGCCCCGCGATCGCCGGCGCGACCAGGAGGGCTCCGAGGAAGCGCGCGGCGAGCACCGCCGCCCCCGGGGCGGCCATCATGCCGAGCATCGGCCCCGGCCGGCGCACGGCCCGGGTCGCGGCCACGGGCACGGGCAGAATCAGGGTCATGGGCACGGCCATGGGCCGGCGCGCGGCCCGGCGCAGCGCCCCGGCGGCAGGCCGGCCGGCCCGCGCGGGGCCGGCGGTCCGCACGGCACGCCCAGGCCGAGACGTCCCCGCGAGATGGAGATGGATCTGGACGAGGGACCGATCGAGCACGGACACGGCGGGCCGCCGGCCGGTGGGCCGCCGCGTGGGCCGCG
>DAIDHB010000459.1 GCA_027452145.1 Planctomycetales bacterium
AGGCCGACCACAGGCACCTCGACGTCCGAGGTGCCGATGCCGCGCTCGAGGCGCGGATCCGCTCGTTCGAAACCGCCTACGGAATGCAGCGCGAGGCACCCGAGGCCTTCGACCTCTCGGGCGAGACCGACGCGACGCTGACGCTGTACGGCCTGGAGCGCGGCCGCACCGACGGCTTCGCCTGGCAGTGCCTGGTCGCCCGCAGGTTGGCCGAGCGGGGGGTCCGCTTCGTCGAGCTGATTGACACCGGCTCGTCGAACAACTGGGACGCGCACGGCAACATGATGGAGCACGTCCCCCGCGCCCGGAACGTCGACCGCGCCATCGCCGGCCTGGTCGTGGATCTCAAGTCACGCGGGCTGCTGGACGACACGCTGGTCGTCTGGACGACCGAGTTCGGCCGGACGCCGTACAACGCCGCGCCCAATGCCGCGGGGCGCGAGCACCATCACCAGTGCTTCTCCTCCTGGCTGGCCGGCGGCGGGGTCAAGGGCGGGATCGTCCACGGCGCCACCGACGAGCTGGGCATCGCTGTCGCCGAGAAGCGCGTGCACGTCCACGACTTCCACGCCACGATCCTGCACCTGCTCGGCCTCGACCACACCCGGCTCACCTACCGCCACGCGGGCCGCGACTACCGGCTGACGGATGTCTCGGGGAACATCGTCAGGGAGATCCTCGCCTGATTATCTGGCCCAGCAGGGCGGTCGGACGGCGCAGGGTGGGCAATGCCCACCGGTCGAGGCCTCGAACTGGTGGGCAATGCCCACCCTACGACGCGCTCTCGAAACCTCCTGGAACAGCGAATCAGCGTCGTATTGCTGCGACCAGCCTCCCAAACCCAATGGACGCCCCGCCCTCCATGCGGTACAGTCCTGGTTGAGGAATGTTGATCAAGGGTTGAACACCGGAGGCGCCGCGATGGATGCACCGGAATTGGGCCGGCGGCGGGGTTGCCGGGAGTTTCGGCGGAGCAGGGGGGTTTCGCGTCGCGACGCGATCCTTGGCGGGGCGCTGTCGATGGCCGGGCTGGGACTGCCCGAGCTTTTCCGGGCTCGAGCCGATGCGGGGAAGGCGAAGGCGAAATCGAAGGGGCCGGCGGGGTTCGGGCAGGCGCGGTCGTGCCTGTTGATCTTCATGTGGGGCGGGCCGAGCCAGCTCGACACCTGGGACCCCAAGCCGGACGCGCCCGAGGAGATCCGCGGGAGCTTCGGCACGATCGCCACGAAAACCCCGGGCGTGCGGATCAGCGAGCATTTCCCGATGCTCGCCACGCGGACGGACCGGCTGGCGATCATCCGGTCGATGAGCCATGACGACTTCACCCACCTGTCGACGGCGCATCGGATTCTCACCGGCCACCTGGCGCCGACGCCGCATTCCGACGCCGCCGGGCCGTCGCCCAACGACTGGCCGCACCTGGGCTCGCTGGTCGCTCGAGTACGCCCGAGGCGCGGCGCGTTGCCGACGGCCGTGACCATGCCGTGGACCGTGGCGCATCCGGCCGCGCCCGGCGGCAAGGCGCCGGGGCAGCATGGCGGGTGGCTGGGCAAGGCATTTGATCCCTTTCGGATCGAGGGCGATCCCAACGCCGACGGCTTCCAGGTCGAGGGGCTCGGCCTGCCCGAGGGGATCACGGCCGACCGGCTCGATGGGCGTCGGGCCCTGCGCGCCCGGATCGACGAGCCGGTCGAGCTATCCGGCACCGGACCGGCGTCGTGGGACGGCTACTGCGAGCGGGCTCTCGACTCGCTCCGCTCGGCCGAGGCCGCCGGCGCATTCCGCGTGGACCGCGAGGAACCGCGGCTCCGCGACCGATACGGCCGCCACATCCACGGCCAGTGCCTGCTGCTGGGGCGCCGGCTGATCGAGGCGGGCGTGCCGCTGGTCACGGTGAACTGGCACAACGACGGCATGAACTTCTGGGACACGCACGGCGACAACTTCAACCAGCTCAAGGACCGGCTGATGCCGCCGGCCGACCGCGGGCTCTCGGCCCTGCTCGACGACCTGGAATCGCGGGGGCTGCTCGAGGAGACCCTGGTCGTCTGGGTCGGCGAGTTCGGCCGCAGGCCGCAGATCACCCGGGGAAATGCCGGCCGCGAGCACTGGCCGCACTGCTACAGCGCCGTCCTGGCCGGCGCCGGGATTCGCGGGGGTGCGGTGTACGGCGCCTCGGACCGATGGGCGGCGTACCCGGCGCGCGACCCGGTGAGCCCCGACGACATCGGCGCCACAATCCTGCACGCGCTGGGGATCGACCCGGCGACCGAGATCCGCGACCCGGTCGGCCGGCCGCTCCGGATCAACAGCGGCACGCCGCTGACGGGGCTCTTCGGGTAGTGCGTGCCCGATCCCCGGCGCGGACGTTCCTCGTCACTCGCTCCCGCCGCGCGGATCATCGCGGCGTCCTGCGTCCGGGCGCGTCGCCGGAACCTCGGCGATCGACTGCACTCGCGAGGACGGTGGCCGCGCGGGCCCTGCGCGCGATCGTTCCCGCGCGCGGCGCCCGGCCCGGTCGATCAGGGCGGGGCCGACGAGCAGCGTGAAACCCAGGATCGACAGGCCGAAGGCCGCGACCAGGCCGAACAGGATTCCTCGCGCGGCCTTCGGGTGCCTTCGCCACCAGGGGCGCTCGTCGCGCGACCGTCGACGGCGGCCGCGAGAGCGGGAGCGCCGGCGGGACGAATTCCGGGCGTGTTCGCGGACCCAGGCCACGTAGGCCTTCCGGTCGGGGCCCGAGGCCGACGCGGACGCGGACGCCGACGCGGACCCAGAATGTGACGGACCGCCCGGATACTCGGCGGGTTGCCCCAGTTCCTCGACGACTTGCCGGTACGCGGCGCAGAGCCGGATGAACGCCGCGCCGTCGCCGCCGTGGTCGGGATGGGTGGCGCGCACGCCGGCGCGGTAGGCCTCGCGCGCCTCTCCGGGCGTGCAGCCCCTCGCGACACCCAGGATCGAGTAAGGATCCGTCTCGATGACGATCGGCCCTCCACTCCGTCGGAAACTCCTGCGCCGCCGCTCCTGGCGAAGCAGGAACCCAAAACGCACCCATCCTCGCCGGGATGACTGCCCCAGTATAATGGAAAGGGCGCGGCGGACGAATCACGTTTCAGCGGATCATCAACCGGCCCGGACCTCGATTCGATTTGAGAGGCTGGCCCGGTCCGCGCCCGTGATCGTCCGTGGAGGGCTCACATGGAGACCGACCGGATGGGCTGGCTCGGCGCCTGCTGGGGCTTCGGCTGGTTCGCCGTGCGGACCATCGGCGCGATCCCGGCGGCGATCCTGCGCCATCCCGGCGAGCTGCTCCTCCAGTTCGAACAAATCGCCGTGCGCAGCTCGCCGATCGTCCTGTGCGCGGGGCTGAGCGTCGGGCTGGTGACGTGGCTCCAGACCCATCGGTTGCTCGCCCAGCACGGCGCCGAATCGGCGCTGCCGAGCTTCCTGGCCGTCGCGGTCCTCGTCGAGCTCGGCCCGATCCTTGCAGGATTGCTGATTGCCAGCCGGATGGGCGCGGGCCTGGCGGCCGAGCTGGGCACCATGCGGCTGAACGAGGAGATCGACGCCCGGATCGCCCTGGGCGCCGACCCTCTGCCCGGCCTGGTCGCCCCGCGGGCGATGGCGTGCGTCCTGGCCGTCCCGTTACTCACGGTGATCCTCGATGCCTCGGCCCTGCTCGGCGGCCTGGGCGCCGAGCTCACCGCCGGCAAGCTGACGCCCGAGCTGTTCCGCAGCAAGGCCCTGGCCTTCCTCCAGCTCGGCGACGTCGTCCCGGCCACGCTCAAGACCGCCGTCTTCGGCCTGCTCATCGGTCTCATCGCCTGCTGGACCGGGCTGACCGCCGGCCGATCTGCCGAGGCCGTCGGCCGCGCCGCCATTCGCGGCGTCGTCCGTTCCGTCCTGGCCGTCTTCGCCAGTAACGTGCTGATGGTGCCGGTGATTCAGTGGGTCAGTGGTCAGTGATCAGTGGTCAGTGGTCAGAGTCTGCCTCGGAAGCCCACGAAGTGGGCGTCAGGACGTAGCCGGGGGGCGTCAGCCCTCCAGACCGCCATGCGAACTCTCTTTTCCCCGACATCTGGGTCACCCTCCCGGCCGCGACCCCGCGTGGCGGGGTCGCGGCCGGGAGGGTCCATCGCG
>DAIDHB010000460.1 GCA_027452145.1 Planctomycetales bacterium
CTCGCCTGTGGCGTGGCCCTGGTGGGGCTTGGTGGGGGCATTCCGGGGTTCTTGGGGCGATTTTCATCGCTGGAGAGCCTCGTTCGCCGCTTGAGCCAAAAATCCAGCCCCCTCCCACGTGGACTTCTGTCGGTAACGTCAATCTCGACTTGCCCGGCTCGGTACTTGACGCCGACACGCGTTCGTCTTACATTTGTCATTGAGACGAGTCCGAGCTGCGATCTTCGCGAGTCGGCTCGTCGGAAACCCTTGCCGGGAAATGTCGCATGACACGGGCCCTCTGTTTTCTCGCCGCAGCCTGCCTCTCGCCGCTCGCCGCCCGGGCCGATGACAGGGCTACCACTCCCGAGACCCTGATCCGGCTGGAGTTGCAACCCGCCGCCGCCCCCAGGCCGGCCCTTCGCTACATGCTGTTGCCCGAACTCAACGAGATGTCTCCGGGAAACCCGGTTTATCATTACATGAAATGCTGCATGGAGCATCAGGGTTTCCTTTTCGACAGAGGGGCATTTGAGCGCCGCGAGCAGCTCCTGGCGATGCCGCTGAAGGAGCTGCCGGTGCAGAACATCCAGGACTATGGCCGTTCGGTGCTCATGCAGGCCGACCGGGCCGCGCGGATGGACAAACCCGACTGGCAGATCCTGGAGCAGTTGAGCATCCACGGCTTCAACCTGCTGCTGCCCGACATCCAGCAGATGCGCGCACTGGCGAGGGCCCTTCAGGTCCGCTTCCGGTCCGAGGTGGCCCTGGGGCGTTTCGACGACGCGATCCGCACCACCAAGACGATGCTGGCCCTGGCTCGCCACCTGGGCGAGCATCCGACGCTCATCGGCGACCTGGTGGCCATCGCAATCGCCAACATCGCGATCGAACCTCTCGAGGAGATGATCGGCCAGCCGGGATGCCCAAACCTCTACTGGGCGCTCACGTGCCTTCCGGAACCCTTGATCTCGATGAAACCGGGCATGGCGGGCGAGTGCGTGATCGGCCTGGTCGAGCTCCGGGACCTCGACGATCGCGCCCCGATGAATCCCGAGCGGATCGCGAAGTTGGCCGCCCACCTCGACGAGCTCCTCGGCCAGGAAGCGGCCGTGACGAAGGCCGGCGGAGTACGCGGCTGGCTGGCGGCGAAGTCGAAGGATCAGGGTTATGTGACAGCCGCGCGGCGCCGGCTCGTCGAGATCGGGATGCCCGAGGAGCGGCTACTCCGCTTCCCGGCCGAGCAGGTGCTCCTGCTCGATGAGAAGCGCGAGTACGAAATCCGCCGCGACGATTTCCGGAAGACGCTGTCGCTCCCCACCTGGCAGGCCGAGCCGATGGAAGAGGCGCTGAGGGCGGCACGCGGGCCCGCCCTGCTCGCCGACGCCATGCTGCCCGGCTCGCGCGTGGTCCGGCGGGCCCAGAGCCGGCTGGAGCAGAGGATCGCGCTGCTTCGAACGATCGAGGCGATTCGCCTCCACGCCGCCGGGCACGACGGGCGATTCCCCACCCGGCTCACCGAGGTCTCCGTGCCCGTCCCCGACGACCCCATCACCGGAAAGCCCTTCCGTTACGAGGTCGACGGGACGACGGCCCACCTCCGCGGCTCGCCACCATGGGGCGCCGAGAAAGACTCCGCCTTCAACCTCCATTACGAGCTGACCCTTCGCAAATGACCGTCCGACGTCGGGCGATGGAACCGACGGACAGACATTGAACTCGATTCCGGGAAGCTTGCGAAATGATTCACAAATGCATTCTCGCGGTCGTCCTGTCCGCCATGCCGTCGAGCCCCGGTTCCGAGGAAACGGTCGTCCGGCTGTACGTCCGGCCGGCTCCCGCGCCGAGGCCGGCGCTCCGGTACGAGCTATTGCCGAACGTCGGCGAGCTTCGCCCCGGCAATCCGGCCCAGAACTATGTGAAATGCTTCATGGAGCAGCGGCCTTTCTTCTACAGCAAGCAGGGGGTCGCCATGCGGACCCGCTACCGGACTGCGTCGCTCGTCGAACTGCGTCTGGACGGGGCGGCTGAGAATTACGGCGGTGGTGCGATGCGCCAGGCCGACTGGGCCGCCCGTCTCGACGCGCTCGACTGGCAGGCCCGGGATCGAATCCATGACGGCGACCTCGAGAGCCTGCCCGCGGAGGTCGGGCCGCTTCAGATCCTGGGCGAGGCCCTCCAGGCGCGGATTCGGGTCGACATGGCCCACTGGCGGCACGACGATGCGATCCGCACCGCGAAGACGATGCTCGCGCTCGGCCGCCACCTGGGCGAACATCCCTCCGAGGTGGGCAACCTGGTGGGGCTGGGGACGGCCCACCTGGCACTCGACTCGCTGGAAGAGATGGTCCAGCTACCGGGCTGTCCGAACCTGTACTGGGCCCTGACCGACCTCCCCACACCGCTCGTCGACGTGCGCAAGGGGGTCCAGGGGGAACGAGCCCTGGTCGCAGCCCAGCTCCGCGCGATCCGTGACGACGCCCCGATGACCGAGGCCGAGCTCGACGCGGTCATGACCCGTCTCTCCGGACTCCTGAGTTACGGAAGAGAGCGGACAGGCCAGCCGCCTCGCAACCTCCGGCTGCTGCTCCGGGCCCTCACCAGGGACGAGGCCCGCGTCCGCGCCGCCCGCCAGGGGCTGGTCGCGTCGGGCGTCGGCTTGCTGACGGTGGTCCGCTTCCCCGCCGCCCAGGTCATCCTCGTCGACGCGAAGCGCCGGTTCGAGATCGCGAGCGACGAGCGGATCAAGCTCCTCGGTCTCCCGGTCCCCGACCTGAATGTCGCCGCGCGGGGCGAGGGCGAGACCGCCGAGCGAGACAACCTGTTCGCCGATCTCCTGCCCCACATCGCTCGGCTCCGCCGGACGCAGGCGCGGCTCGATCAACAGGTCGCCCTGCTGCGGCATGTCGAGGCGCTCCGGCTCCACGCCGCGGCGCACGGCGGCCGGCTCCCGGCGCGATTATCCGAGGTCGCCATTCCCCTGCCGCTCGACCCGGCCACGGGGAAGCCGTTCGAGTACCAGGCCGAGGGATCCACCGCGCACATTCGCGGCGGATCGCTCGGCGAGGGATCGGCCGGCATGTCGGCCGTCCATTATGCGGTGACGATGGGAAAGTGACGATTCGTCGCAAGGCAATCGAGGTGGATCATGACCCTCACCGTCCCGCCCCTGGATCAGGTCGACCCCGCGGAAGCGTGGAGCCCCTGGCGTCCCACATCCGCCGATCCCTGGGGACCGAAATGGGCGGCCCACCTGTACCGCCGCGCGGGGTTCGGCCCGAGCCCCGACGATCTGGCCGAATCCCAACGACTGGGCCTGGACGGGACGCTCGACCTGCTGATGCGGGGCCGGCCGGGCTCCGACGAGTTACTGGACACTCTGAACGATGTCGGCCGGATCGCCGTGGAGCGAGACAACGGCGGCGACGATCTCCGCGACTGGTGGCTCTACGTCATCCTTCACGGCGGCCACCCGCTCCGCGAGAAGATGACGCTGTTCTGGCACAACCATTTCGCCACCAGCCTCGCCAAGGTGCAGGACCCCGGGCTGATGTTCCGCCAGAACGTCCTGCTGCGATCGCACGCGCTCGGACGGTTCGAACCGCTGCTTCAGGCGATGAGTCGCGACGGCGCGATGCTGGTGTGGCTCGACTCGAACAGCAACGTCAAGGGCCGGCCCAACGAGAACTACGCCCGCGACCTGATGGAGCTGTTCAGCCTGGGAGTCGGCCATTACACGGAGAAGGACGTTCGCGAGGCCGCCCGCGCCTTCACCGGCTGGCGCACCGACGGGGTCGGGTTCGCCTTCGACCCGCGGCTCCACGATGCCGGCGAGAAGACCGTCCTCGGTCGGACCGGCCGCTGGGACGGCGGCGACATCGTCCGGATCGTGCTCGATCAGCCCGCCGCAGCCCGGTTCCTCGTCCGGAAGCTCTACCGGCAGTTCGTCAGCGAGCAGGAATCGCCGCCCGACTCATTGCTCGAGCCCCTCTGCACGGCGTTTCGCAAGAGCCAGTACGACGTCGCAGCGCTCGTCCGAACGATCCTCGCCGCGCGGCATTTCTACTCGTCGCATGCGTTCCGCCGGCGGATCAAGGACCCCGTGGAATTCACGATCGGCGCTGTCCGCTCCGTCTGGAATCCGACCGATCCGGATGAGGGCCTGCCGCAGCACGTGCTGGTCGACCGGGTCCGGGCGATGGGCCAGACCCTCTTCGCGCCGCCGAGCGTCAAGGGATGGCCCGGCGGCGAGGCGTGGCTCAACACCACGACGATCCTCGAACGCGACAACTTCGCCGAGGCGCTGGCGATGGGAACCCTGTGGCCCGCCGCCGATCCGGATTCGGGCGCCGGAGCGGCGGCGGCCAACGCGCGGATCGGGCAGCTCGTCCGGAAGCTCGCCGCGATCCGTACGGCGGCCGGCACGCCCGAGAATCCGCCACCTCGCCGCTCGCTCGACACCTCGCGGGTTCTGGACCGGTTGCAGTCGCACTGCCCCGACGACATCGTCGACACCCTCCTGGCCATCCACCTGCCCGGCGGTGTCTCGAAGACGAAACGGGCGAAGCTTGCCGCCTTCATGGCGCACGGACGACCGACCGGCCCGGCCCTGGCCGTCCGCGTTCGCGAGACCGTCCACGCGATCCTGACGATGACGGAATATCAGTTGGCCTAACGATCAGCAAGTATCCTCCTCGAATCCGGAGCCAGACCCATGATCACGCGGCGGCAATTGCTGACCCGGGCCCTTCGCGGCTCGTCGCTCCTGGCCTTCGGCACGGCTGTCCCGCAGTTTGTGGCCCGCGCGGCCGGGGCGGCGAAGCCGGGGGGCGACAACGTCCTCGTGGTGCTCGAGCTGACCGGCGGCAACGACGGGCTCAACACGGTGATCCCGTATGCCGACGACCTCTACCACAAGGCACGGCCGACACTCCGCCAGACCGGCAGCCAGGTGATTCGCCTGGATGACCACGTCGGGCTGAATTCCGCCATGCGGGGCATCCGGCCGCTCTGGGATCAGGGCCACCTGGCGGTCGTGCAGGGGGTCGGCTATCCCAACCCGCAGCGGTCGCACTTTGAATCGATGGACATCTGGCAGACGGCCGATCCCCGCGGTGCGGCCGTCTCGAGCGGCTGGCTCGGCCGGACCGCGACCATCGCCGACGACCGCTCGGGCGGCGTGCCCATCCTGCACCTCGGCGAGGGCCGGCCGCTGGCGGTCGAGGGCGCGCCCGCGGGCGGTTCGGTCAGCGTGGGCGATCAGGCCTCGTTCCGCCTGGAGATGGACGGGCCGGCCGACGAGCAGCGGGCGCGTCGCCGCCTCCTGGCCGATCTTACCGGGCCATCAGGTGCCGAGAACGAAACCGACGACGGCCTCGCGTCGTTCGTCCGGCGCAGGCAGGTGCAGACCCTTTCGGCCGTCGAGACCATGCGCGAGGTGCTCGAGGGCCCGGGCGCAGTGAGGTCGTTCGGCGACGGCCTCACGCGGAAGCTCCAGCTCGTCGCTGGGCTGATCGCGCGAGGCTTCGGGACGCGTCTGTTCTATGTCAGCCTCGGAAGCTTCGACACCCACGCCAACCAGTGCCAGCTCCAGGACGGGCTGCTCAGCGAGCTGGCTCTCTCCGTCGCGGGCTTCTTCCAGACGTTGAAAACCACCGGGCACGACCGCCGGGTGCGGCTGATGACGTTCTCCGAATTCGGCCGACGCGTGAAAGAGAACGGCAGCCGGGGCACCGACCACGGCGCCGCCTCGTGCATCCTGGTGGCCGGACCGTCCGTCAAGGGGGGAGTCGTCGGCAAGCATCCGAGCCTGTCCGACCTCGACGACGACGACCTGCGGTACCACACCGACTTCCGCCGCGTGTACGCAACCTTGCTCGACGGCTGGCTGGGCTGCGATAGCAAGGCCGTCCTCGGCGGCCGCTGGGATCACGTCCCGGGCCTCGAAGCCAGAGCGTGAGCCAGACAGGTAGCCTGGACCGGCACGATGCGCTCAACGGAAACCGCCCGGCTGATACATCGACCTCCCGAGATCGCGGAAGGTCCGCAACGGGGCCAGCGATTCCTCGCGGAGGAAATCGACCTCGACGGAGACGGACGGCAGGCCGGAGCGATCCCGGAGCTGAGTCGCCCAGTCCTTCGGGATCGGGCCCTCGCTGAATCCGGCGATGGACTCGACATCTTCCTTGCGCGCCGCGACGACCAGGCTGCGGATTCCCGACCACCAGACGATGCCATAGCACTGGCAGCAGGTCTGGGCGGTGCTCACCAGCTCGAGCGGGGGCAGTCCCGGGACGGAGAGATCGTGCGACCCGCACGCCTGCTGCGCGAGGGCCAGCGCGATCGCCTCGGCGTGGGCGAGCGAGCAGCAGGAGGGCACGACGAGGTTGACGCCGACCGATACCAGCCGGCCGGTATCGCGCTCGAACACCGCCGCGCCGAACGGCCCGCCCGTGTCGCGTGCGACGTTCTCGGCCGCCAGGCGAATCGCCATCCGCATCCGGTCCTCACGGCCGCCGATGACGTCCCCGGGCCGGACGATCTCGTGCACCCAGGCGGGGAGTCCGAACACGATCGTGGGGAAGTGCGAAGGATGCGGATTGTCCTCGGCCAATCTGAGGTTCAACGGTGGGGGCTCCGTTTCGGGGTGAGGAGGGTCGTGTCATGGGATCGTGCGGCCGGCCCGGGAGATCCCGACGTGGTCGAGGTCCCGGCCGTGGCCGGCACGGGACGGGGAGTCCCGAGGTTGGGCAGGTTCATCGCCTCGACCGGCTCACCGGCGACGAGGCGGTCATAGGCCTTCGCGTAAATCAGCCTGCGCTCGCGGCGGGGCGTCGGGTCGTACCGCAGCCATTCGCAGAAGTTGCCGAAGTGGACGCCCCAGAGGCAGACCTTCTTCCACCCTGCCGGCCCGATGCGAAAGTGGTCGGTACAGGCCCTCGGGTCGATGGTCGGCGGGGGCCCTCCCTCGGGCCAGCCGAATGCTCGGCGGGCCTTCAGCTCGCGCAGGACCACCTGCGCCAGCGCGATCTGCCCGCGGAGCGAGGGGTGCATCGCGTCCTGGAACATCTCGTCGTCGAGCCTTCCGCGGTTGCCGACGGCGTGGAATTCCGCCTGGGCGTCCACCAGGACGGCGCGATGCTTCGCCGCCACCTCCCGGTACACGTCCTGGAACGCGACGAGGCAGCGCATCGGGTAGCCGTCGCCATCCCGCGCAGCCGTGAACTGGCGATACGACTCCTCCGCGTCGCCGGCGGCGTCGAGCAGCACGCCGAGGCGATAATGGGCCTCGGCGAAACCGGGCTCGCGGTCGATCAACGCCCGATACGCGGCGATCGCCGCCGGCGCGTCGGCCTGCTCGAGGTCGCGGGCGGCGAGGAACGCGCGGCGAAACGACTCGCGTCGGTCCCGCGTCGTGGACGCCGGCAGGAACGACCGATTCGGCTCGTAGCCCGCATCGTTCCCGGGCGGCGGGATCAGGACCGTGGTGGCCCCGATCCGTTCGCCCCACGTTACGATGGCTTCGAGACGCCGGCGGAAGTCCGCCAGTATCAAGGAGTACTCCTCGCCCGTGTACGCCGGCCGGTCCACCAGGTCGCGTTCGCCACCCGGCGGCGGCGGTATCTCCAGCCGGCACTTCTCCTTCGTCCGGCGGATGATCTCGCAGAGGGACGAGGCCGACTCGACCCGCTCGCAGACCATCTGCCAACCGCTCGGCTCGCGATCGTCCACATAGTAGGGAAGGTCCCGCGCGCCATTTAGCCGGGACGAGAACTCGTTGTGGCCGCAGTAGACGATCAAGAGGTCGGGGCGGCGCCTGAGTTCCGCGAGCTTCCGATGCTGATGCTCGAGGATCGACCCGGATATCGCCAGGATCTGGACGTTGACGCGACGCCCGGGCATCACCTCATTGAGTTTCCACTCGACCAGGCGGCCGATCGAGAGCCAGTCGCTGAACGGGACGCCCTCGGCGCTCGATTCGCCCACGACCACGATGTCGATGTCGGAGTCGCCTGGGGGATCCTCGAAACGCGTCGGCAGACGGACATCCTCCAGAGAGACGGCGGGCCAAATCTGCTCGCGGTCGATCCGCAACTTCCGGCCGATGCCCCCGACCGGGACCACGGACGCGCGTCCCGAGAGGCGGAGCCACGCCGCGGCGACCGCCTCGGCCGCGAGCAGTCCCGCGGCCAGCGACAGAGTCGCCAGCAGGACGCGCGCGACGGCCGTCCGCTTGCCACGCCGGCCCCGGACGACGAGCACCGCGAGCACCGGAATCCCGACGATCATGTAGGCGGAAACCGCGATGTAGGCCGCCTCCATCGTCAGGATGAGCACCAGAGCCACCCGCCAGAACCCGGGCTTGTCGAGCTGGTCGTTGACGAGGAAGATCAGCAGAGTGAGCACGACCGCGATGGGGACCACGACCACTGCCAGGCGCGCCATCCGCCGAATCGGCATTCCGACGATTGTCCATCCGGATGATTGCATACCCGGCTCGCCCCCCCCACCAGTTTCGCGCCGATTTGCAGTGTACCTCCCCGGCGGCGCGCGAGCAATTTCCTCGCCGCGATGACGACGGCGGACGGCGACACCCCTTCCGTCCGCCCCTCCGCCCCTTTGGCGGTCGCCGGCCAAGAGATTAGGATGGAGGAACCACCGCTCGTTTCCATCAGGGCAGGCCCGAAACTGGAGCCCCCAATGAGACGCCAACTTGCGGCCTTCTCGCTGCCAGTCGCACTCTTCATCAGCTTCGTGGCGGGCACGGCCGGCGCCGAGGACATCCCGCTCGACATCCTCCAGTTCTGGCAGCTCGAGAACAATGCCGGCTGGTCCTGGCTCAACAAGGGGGACTATCCCCGGGCCGAGCAGAGGTTCCGCAGGGCCATCGATCTGATCCGGCCCTTCCAGAAGCAGGATCAGCGCCTGCTGGCCCGCGGTTACGCCGACCTCGCCCGAGTCCTCTACCACGAGGGGCGATATGCGGAGGCCGAACCCCTGGCGAGTTGGGCCCTGGCCGTCCGGCAGGCCCACCCGCGCGTGAATCCCGACGCGATCTTTCAGAGCCTCTACACCCTCGCCCTGATCCACATCGCCCAGGATCAGTTCAACAAGGCCGAGCCCCTGCTCCGGCAGGCCCTGACGATCCAGGAGAAGGCCATCGGGCCGGTCCACGTGCAGACCGCGGCGACACTCGACGAGCTCGCCGGGGTCTGCGTCCAGCAGAGGAAGTTCGCCGACGCCGAGAAATTCTACAGTCGGGCCATCTCGATCTACTCGCAGTTCAATCGCGAAGAGAACCTGGACCTGGCGGCCTGCGCCGAGCGCTACGCCGCCATGCTCGACCAGCTCGGCCGTGGCTTCGACGCACGGAAGTCCCGCCTGGTCGCCGAGGCGATCCGACAGCATGTCCAGGAGAAGTCCGAACAGAGCCGGAATACGCGGCCCCGCCCCGAGTTCCGCGGCCCGAAGCGAACCCTTCCCGCGCCGCAGCCCCGGTCGCCTTCGACGTCCGCCTAATCTCCGCGACCGCCCTGAGGCGGCGCGAAGATGGTCGCCGCGATGTAGCGCGTGGGAGTCCCCCGATCGCTGAAGTAGTAGATCGAGACCACCCTCCCATCCGGCCGCACAACTGAGCGAACGTAACCCAGGTCGTTGCTGCCGCCGTCGTCGCGGAGCACCATCGCCCGGCCCCATGTCCGGCCGCGGTCCTCGCTGATCCGCACGCGGATGGAATAAGGGGCGACGCGGACCCCATAGACCAGACAGAGTCGACCGTCCCTGAGACGGACCAGGCTGGGCGGATTGCCCCCATCGCCGGTATCGGGCTCGGGCGTGGAGAGGAAGGCCCAGGATTGTCCGTCGTCGCGCGAGCCGTACGCGTCGATCCCGCTTCGCTCGCCATCCCTTCGGCGGATCGTCGTTACGAGCTCGCCGGGCGCCACGCGAACGGTCGCCGGCATGATCGCGTAGCCCGACGGCTCGGGCCCGATGAACGCGACAAAACGCCACGTCTTGCCGCCGTCGGACGTCCGCGCACAGAACGGCCGCCCCTCGCGGCCGTCGGCCTTGCTGGCGGTGAGGAACAGGAGGCAATCCTCGCGACCCTCGACCAGGTAGTCCGTCCGCCCCATGACGCCCGGCTGGCCGAACAGCGGCAACGCGAACGGCCCGCGCCATGCGTGCCCCCGGTCGTACGAATAGTAGAACCGCGACATCCCATTGTTGGTGTTCTCCATCCGGATGGTCAGCGCCAGATCGGGATGCCGGAAATCGATGGGAGCGTCGAGCGCCACCGGCCGCTCGATCGGCGAGCCTTTTGGCAGGCGGCCATGTCGCATGCCGGCTGTCCCGGCCAGGGCGCCCGGGGGAGCCGGCCGTTCGACGGCCCAGTGCTCGCCGCCGTCATGGCTCCGCGCCAGCAGGAACTCCTCGGGCCGGTCGTGGTCGATGTGGTGAAAACGGCCGCGATCTCTGTATGTCCCTCGGCTGAATCCGACCAGGATCTCGTCGCCCCACGACCAGATCCCGTGATTCGCCGGCCATCCGGCGAATCTTCCGTCCTCGCGATACACGACGACGTGGCGGACCCCCATCGGCTCGCCCGCGTCGGCGAACGCACCCCACACGATCAGAATGCTCGCCGCCCGGACGATCGACCTCATGATCGGCTTCCTCCCGTGCAGGTTTCCGCCTGTCGCAGCGGGCTCGTCGATTCGGGGATACCCGCGAGGATCGGGCCCGCGCCGAAGCCGGTTATCGCACGGGCGCGCGGTTTGCGGCAAGGCCCCGTATCGGATGATCCCCAGGAGGATCGCGGGCGCGGCTGCGCCGGCAGTCCCCGCGGGGGTCGTTTCACGACCGGGTCCTGCGGAGTGGTTTGATGATGAACGGTTTACGACGACGTTTCGACCGGTGCCGTCCGGTGGTGATCGCGATGATCGCGGTGGCGTCTTCGCTGGCGTGGTGCGAGCAGGCGGCGGTGGCACAGATCCCCGGCCTGCCGATCGCCAAGGGTCGGGGTGCGCCCGCCAGGAAGGAGTCCTCAAAGGACGCCGAGAAGGGCAAGCCGGCCGTGGCGGCCTCGGCCGGACCGATCACCGTCCACCGCCAGGTCTCGGACCAGGAGATCGACCGCTTCCTTTCCAGGTTCCTGCCCAAGTACCCCGGCGTTCGGAACATCAAGGTCACGGTCGACACCGGCGTGGTGACGCTCGAAGGGCGGGTGGACGACAGTGATACTCAGAATGAGCTCACCGATGTCGTCAAGCGGGTCGAGGGCGTGCGGCTCGTTTTGAATCAGACCGCGACCGACGAAGATGTGATGACGGGCTGGGACTTCGCTACCCAGGAGTTCGGCAACTTCATCGGCTACTTCCAGCGCAAGTGGATTTTGCTGCTCATCGCCCTGGCCATCGTGGCCCTGTCGTGGTTCCTGGCCCAGCTCTTCGCGACGCACTCCGAGACGATCCTCGCTCCGCTGGTTCACAACGTTTTGCTCCGCTCGGTCGTCGGTTCGCTCATCAGCGGGCTGATCGTCATCGGCGGCCTGGTGCTGGCGCTGGCGGCCCTGCGGCTGACTCAGGCCGTGATGTCGGTCCTGGGCGTTTCGGGGCTCGTCGTGCTGGCCGTCGGATTCGCCTTCCGCGACATCACCGAGAACTTCATCGCGTCCGTCCTGCTGGGCCTGCGCCGGCCGTTCCAGATCGGCGACTACGTCACGATCGCCGG
>DAIDHB010000461.1 GCA_027452145.1 Planctomycetales bacterium
GCCTGGATCAGCCGGCTCTCCAGCTCGTCCAGGAACGACTGGTCGACCTTGCGCCCGAACCACGACCGCACGTTGAAGAGCTGCGCCGTGCGGGCCAGCCCCTTCTTGAACCGCTCCAGCAAGCCGGAAATCGCCATCGGATCGCATTTTCTCCGCTACGGACTGGGATCGACCTCGATCGTGTATTCTACCGACGCGCCCCCGGCTTGTCCCCCGCGCCGGTGTTCTGCCGGTTCGACGCCCACTCCCGGGCGGCGGCGATCTGCTGGATCGCCTCGGCGGCCTTGTCGCGGACGTAGCGATCCGGGTCGTTCATCGCGGCGCGGAGCGCCGGCTCGGCGGATGCGGCGTCGAGGCGGAACTGGCCCAGGCTCGACGCCGCGGCCGAGCGGACCTCGGCCTCCCGATCGCGGAGCGCGGCGGTCAGGGCGGTGACAGCGCGCTTCACGACCTCGGGGTCGCGATCCCTGTTCGTCGCCTCGCCGATCCTCCAGAACGCTCCCGCGGCCGCCGCTCGTACGTCGGCCTCGCCCCGCTCGAGCCGATCGATCAGCGTCGGCAGGACATCGGCGGCCGGCCGGGCCGTGGCCAGGCCCTGGCACGCCCAGTACACGACGGGCCGAGACGGGTCGTTCGTCGCCTTCACGAGCGCGGGCAGCACCGCGTCCCGGCGCGTCGTGTTGACGTGCTCGCCCAGCACGTCCACGGCGGCGACGCGGATCGGCTCCGCCGGGTCATCAACCGCCTTGACCAGCGTCGCGACGGCCTCGGGGTGCTCCGGCACGAAGCGCCCGAGGGCGGTCACGATCGCCACCCGGGTCGGAACATCCTTTCCCTCAAGTCCCGCGATGAGCGCCGGCACGGCCGACGGGCCGGACCGGCTCAGCCCGCCGGCCGCCCAGTCGCGGACGGCCGGCGAATCGTCCTTCAGCATCGCGGCGAGCGTCGGCACGGCCTCGGGCAGGATGGCGGCCGATCGGCCCAGCGCGACGGTGGCCAGCTTGCGGACGCCCTCATCCGGGTCGCGGGCCGCGCGGACGAGCGCCGGCCCGGCGGCCACGACCGACGGCCCGACGCGGGCGAGCACCGAGGCGGCCATCTGCCGCACCAGGGGCTCGCGGTCCTCCAGGACCACGGCCAGCACCGCGACCACGCCGAGCGGCGGCGGATTCTCGTCGAACATCCGGCCCAGCTCGTACACCGCGAACAGACGGCGGACCGGCTCGCTCGCCCCGAGCCTCGCGAGCGGACCGGCGATCGTCGCGTCCTCGACCGGCGGGGCGATCCGATCGATCACCCTGGCGATCTCGGGCCGATCGAACCTGTCGGCGAGGTCATGGTGGAACAGCAGGATCGGCAGGGCCGGCGCCGCGTCGGGGCCGACCCGGCCCAGCGACTCGGCGACCTTCAACCTGGGGCCGAAGTCCCAGAGCACGCGGACCATCTTCGGCACCGCGGCCTTCGCCGCCGGGCCGAGGGTGCCGAGCGCCTCGACCGCGTGGGTGCGGACCGATCGGTCCTCGTCGTCGAGCGCGGCCACGAGCGCCGGCAGGGCCGCGATGACCTCCGGCCCGATCTTTCCCAGGGCCTCCGACGCCTCGAACCGCAGACCCTGCACGGGACTCCCGAGCGCACGGGCGAGCGCCGGGATTGCCGGCCTGGCCTTCGGTCCCAGGGCCGACAGGGCGCGAGCCGCGGCCATCGCGATCCCGCCGACCCGGGAATCGAGCAGGCCGGCCAGGGTGGCGACGACCTCGGGGTTGCCGTCTGCGGCGATCCGGCCCAGGGCCTCGGCGGCCAGGGCCTCGGGGCCGTTCCATCCCTCGGCAGCCGGGCCGAGCTGGTAGGCCGCCCGGCGGGCCCCGATCAGGGCGACGAGCGCCGGCACGGCGTCGGCGGCCGATGGGCCGAAGTCACCCAGTGCCGCGATCGCGCCACGCTTCCGGTCGGCGGGCTGATCCGGGTCCTGGACGAACGCGATCAGGTCGCGGATCGCCGCCCGCTCGACCGAGTTGCCCATCGCCTTGATGGCCTTCACCCCCAGTGCGATGACCGACGGCCGACCTTCCACGGCCGGGCCGATGACGATCGGCTTCGCGGCCACCCATCGGCTGACGGCGAGCCACCAGGACATCCGGAGCAGGCCGATATGCACCGCCCGGTCGTTGTCCTGGGCCTCGATGACGCGGAGGATCGTCGGGGCCGACGGCGCCGCGGGCTCGCCGATCCAGCGCAACAGCACCAGCGCGATCGAGCGCCGCACGTCGTCCCCGTCGCGCACGTGCTCGGCCAGGGCCGAGACGGCGATGGCGGTCCCGCCGTCGAGCCGTGGCAAGAGAGCCACGGCCTCGTACGACCGGGGCGTGCCCAGCTCGCGGAGGTCGGTGGCGAGCATCGCGACGGCCCGCTCCTGCGCCGGGCGATCGAGCCGCGCCAGCGCGTCCACGGCGCGCTTGCGCTCGTCGAACGGCTCCTCGAGGTTCCTCCGGTCGGAGCTGGGGCGATCCGCGGCCACCACCGCCAGGAGCTCCTCGGCCAGTTCGGGGCTCGGGGGCGTCGTCCAGCTCGCGACCGCGAGCAGGGCCCCGAGCGCCGCCCGTCGCACGTGGTTCGCTGCTGACGCGAGCGGCTTCCGCAGCCCCGGCACGACGAGTGCGGCGTCGGGCCGGATCATCATCAGCGCCTGGAGGGGGTCGTTCCTCGGCAGGCCCCCGTCCGAGAGGGTCCATCCGGCCGGCGGGACGCCGAAGAGCCAGAACAGGGGCGTCTCGGGATGGAATCCCGGCTCGGGCTCCGGCGTGCGCTCAATCTGGTCGACCAGGATGGGGACCAGCCGCGGCGACCGCGACCCCAGCCGGATCAGGGCGTACGCGGCCTCGGCCCGGACATTCGCGTCGGGGTCATCAAGGGCCCCGTCCAGGACCCAGGTCGCGAACGAGGCCCGCGGGCCGAGCAGCCCGAGGCCAAGCGCCGCATTCGCCCGGGTCGGGGCCCCGCCGACCCGCATCCGCGCGATCTCCCAGTAGACCGGCCCGCGCTCGCGGTACTCGCGATAGGCGAATAACCCCACCGCCGAGACGGCCACGAGGACCATCAGGCTCCGGAGCCGCCATCGCCTGGGGATGCGGGGGAATCTCATTGGGGGCGACTCGCAAATGGAGGTGGATCGACGATCGCCGACTCACTCCGCATGACCCGTGTGTCCTGACATCTCCCGAAGTAGGTCTCGCCAGATCTCCGCGACTCCCAGCCGCCCGGCCCACTCGGCGATGTGGTCGAGGTCAAGGCGGCTTCCCTGGATCTTGAAGACGCCGGCGATATCGCGCAGATGCTTCTCGCTTCCTCCCTCCCGATAGTATTGCAATTTCCGCAGGATCACGTCTTCCGGAGAGGCGAACCGCGCCCGCCAGTCCGGCCCGAGCTCCAGCGCTCTGCCGCGCCGTCGGCGGCTCCGCTCGAACTCGTCGTCGGCCGGGATGATGACGTCGACCTTCAATCCGGACGCAAAATGGATGATGTTGAACTGCCGGCGGTGCAGGATTGCCTCGCGGATTGCGTCCCGGCTCAGGTAGTAGTCTTCCTCGGGGAACGCGTCGCAGAACGAATCGAGCCGTTCCTCGGTGAGGGCGACGACGATATCGAGATCGTTCGTGAATCGAGGCTCGCCGTAGGCGATGGTTGCCATCGAGCCGGTGACCAGGTACTCGAGCCCGAGCCGCTCGAACGTCGCGGCCAGGATTCGGAGCAGATCAAGCGGCTCCATGCGACATCCTCCGGGCGACCTCCCGGCGGATTTGCTCGTCGGTCCAGTCGGGTTGCTCGGCCCGCAGGACCGCCTCGATGATCCGCCGGGCGGAGCGCCACATCCCATTGGCGATGGCCAACCGTTCCGCGGGGCTCTTCGCCCGCAGGACGGCCGCCATCGCGTCGTCGAGGATCTCCACTCGGAGCGGTTTGCTCGCCATGGGATGCGGGATTCCGTTGCCTGCGGATTGGCCGAAAAGGGCCGGCCTGAGTGTACCTTTCCGCTCAGAGGATGTGAAAGAATCGTCGAAAAGGAGCGGAGAGCCGAGAGCGAAGCAGCAGAACAGCATGCGAAGTCACCCGTCGCATCGATTCGCTCTCTTCTCTCTGTTCTTCGGGATCGATTCCTTCACAGGCTCTCGGGCCGCCGACAGGGATACGATCCATGGTTGATCCGCTCGGGCCGTCACGTCAATCGACCTCAGGCGCTCCGCGCCAGCGGGCAGCCGGCGAGCCGCTCGAGGACCGCGATCGGCGCCCGGTCGGGGAACGCCAGGCTCCCCCGGCGGACGATGAAGGTCTGCTCGAGCATGTACTGCCCGCTCAGACACGCGTGGCTCGTTCCGTCGGTGAAGACGATCCAGCTCGAGCCGGCGGGGAACTCCCATCGGTCCTTGCGGCACGACTGCTGGAACCCGGCGTCCTCCTTCATCGCGTGGTGAATCCGGAGCATGAACCGGTCATACGGCGGCCGATCCACGACCGGCAGGCCCAGCCTCGCGGCGGCTCGAACCGTCAGGTCCTTGCACGCCTCCAGCGGGCCCGGCCGGCGGTGCAGGCCGATCCGGTCGGCGAACTGCCCCGCCAGCGCCTCGAACGCATCCGTGGTGACCCAGACCCGCGACCGATCGGGGTGGATATTGGTGAAGATCCGCAGCAGACGGTCTCCGTGCGACGGCCGCGTCGGGAACGAGTCGAAGTGCAGCAGGTCGTTCCGCGAGTGGAGCGCCACCTGCCGGCCTTCTTCCTCAATGGGCCGGAAGCTCGCGTAGTCGATCTTCCAGGTCGCCGCATACCTGTTCAGCAGCGTCGACATGAAGGCGATCGTCTTCCGCGAATAGTCCCGCATGATCTGGTGGACCCGCGCCCGCTGCGCCGGGTCGTCCTGATCGACGCCCTTGAGCCGGTCCTCGCGCGGCCGGTAGCTGACGTTCTTGTGATAGGAGGCGTCGACCTGCTTCTGCGTGACCAGGAAGGCCCGGTCCGCCTCCGACACCAGCGGGGGCGACTGCGGGAAAAACAGGATGTCCCCCGTCTCCAGCCCCAGGTACTCGGCCTCGCTCGCCTCGGCCCCGAAGCGCTCCGCGCCCATCGTGATGCGTGCCATGTCCGATCGTCCTGATCTGACCACGCCCCGAACCCGCCGCGCCGGAACCCCCTCCGGCCGGTCGTGCCCCCGGCGCATGGACGCAGATCATACCCCGATCGCCGATTCGCGAAAGGCGAACCGACGCGAGGGTATCGATACAGACTTCGAGCTTACGATCACCCCAAGCGCCAAGATCCTCCTGATCCATCCAACGGTTCTCGCCCGACGATCGATCATCGGGTTGGCTTCGTTCGCGCGGTCTTCGGGCGGTCGCGCCGTCCTCGGCACCCGATCCATCGCTCGAAACGTGAAGAAGTCGTGAAGAAATCGTGTGCAAAGAGTGAAGATTGGGTTCGTTTTCGCGATTTCCGGGTCCCGGGACCCGGAGATTGGGTTTGTTCGCGCGTTTTCCACGCGCCTCGGACCCGGAGATTGGGTTCGTTCGCGCGTTTTCCCGCGCTGCCGGATCTCCGAGATTGGGTTCGTTCGCGCGATTTCCAGGCGCCATCCGACCTGAGACTTGGGTTCGTTCGCGCGTTTTCCCGCGCCGTCCGTCCTTCTTTCTCCCCAGTCACCCGGACGGCGGGGCCTCCACCATGTCCGTCTTGCAAGCAAGACGGCGTGCGCCTCAAAACTCACCAGCAGGCAACCATCCAATTTGCGTGCTATCAGAGTTCCCTGGGCGTCTTCTCGACCATGTGTCCATGGTGGGCGTACCGCCATCCGGGACTGGTTTGCTTTTTTACCTTCGACCGATTTGCCAAAGACGGGACCGACCTTTTTATATAGACGCTGACGGCTCCATTTTGTTCCAACATTTTTTCCAGGCTCCTTATTTTTCCTATCCTGTTCCGTGGGAGAGCCAGGTTGGGGATCGCTCAACAGGCCGGGTGGCGAGTTGACGGCCCGGGTGGGAGTGGGCCAGGGGTTGGTTATTGACGGTACTCAGGGGCAATGCTAGAAGACATGCGGTTATGCATCGGTTCTGGCGCCGAACCGGAGGGGATGCCATGGACGCCGGGGCGAGCGGGGCAGCCGGTCGAGGTGGGCGATGGGTGAGTATGGCCGTCGTGGCCGTGGGGCTTCTGGCGACGGGGGCCGAGGCGCAGACGCGCGACCACGGCTTTCTGGGGCTGGCGTCGGGGCGGCGGAATCCGCCCGAGTTCTGGGAAGGGCGGACGGATTACCGGGTCCTGTTGAGACCCAGGGGCGAGATCCGGGCCATCATGCTGTTTGCCCGGTTTCCGGATGCGCTGGCCGAGGAGTCGACGAAGGACCTGTTTAGCCGGCTGGTCCCCGAGGCGCAAGGCTTCTTCCGCAGGGCGTCGCGCGGCCTGATGGACCTGAAGGTCGACGTTCGGCACCGATGGATTGCGATGGACCACGAATCCACCTGGGAGCGTTATAACACGGCTGCCTGGGACACGCACAAGACTTACATCGCCGAGGTTGTCGGCAAGGCGGGTGGGGATGTCGACTTTCGCAAGTACGACATCGTCTACATCGTCGCCTCGCGGAACAAAGGGACGCCCAACTCGCCGACGTTCCTGGCCCGGGCCGGGGTGGGGATCCGCGCGGGCGGCGCCGAGATCCGCCATGCCGTCACCTTCGGCAACGACATCCGGTTCCCGGCCTGGGGCTGGAAGGTGCTGGCCCACGAGACTGGGCACGTGTTTGGCCTGCCGGATCTGTACAGCTACAACGAGAACAAGGCCCGGTTCAAGGAGATCCAGGACCGGACCCTGGGCCGTTCAACCCCGGCGACGAAGCGCGAGGATGACCGGCATCGCTACAAGGACATCCAGCGATTCATCGGCTCGTGGGACCTGATGGGCTGCCTGACCGGTGCCAACGATTACGTGACGTGGCAGAAGTACAAGCTCGGCTGGCTCACCGACCGGGATTTCCTGGTCTCGCGGAAGACGTCACGCACCGGCCTGATTACCCCGGTGGATGAGGAAGGGGGCGTCAAGGGACTGGTCGTGCCGATCGACGGCGAGACGGCGTATGTGGTCGAGGTCCGCAGCCGCGACGGCCGGCCGGAGTCGGAGACCGGTGTCCTCTGCTACAAGGTCTCGCTGGCGATCGCCAACGGCTCGGGGCCGATCCAGGTCATCCCGGCCCGCCCCGACGATGACAACCCGGCGCTCGAGAAGCAGTTTATCACGCTCTACAATGCCCTGTTCTTCAAGGGGCCGGTCGTCGACGACTCGAGCCATCGGGTGAAGATCGAGATCCTCGGCCGGCAGGGGCGAGCCTACCGGGTCGGGGTCACTCGCGCGGACGGCGGCTGATCGCCCGCGTCCGGCCCTCCAGGACATCACGCTCCGGCCGGGATGCGCTGCTCGCGGCAGGTGCGGGTGTAACTCGCGCCCAGGTCAACCTGAAGACAGAGGGCGCCCGGGAGCCAGAGGGGCAGGCTAGGCAGCGGCTCGCCGATTGACAGCGGTTGGTGCCAGATGTCCAGGCTGGGCCGGCCGTCGCGCTCGACCGGGCGATACGAATCGGCGTGCAGGTCCGAGTTGTGGGACCCGGCCGGGCCGGGGGCCCGCACGGGTGACGCCCCGAACCGGGCCAGCAGGTCGCGGTGAAGATCGGCTCGCCGATCGGTGACCACGTCGACGACCACCAGGCCCAGCCCCTGTTGAAGATAGGTCGCGCATTTAGTCACGAAGGCGTCGCGATTCTCGGGCCGGTCCTTGTTCGCCGGGCTGACCAGCTCGATCGCCCCGGCCAGCGTCGGGCCGCCCTCGCGGCCGAAGACCAGGACCTCGACGATGTCGGTGAGGATCACCAGCGGGATCGTCTGCGTCGGCGCCGGGGCACTCCAGCCTGCCGCCTGGGAATTACCCGGCCAGGCGAGAGTGGTCGGCGGCACAAATCCCGGCTCCTCGAAAGTCGCCACGTCGATCTCGATGCCGTACTGGACATTGGGCTCGGCGAAGTAGCCCTCGGGGAGCCAGCCGTTCAGGTCCGAGGCGATGTAGGTAGCCCAGGCATTGTGGAAGGCGTGCCAGTGGCGGCGAGCCCCCAGCGGGGGGCGGAAATGATCGTGAAGCACCATGGCGGGAGCCCTCCGCGGGCATGATCCTGATCGATCGTCCTCCTCCATGATCGGCGATCGAGGCTCCTGGATGCAACACGCCAGAAGCCGCCTTGAGCCCTCCACTCGATTGTTGTGTCAACAAATCGAACCGCTTTCCGGGATTTGTCGAGTTCCGGGTCTGGAGGGTTGCCCCCTCGCTGCCTACAACAACGGGGTCGATTTTGTGGATCTTGATATCCAGCATGACAGGTGGACCATGATTTCGCATACGGCCGAGTACGCCCTCCGATCGGTGGTGTTCCTGGGGAGTCATGTGGGGCAACCCATGACGACGCAACGGATTGCGGCGGTCACCGGGGTGCCGGTGGGTTATCTCTCGAAGGTGTTGCAGTCGCTGGGAAAGGCGAGGGTGGTGGACGCCCAGCGCGGCCTGCGCGGCGGCTATGTGCTGGCCCGGCCGATCGAGGAGCTGACGCTGCTGGACGTGATCAACGCGGTCGACCCGATCCGGCGGCTCGCGGCCGTTCCGTCCGGCGGGTCGGAAGAGGACGGGCCGCTGGCGGCGCTCCATCGGCGGCTGGACGAGGGGATCGAGCGGGTCGAGAGCCTGCTCCGCGACACGACGATCGAGCAACTGGTCAATGGAGGCGGATCCTCGGCCTCGGACGGTCCTCTCTCGCTGTTCGCGGTCCGGGATCTCGGGGCGTCGGCGTCTGCGTCTGCGGACGGGGTGTGGGCGAACCGGGACGGGACCAGCGATTGAGTGCCGGGCGGGCGGTTTCGTGCGACGAGGTCGTTCGTCCGAGCGATGTTTCCGCCCCCCGCGCCCCGGTGTCTGCCTGCCTGGCGCGTTGCCGCTGGACGGTCGCTTGCGATAAGCTGGGAACGACGTGAGACATCCGCGTTTCAGGCCGCAAGTCGCGTGGGGGGATAGGGTGAGTTCACTGGTAATCACCGGACGGGTCCGATTCCTGGTCCCGGCGCTGGTGCTGGCCGCGGGCCTGGGGCTGGCGACGATGGCCGGGCCGGGCACCGGCGTGTTGCGGGCGCAGGAGCCGGGTGCGGGGGCATCGTCGACGACGCCCGGCGGCGGCGGCGCCGGCGGCGCTGGCAGGGCACGGGCCGATTCCGCGGCGGACGACTCGGGGGCCGGTGCGGCGACGGCTGGCGACCAGGGCGAGGGGAACCAGTCGTTCCTGGTCTGGATGTTCCGGGCGTCCGGGCCGATCGGCGTGGTCATCCTGCTGATGTCGGTGTATCTCGTCATGCTGGTGGTCTGGATGTTCCTGCACTTCCGCTCGACGATCGCCACCCCCGCCGAGCTGGTCGACGAGGTGCAGGACCTGCTCGACCAGGCCAAGTACACCGAGGCCTATCATCGTCTGGCGGAGGACGGCTCGTTCTTCGCGCGGGTGCTGGCGGCCGGGGTTCGGAAGCTGCCCGCCGGACTGGTGCCGGCGCAGCGGGCCATGGAGCTGGCCAACGAGGACGTCACCATGAACATGGAGCACCGCACCACGTACCTGGCCACGGTCGGCACGCTCGGGCCGATGATCGGCCTGGTGGGTACGGTGTACGGTATGATCATGGCGTTCCGGGTGATTGCCCAGGCGGGCTCGTCGCCGCAGGCCAGCGACCTGGCCCAGGGGATCTCGACGGCGCTGTTCGCCACGCTCGAAGGGATCGCGGTGTCGATCCCGGCGATTTACTTCTATGCGATGTTCCGCAACCGGATCGCCCGGCTGTCGCTGGAGGTCGGCATCCAGGCCGAGCCGCTGCTCGAGCGGTTCGCCCCCGGCGTGCGGATGGCCGGCCCGGGTTCGGGCCCCGGCGCGGGTGCGGCGGGCGCTCCGACAGGCCCCGGCGGGGCTGGATCGAATCCCTCGGCGCACGCCCACCCGTTCGCGGTGAGCGCCACCATGGCCGCCGCGGCGGCCGGAGGCGGCCACTCCAGCCGGCCGGCCCTCCCGCCCGCCGAGCCGCCCGATGGCGGAGATCGGGAATAGGGGTTAGGGGCCGGGAAACAGGGGTTAGGGATTGGGGGTTAGGGGTTAGGAGTTTGGGTTCAGGGCGCGATGCGTGTCTTCTCGCTGTCGCCCGGGTTCCTGAATCACGACTCCTCCTCCGCCCCTCGGGCCGCTCCTTCTCGACGTGTCGCGGCGGCAACGGCGATGCCCCTGGCCTGTCTTCCTCGCTCCTCGCTCCTCGCTCCTCGCTCCTCGCTCCTCGCTCCTCGCTCTTCGCTCCTGGTCCCTGCTTCCTAATCCCTGGCCCCTAGCCCCTAACCCCTATTCCCCATGGCGCGTCGCACCCCAAGCTCGGCGATCCTGAACATCAACCTGACGCCGCTTCTGGACGTCGTGCTCCAGCTCATCACGTTCTTCATGATGCTGGTGCATTTCGGGACGCGCCTGGAGGGGGCGAGCCGGGCGGTGCGGCTGCCGCTGGCGCCGGCGGCGTTGCCGGGCGCGGACCTGGCCTTCGACCGGCTGCCCGTGGTGATCGACGCGCGCGGCCGGCTGGAGAACGGCGGCCAGTGGCTCGAGGAGGACGCTGCCGCGGCGTGGTGGGCCGAGAAGGCCCGGTCGCGCCGGGCCGGGCTCGAGACCCTGCGCGATCCCCGCGCGGCCGACGACGAATTGCCCACGGTGGTGATCCTGCGTGCGGATCGCGATGCCTCGTATGGGTCGGTCCGCCGGGCGATGGCCACGGCGCAGGAGCGGGGGTTCGCCCATTTCAGCCTGATCGTATTGAGGAGGCGCGGGCGATGAGCCTGGGATCGAATCTCGGAGTGGGGATGGAGCTCTCGGGCCCCGAACGGGAGCCGACGACCGCGCTGCACGAGGCGGTCGAACCGGGGGCGAGCCCCGCGCGGCGCTATCGGCCGGGCCCGCCCGAGGATGTCGCATTTCCCGTCGCGCCGATGCTGGACATGGCCTTCCAGCTCCTGGCGTTCTTCGTCCTGACCTTCAAGAATCCGTCGGCCGAGACGCATGTCGACCTCGAGCTGCCCGCCACGCCGGCGGCCCTGCCGACGCGGGTCGAGGGGCGTGCCCCTTTGCGCAGCTCGCGACGCGCCGACACCGACCTGGAGAACGACCTCCTGGTCCGGGCCGAGGCCGACGACCTGGGCGAGCTGAGGTCCCTGCGGCTGGGTGAGGCGATCATCCCCGACATGGCCACGCTGGGCCAGCGGCTCCGGCGGTATACGAGGCTCCTCGAGGGGCGGGGCCTGCGCGTCCGCCTGGTGGCGGACGAGCGGCTGCGGTACGAGCCGGCCGCGCGGATCATCGCGACGTGCTCGGCCGCGGGTGTGGCCTCGATCCGGCTCACGCCCCCCGGCGGGCCGCTGTCGACGCCGCCGGCGGCCCCGGGCTCCGAGGCCCTCCCGCGCCCGGGCCCGGCACCCGGGCCGGGCACCGGGCCGGTGCCCGCCGCCACCCGCCCCGGGGCCTCGCCCTGACGTTACCGCGGCAAGAAGGGCCGTCAGGCCCTCACACACGGACCCGCTGATCCTGTCTGGTTTCGGGAGGGCGAGGCTCCGTCCGGGCCTTGCCCCGCGGCTCGGACGAGCCTCGCCCTCCCGACCCGATCGGAAAGCATCAGCGGGCTCGTGAATCAGAAGGCGTGGAAGAGGCCCCCTGATGTGGGTCGCACGCTGCTGGGCGGATGACGCGAGGAGTGTCGGCCAGCCGTCCCCTTCTCCCCGCTCGCGCCGCGGGGAGAAGGTGCCCGAAGGGCGGATGAGGGGTCATTCGAGCCGCATCGCCCTTGTTTCGCTCGATGAACGCTTCTCACACAGGCTTCAGCGAGACGCGGCACTCGGGACAGGTCTCATCGGTCCTTCGCCGCTCGGTCGAGCAGGCGATCCACCTCGGCCCAGAGGGCCTTCCAGTTGTCGCGCTCGGCCTGCGGCAGGGCCGCCAGGGCGGCCCCGTCGCGGACGCCGGCCAGGTCGGGGTCCTGCTTCCAGTGTTGCAGGATCGCGGCGATGGCGGAGCGGGCCTTCGGGTCCCTGGAGTCGAGGACCTTCGACCAGGCGGCCAGCTCGGCCCGCAGCCAGTCGAGGGCCTGGCGGCGCAACCCGGCCTTCGCCGCGGCATCGGGCGGCGGCTCGCCCTCCGCACGGCCGGCGGCGGCCAGCGCGGCGGCGCAGGCGGCGTTGTAGCGGTGTCCGGCCTGTCGGTCGTCGCCGAGCTTCGGGTCGGCCGCCAGCGCCTCGGACAGGAGCCGGGCGGCGGCGGCGTACCGCTTCGTATCGTAGGCCATCTGGGCGAACGCCAGTCGCTCGGCGGCGTCGGCCGGCCGGTCCTTGCCGGCCAGGATCGCCGAGAGCCGCCCGGCCTGGGCGGCCGGCCGCTCGGCCCCGGCGGCAAGCCGCTCGGCCTCGGCGACCCACTCGGCCGACGGATAGGGCCAGGCGGGCCGCTTCGAGCCGAGCTCGTGCCCCCGGCGAAACTCGGCCAGCGACTCGGCATACCGCCCCTCCCGCCCGAGGATCTGGCCGAGGTTGCAGTGAACCTCGGCGTAATCGGGCTTCAGGCGAAGCGCCTGGTCCAACTCCGCGATCGCCTCGCGCACATCGCCCGAGTCGTTCAGGGCGTAGCCGAGGTTGGTGTGGGCCTCGACGTCGTCGGGCTTCAGGCGGATCGCCTCGCGATACTCCGCGATCGCACCGCTCAGGTCGCCCGACTGGCGCAGGGCGAAGCCGAGGACGGAATGGGCCGGGGCGAGGTCGGGCTCCAGGCGGATCGCCTCGCGGCATGCCACGATCGCGCCGCCCACGTCGCCCGAGGCGAGCAGGGCGACGCCGAGGTTGGTGTGGGCCGTGGCGAGGTCGGGCTTCAGGCGGATCGCCTCGCGATACTCCGCCATCGCGCCGCGCAGGTCGCCCGACTCGCGCAGGGCGATGCCGAGGTTGTAGTGGTGCAGGGCGCCGTCGGGCTCCAGCCGGATCGCCTCGCGGTCCGCCTCGATCGCCCCGAGCAGGTCGCCCGACTCGCGCAGGGCGTTGCCGAGGTTGTTGTGGACCGCGGCATCGTCCGGCTTCCGGCGGACCTCCTCGCGATACACCGCGATCGCCTGGGCGAGCACCACTCCGGCCTCCGCGCCGCGGCCCCGCTCCTTCAGGTGGCGGCCATAACAGCCGAGGTGGCGGCCGTTCCCGGGCCTGCGGTCGACCAGGTCGCGCCAGACCGCCTCGGCCTCCGCGCCCCGGCCGCGCCCCTCCAGCGCGTGCGCCAGATCATGCCCGCCCAGCTCCGGCTGCCTCGCCCAGGCGACCGAATACGCGCGGATCGCCTCCTCCGCCTGTGGCGGCCGCGCGCCCTGGAGCAACCGGCCCAGCGCATAGTGGATCTGGGCGTCCTCCGGATGCGACCAGGCGGCCCGCCGCAGCACCGCGATTCCCGCGTCCAGGTCGCCCGCTCCGGCCAGGGCGCTGCCCAGAAGGCCCAGGCTCGTCTGAGCCCACGACCCGGCGTCGGCCCGCCCGGCCAGCGGCCGGAGCCGCTTCAGTCGCTCGGACCTGTCCTCCACGAGCAGCGCGTCGCGGAGGGCGGCACGGTCGGGGTCGGGGTCGGCGGCGCGGGCGGCGGCCAGTACCCGAATCCAGCCCGCTCCCTTCGCGCTGCGGGCACGGCGCACGGCCGCCCAGTCGTCCATCGCCGCGACCAGCGCCGCGGCCACCGGCTTCGGGCGGCGGGCGACCACGGCGCCAGCACCGGCCGGGTCGACCCGGTCCGGGTCGACCCCGGCGGCGGCGAAGGCGTCGGCGTAGGCCGCGTCGGTCGCCGAGCCGTCCGGATCGTCGGCCAGGGCCGAGCGAATGTCCACCAGGCGGGCCAGCAGGTCGCGGTCGGCCTCGGCAGCCGTCTGTCCGGCCTCGACCTCGCGCCGAAGCTCGGCCACCGCCGCGGCCGACCCGCCGACGTCCTCGCCGATCCGGCCCAGGGCGTCGCGGGCACGCTCCCAACGTGCGACATCCTCACGCTGCGCGACGGCCTGGTCGCGCAATAGCCGCGCCTCGGCCAGCAGCCGGTCCGCCCGCGCCGCCGCCGCCTGACGACGGTTCAGCTCGTAGGCGAAGCCCACGCCGCCGAGCGTCAACAGCGCCAGCAGCGACGCGGCCAGCCCGAGCTGGAGCCGGCGCCGGCGGCGCTCCTCGGCGGCGGTCGCCTCGGCGCGGGCGCGGTCGATCTCCGCGGCGCGCAGCCGCTCCTGCACACCGGACAGGTACGCCGTGATCCGCGCGCTGACCGTCCCCGCGTCGCGCGGCCGGCCCACCGGCTCGGCCGCCAGGCAGTCGCGCGCCAGGGCCACCAGCTCGGCGTCGGCCCCGCAGACGTCGAGCCGCCCCAGAGCCTCGGCCATGTCGGATCGCGTCGCCTTGCGCAGGATCTCCGCCGAGCCGCTGCCGGTGAACGCCGGCTGCCCCGTGAGGACCTCGCAGAGGATCGAGCCCAGGGCAAACACGTCGGCCCGCTCGTCGACCAGGCCGACCTCGCCGCGCGCCTGCTCGGGCGCCATGTAGCTGGGCGTGCCCATCGCCGAGCCGGCCCGCGAGAGCTCCGCATCGGGGCCGCCGCCGCTCCGCGCCGTGGCGATGAGCGTCTCCTGCTCGGACACCCGGCCGGCCCGATCGTCGTCGGCCACACCGCCCCGCGGCAGGACCTTCGCCAGGCCCCAGTCCATCACCTGCACCTCCCCGAAGCTCCCCACCATCACGTTCGACGGCTTCAGGTCGCGGTGGATCACCCCGCGGGCGTGCGCATACGCCACCGTCTGCGCGATCGCCTCGAAGATCGACAGGAACCGCGGCAGGTCCCCGCCCGCCGGCCGTTCCGCCAGCAGCTCCGCCAGCGTCCGGCCTTTCACCAGCTTCATGCTGAAGAACGGCCGGCGGTCGGCGAAGGTCCCCAGCTCGTAGACCGGCACGATCCCCGGGTGCTGGAGCTGACCGCCGATCTGCGCCTCCTCGACGAACCGCTTCACCAGCTCGGGGCGATCCCGCAGGTCCTCGCGGAGGACCTTCACGGCCACGTCGCGGCCGAGGTCCGGATCTCGCCCTTTCAGCACGGCGCCCATGCCGCCGCGGGCGATCTCGCCGTCGATCCGGTAGCGGACCGCCGGGTCGGCGGCGCCTCGGTCGGGCGGGCGGACCAGCGGCGGCTCGGAGCCGGGATCCGTGTCGCGGAGCAGGACCCGCGGCACCGGTCCGACGCTGGCCGCCAGCGTCTCCAGCACGCCCGGCGGATCGCCCAGGTCGACCGCGGCGCCGAGCTCGCCGGTGCGGGTGAGGGTCAGCGACCCGCTGTCGAACCCCGCGCGAAGCAAACAGCGGGGGCAATGGCCGCGAGGGGCGTCGGCCGGGCGCTCGGCGCCGCAGGACGGGCAACGATTGGGGGCGACGGTGGCCATGAGGGCGGTCCTCCGGGACGAACGGTATTCGGTCCACCCATCGAGTAACGGAATCGTCGCCGAACCTGACGCGCGGGACCAGGTTTTTCTTTCTCGTACCCTGGCGAACCGGCGACGTGAGAGTCTGTTCCGGAAGGCTCCGAAACCGCCTTGTAGGGTGGGCATTGCCCACCAGTTCGAGGCCTCCATCGGTGGGCAACGCCCACCCTACGCCACCCAGCCGCCCTTTAGGGACAGACTCAGTCGCCGGGTACCTTCTCTTCCGGCATGACCCGGCGACTCACGTCGCCGGTTCGCCTCAGAGCTTGTGTGAGAATCGTTCGAAAGTAGGTCGGGCAGTCGTGCCCGACGCGGTCCGGTCGGGACCGTCCCGACCACCCGACCGCCCGCCGGTCCCGCCCGCGTCGGGCACGACTGCCCGACCTACTTTATGGCCGCCCGCCCGTTCGGTCCGCCCGACAGCCCGCGTCGGGCAGGGCTGCCCGAAGTACGTGACGGCCGTCTCGGTTCGGGTCGCTTCGTTGGACCGGTTCTGTCTGGAACCGGGCTGAGAGGCGACCGGCGTTCGACGGGCCGCGGCATCTCACACACCCTCCAGAGAATGTTCAGGCGCCCTAGAGCGCATTGCAGATGGATGGCTCACGGTGGGGCCGGGCCGGCCAGGAGTCTGTGCCGGCAGGGCTCCGAGCCCACGTAAGGGGGCGATCGGACGTAGCCGGGGGGCGTCAGCCCCCCGGGACCGGGCTCGGACCGCAGCCACACACACCGAGGTTCCGAGCCCCCGTCAGGGGGCGATCGGACGTAGCCGGGGGGCGTCAGC
>DAIDHB010000462.1 GCA_027452145.1 Planctomycetales bacterium
CGGCCGACGGCGGCGCGGGCGCAGTGCCGCCACCGCGCGGCCAGGGCGTGATGGGCCTCGCGGTCGCCGTCCTGGGCGAGCCGGACGAGCTCGAGGTCCTCGGGGGCGATCGTCACGGGGGCGGCCCGCCGCAGCAGCCGCCGGCGGCCGGAGGGGCGGCGTCGCCGTAGGAGACCGGCGGCCCCGGAGACTCGGGCACCTCGCCGCGGGCCAGGCGGACGACCAGCCGACGATAGGCGTCGCGCTGCTCACAGTCGGGGTTCGCCCCGTCGCAGAGCTGGCGGAAGCGCCAGGCGTGAGGATGGCCCGCGATTGCTGCCAGGGCCTCGTCGTGGATCATGCCGTCACTCCGTGACGGTCGAGCCGTCGGAGAAGGACGCCGACAGCCCGATCGGGCACGTCGGCGTCGAGTCGGAGTATCGCACTCCGGTATTGATATAGAGCAGCCCGGCGGTCGGCCCCGCGTTCCAGGAGAATTGCACGGTATTCCCGGAGTCGACCCAGATGCCGGAGCCCGTCAGAGTCAGCGTCCCGGCCGGCCCGGTGTAATGGAGAGTCCCCGGGGCCGGCTGGAGGCAGCCCGCGATGCACGAGTATCCCGCGGCGACGACGAGCGGGAGTTCATTGTAGACCGTCCTCGACGGCGTCAGGGAATCCGACTGCGCGTAGCCCTGCCACCGTGCGCCCTGGCCGGCGATGACGACGTAGTAAGTGCCCCCGGCCCGAATCCCCGTGTCGACGGCGCCCGAGGCGTCAGTGGTCCCCGAGTAGAGGAGCGCGCCGCCGGACGAGGCGTAGACCTGGACGGTAAGCCCCGGATAGCCGAGCTGCGCGCACCCCGCGACTATTATCTTGATCGTCGCACAGTTGCAGCCCCCGAGGTCCCAGTCGCTGAAGGTGGGCATCAGGGGTTGGCCGTGCAGGCCACTCCGACCACGGTGTAGGTGCCGTCGGGGTTGGACGACAGGATGGCCTGTGAGCCGGAGGGGACATCCGCGCCGGTGTCGTTGTAGATCGTGTGGGTGCCGCTAAGATTCGCCCTCGCGCCGGAGCTGATCTGCCACACGGTCTGGCTCGCGAGGGAGGTCGGCGTCCCGCCCGACCCGGCCGGCAGGTCGGCCGAGGTGATGCAGCCGTAATAGCCGCCGGAGCTCGTGCCGCCCGACGCGCCGCCGCCGCCGATGGCCCACTTGTTCTGCTCGGCCGCGGCGAGACGTACGGCCAGGTCGGCCATCGCGCGGAGGGCGTCCGCCAGGGTGCGTTCGAGGCCGAGGATGCGGGCGTCGTGCTCGGTCATCTCATCCTTCCTCGGCGGTGCCCCAGTCGCCGCCCTGGCCGGGGGCGGAGCGCTCCTGTTCGGGCGTGGGCGGCGCGGGCCGGTCGCCCTGGTCGGGCGCCGAGGCCAGGCGTTCGGGCGCCGGCGGCGGCCGGAGATTGGGGTCCACCCGGAGCCGCCCGGCCCGGCGCGAACTCTCCCGCCGCGCCGCCAGCTCGGCGTTGCGCCGCTGGTCGGCGTCCACGGCGGATCGCTGCGCCGCGGTGAGGCCCGAATGGGCCCGCGCGGCCGGCGCGTCGTCCCGGTGCCTCTCGTGGTATTGCGCCGCCAGCTCGGCGTTGCGCCGCTGGTCGGCGTCGATCGCCGCGTGCTCCTCGGCCGCCTGGAACCGCTCGGCCCGCGAGAGCAGCCGGTGCCGCCGGCGGCGGCCGCGGGGCGTGTCCTCGTCGGGGTCGCCGCCGCCGTAAGCGAAGCCGGGGCCGGCCGACGCCGGCCCGAAATTGCCGATCTGGTACGACGGGCCTCCGGCGCCGAAGCTCCCCGCGCCGGCCTCGAACGGCCGGAGCTGGAGGCTCGATCCCAGGTTCGAGAGGTGCATGTACTGGTCGGCCCCGGTCCGCGGGTCCTGCCGGGTGGAACAGTGCATCTCGGTGAGGTAATTGAGGCCGCCGCCCGAGTTCAAAAAACGCACCGACCAGGTGCGCACCGGGATATTCAATGCCTCATCGCCCGTGGTGTATCCATGGCCGGCGAAATTGAGCAGGTGGCCGCCCGTGGGATCCTGGCAGGTCGCGTACCAGCCCTTGTAGCGGACCGTGCCCTCGACGAGCGTGTTCGAGACCGCGACACAGAGCATCTGGGCCAGGTTGTTCATCGGGCTGACGTTGCCCGCGTAGCCCCAGCTATACACGTCGACCGTCTGCGTCCGCTGGAGTCCCGCCTGCGTGTACGCCGTCCCCGTGTATCCCGAGCTGGGATAGGTCGTGTTGAGCGCCCCGCGGCTGTAGGCCAGCAGCATGTACACGTTCGAGGGCGTCGTGTAGCTGCCGCTATTGAGCTGGCTCGCGGAGTTCATCGCCTCGACGACCGGGCGGATGAACAGGACCTGGCCCGTGGCCGGCAGGACGTTGAACTGGGCCGGCCCCGCGCCATTGGGGCCGACGATCTGGCAGGTGGGGAAGCTCGTCAGCGTGGCGCTCTGGCCGTTGACGCCGATGAACGGCACCTGGGCCGGGAAATTCATCACCAGGTGGTTGGCGATCTGCGACCCCGGGTCGGTGACATTGTACAGCCGCCAGACGTCGTACAGTCCGCCCGAGGCCAGCGGCACATTGGTGGCGATGATCTGGTAGGAATTGTACGCGCCGGCCCCGCTGTTCTGGAGGTTGTACGCCAGGTTGATCGTCGCCGTGCCGCCGGCGGTGAGCGCCGAGCACGACGTGATCGGGCGGGACTCGGTGTAGGTCAGGCCGGAGCCCGTCGAGCTCGACAGGTAGATCCAGGCTTGCAGGCCGTTCCAGTAATTCGTCGCCCAGGTCTTCGACGGGCTGGAGCTCTGGACGGTGACCTGTGTCGGGCTGTTGATGGCCGTCACGGTGCCCGAGTCGGTCGAGGGCCCGGTCGGGTTGGTGAAGTCGCTGTAGGTCCAGGACGACTGCTCGCCCGAGGTCCAGGCCGGGGTGAGGCTGCCGGCGAGGGTCGAGACGTACCCCGGCTCGATGACGCCGCGGCCGCGGACGGTGACCCTCGTCGCCGACGTCGTCCAGTTGCGGGAGAACAGCGGCGGGTCGACCGGGTCGGTGCCGAGGGTCAGGGTGTGGGCCGCGCCCGCGGTGATGTCGACCACGCGGACCAGGCCCGAGGGGAGGATCACCAGGCGGATGTTCCGCTGCCACTTGCGGAGCACGCCCTCCATGGCCGACCAGAGATGCTCGCCGGTGACATCCACCTCGTCGACGGGGACCAGGGTCAGCGCGGACAGCTCGCTCGACGTCGTCGCGTCGGTCGAGACGCCGATCGCCGAGAGCGCGGTCGCGTGCTGCGAGAGGCAGTAGGACAGGATCTGCCCCACCGACTGGCCGGCGAGCGACGCGTTGTAATACTGGGGATCGGTGGGGCTGACGTTGAATCGGATGTAGCCCGAGCCGTCGGTCGCGGTGACCGGGATCCAGTTGGCGAGGTACTTGAGGCCCAAACAGCGGTAGCCCCAGGTCCGCATCGGGCCGTCGAACGCCGGCTGGACGCCGACGATCTGGCCGGCGAAGAGCGTCCCGCCGGTGTTCGCCAGCGAGACGTTCACCGGCCCGGTGAACCTCGGCTGCGGGCCGGCGACGACCTCGTGGAACTCGAGCCAGTAGTCGCCGTCGACGTCCCAGCCGAAGCCGTCGACGAGCAGGCCCGCGGCCTTGCGGCCGGACTGATTGTACGCGGTCCCGTTGACCGTCAGGGTCGTCGCCAAGGATCGATTACCCCGAGAACCCGAAGCCGCCGCCCATCATCGGCGGCATGGCCGAGAACTGGCCGTTCCAGTCGGCGCCGGTGCCCATGTGGGCCTGCCAGCCCGCAAGGCCGTCCATCGCGCTGCGGTACTGCGAGGCGGCGGCCTGGATCTGCCGCATCTTGCCGACCACGGCCGCGTAGGCGGCCTGCTGGGCGGTCAGGCCGTCGGCCATCTTGCGGAGGATGTCGCGGGCCATGTCGTCGGCCTCGGCGGTGTTCGGGGCGAACTGGCCGGTGAAGCCCAGGCTCGCCGCGGCGGAGATGGCCGACTGGCGCGCCTCCCGCATCGGGCGGGTGCGCTTCGCCTGCCGCCAGTCGCGGAGGTTGGCCGCCTCGTCGTGCTCGAGGTCGCGGGCCTCCTGGGCCTCGGCCCGCGCCCGCTCCGCCTTCGCCCGCCGCCAGTCGCGGAGGTTGTCGCGGTCGGCCTCCTCGTTGAGCTGGATATCCAGGTCAACGCCCGCGCGGCGCTTCGCCCGGTTCGCCCGGAACTCGCGGAGGTTCTCCGCGTCCGCCTGCTCGTTGAGCTGGAGGTCCTCGTCGACCGCCTTCCGCCGCGCCCGCTTCCGCTCGCGGTACTCGCGGGTCGCCTCCTCGTCGGCCCGGATCGCCTCGTCCTGGGCGTCGAGGGCCTCGGGGGTGAGCTCGCCGAGCTGCGAGGCGAAGTTCTTCGGGAAGCCGCCCGGGAACCGCCGGGCGAGGTCCTGGAGCTTCCGGCGTGCGCCCTCGTCGGCCGGGGCCCGCGCCACCAGCTCGCCGGCGGCGGACTCGTTCGCCCTGGCGATCCGCTCCTGGATCTCCTGCCGCGCCGACTGGAGCCTCAGCCGGGTGATCGTCTGGGCCCAGTATTCCCCGGTCTTCTCGGCCTGGTGGACGGCGAACATGAGCCGGGCCTCGTGGGCGCGCTCCTCCGCCGTCATCTGGGCGCCCTCGCCGGCCTGGGCCAGGGCGGCCGCGGCGCCTCGGGTCACCTGCGCGCCGCCCACGTCGCCGATGAAGAACGCGGTGGCCTCGGCCGACTCCTTCTCGCGGAACGGGCGGGCCTTGAGGATGCGGTCCAGCTCGCCCTGGAGCCGCTTGATCCGCTCGGCCGCGTCGTCGAGGACGGCGTTGACGCCGGGCATCCCCTCGGGGCCGGTGAAGGCCGAGACCATCGCCCGGATGACCGGCGTCGCGGCGATCGCCGCCGTCCCGATCAGCCCGATCGCCCCGGCGATGCCCGCCGAGCCGCCCAGGGATGCGACCAGGCCGGGGATGTTGTTGCTGATCGACGCGAGCTTCCGCTCCCAGCCGCCGGTCGTGTTGGTGAGGTCGTCGAGGACATACGAGAGCTGGAGGAGTCCGCCGGTCCGGAGCGTGCCCGTGGACTTCTCGAGGTCCCTGATCTGCGCGTTCAGGTCGCGGACCTTGGCGGCCGAGGCCTCCATGGCGGCGACCGTCGGCGCCGTACTGAACGCCGCGTTGGTGCGGACGAGCTGCCGGAGGAGGGTGTCCTCCTTCTCCAGTTCGGCGTTGAGCTCGCGGAGCTTCTCCTGGTTCTCGACCTGGAGGATGATCTTCTGGATCTCATCCATCGCGCATCAGCCAATCGCGAAAGAGGCGCAGCGCCGCGGCGACGTCCTCGGGGCGGAAGCCGCCCGGGTCGCGCCGCGGCATGTGCCGGGTGCCCGTCTGGTGGAACCGGATCCAGGAGATCCCCGGCCAGGACGCCTCGACCCGCAGCCGGCCCGGCTCGGGGACGACGTCGACGCGATAGCCCGAGATCACGCGCGACGCCGGGCCGTGCGGGACCAGCGGCGTCGTCGAGCCCTCGTGATGCCTGAGCGTCGAGGGGGCCAGCGGCGCGAACGGCGACCCGTCGGCCTCGCGCCCGGCCAGGAGCTGCTCTGCCTTGCCCCGGCGGAACAGCGCCTCGATCTCGGCCGCCGGGCCGCGGGGACTCTCGATCCGGGCGAGGAGGGCCCGGTTGCGATCGAGCAGCGCGCCCATCGATCAGGTGAACGTGACGGCCAGGTCGTTGCCGGCCGTCGCGTCGAGGAGCGAGGACAGACCCATCCCGTAGTAGACCTCCCGATCGAGCGGGAGATCTTCCTTGTAGGGACGGATGTAATTCTGGCTGTTCATGTTCAGCGTGATCGAGTGCGTCCCGTTGGACCATTCGAGCTGCGCCGCCTGGACTGTCGCATTCTCGTACGTGTTGCGGTCGCTGACCGTGGACTTCAGCCGCATCCGCGTCGAGGCCGTGATCCGCCGGCCGCCCAGGCGGATGGAATTCGCGAACCGGCTCTCGTCGAAGTAGGCGTTCAGCTTGCCCGCGGCCTGGAACGTCCAGGTCTCGAAGTTCGACCGGCTCGCCCCGCCGACCGTCACGTTCCCCTTCATGTGCTGGAACAGCACGACATCCGACGGATAGGCCGTCAGCGCCGGCGCGGTGAGGGTCGGGTCGGACGAGCTGTCGAAGCTGTTCCCCTGGGGCGTCGAGGCGACGAGCTGGAAGGTCGCCATCAGCTTGGGGTTGTCGCGCGAGCAGGTGAGGTTCACCGACGCGACCTTCACGCCCAGGAACCGCTTGGTCTTCAGGGTGGTGGTGTCGAACTGCGACCATGCGAAGTCCGCCGTGCAGCTCGCCAGGTCATTCGGCAGCTCGGCCGTGGTCCAGGGCGAGGTCTGGGCCGAGTTCACCCGCTGGAGTCCCCAGCCCAGGAGGAACTGGGCCTGGGTGTACGTGACCTCGGTCGTGAGCGTCGAGGTCAGCGCGGACGTGGCGGAGCCCATCAGCGCGGGCGCGCCCAGGCCCGAGCCGTCCATCACCTCCCACCACTCGGGGTCGGTCATCGGCAGGAACGAGTTGGGCGCGCTCAATCGGACGTAGATCGCCGTGCCCAGGCTGTTGTAGGTGCCGAAGGTGGCCTCCTGGGTGAGGCGGAGGAATCGCTGCATGGCTCAGGCTCCCGCGGGGGTCGGCGGGTTCGAGGCGGAGGAAAAGCACGCGGGGCAGATCGGGACGTGCCAGGCCTGGCACGGGGGCACGGCCGGGATCTCCGGATGGCCCGGGTCGGTCGCCGTCGGCGGGGCCGGCGGGACGGGCGGCAGCTCGGGCAGGTCACAGTCGGCGACCTGGTCGGTGGGCTTGCCGCAGAGGACGCACGGCGGCGGAGACTCGGCCCCCGACGGCCGGGGCCGTCGCCAGTTCGTGGCCGTGTGGTAATCTCTCATGTGTCGAAGTCCATATTTACGGTGATAACCCCGGTGCCGAACATCGCCAGGACGCCGTCGACCCGCTTCACCTCGGGCACCGGGCCGGTGATCGTCTTCTGCCAGGCGAGCCAGCTCTGGATCGTGGTCTGGAGGGTATTGGTCCCGTCGAACCAGGCGCCCTCGATGGCGCCCCACATGTCCAGGAGGTCGGTCTGGCGTGATCCCTCGCAGGCGAAGCGGTGGGTGAAGACCAGGGTCGACGACTGCCGGGCCTCGTCGATCCAGCGCCCCGGTCCGCCGCAGCCCAGGCGGATCTCCAGCGCGGGCAGGTCGCCCGAGGACCACTCGCGGCCGTCCTTCTTCGGGTCGCCCTCGAACAGGAACCAGGTCTTCACCCCCGACAGCCCGGGGGCCTTGCGGAGGTAGGTCTTCACCGCCTCCCAGACCAGCGTGCGGGTGGATTTGACGAAGCGACCGGTCACCGCCACGAGATCATCCCCAGGTTGAAGGCGATGTCGGGCGTCTCCTTCTGGTAGAAGCCCACGCCGCCCGAGGTGACCGTGTACCCCGTGATCAGGCCGCCGGAGACGATCGCCGTCGCCGCGGCCCCGGTGCCCGTGCCCTGCGCGAATGCGACCGTGGGGCTGGTGTACCCGCTGCCGAACTGCTGGGGCAGGACCTGGGTCACCACGCCGCCGGAGATCACGGCCAGGGCCTGCGCCCCGCCGCCGGTCGGGTCGGAGACGGTCACCAGCGGCGCCGACGAGATGTTGATCTCGGCGCGGTAGGTCGCGACCCGGTTGGCGGCCGTCCCGTGGAAATGCCGGGCTCGCTTCTCCCAGACCGGGTTGTTCGGGTCGAGGCTGAACTGTTTCTCGCAGATGTGGCCGATCGCCTTGCGGGCCACGATCTCGACCGTGCTGTCGCGCACCAGCAGGTAATTCGCCTGCAAATACCCCTGGATGACGTAATTCGGGGCCTCCACGGGTCCCCAGGGGGTCAAGGGCGTCGAGATGTTGAAGATGAACGCCAGCGGCCTCGCCCGCGAGACGATGATCCGATCGAGCCACTGCCGGGCGCGATAACGCTGGTCGTAGAAGCCCTCGGTGTCACTGGTGGACTCGACCAGCTCCTCGAGCCAGGGGGCGTAGGTCAGGAGGTCGGTGTCGACGCAGTAGGTCGTGATCGACTGCGTGGCCGTCCCCGCGGCGGGGAGGCAGGTGAGGGTGACCCAGCAGATGCAGGACTCGTCCGAGCCGGACCGGCTGGCGAAGACCTGGATCTGGTAGACGCCGCCGGCGTCGAGGCCGGCCGACTGGGCCGCGGCGACGGAGAGGTTCACATAGCCCTGGGTGGCGTCGTTCCACGAGACCGTGGGCGTGAACAGCGCGGCCTGGGCCTGGCCGGCCCACACCTTCGCGGTCAGGGTATCGGTCGCGAGGAAGCCGGTCGGCGTCGAGCCGTCGGCGCGGTTGATCGCGCCTAAGACCCAGTCGCCCTTCGCGCCCTGGACGATCTCTAAATTGAGCATCTCGGCCCGCTAGTGGATGAGTTCCGCGGCCTTCGGGTCGACGGCGAAGATGTCGGAATCGTTCGCGACCAGGACGCACCGCGCGGGGTCGACATACACGACGAGCGACCCGACGGGAGCGGAGGGAAGGCTGGCGCCCCAGGCGACCTGGCCCCAGGCCGCGCCGCCCCAGCTCGGCGATTGTTGCTGGGCCATCGGTCAGATCCCAGGGTTCCGGTCTTGCCCGATCACGGCCGCATCATCTCCAGGTACGCCCGGCCGCTGCTGCCCTGCCCGGCGATCGAGAGGAGCTGATTCGCCCCGTTGATCGTGCCCACGGCCTCGGCCACCTGGAGCGCCGTCGCCGCCGGCAGCACGCCCTGCACCACGGCGTCCGTCAGCGCATTGGCCCCGCCCGTGCCGTAGGCGTCCGACGCGAACTCGGCCGCCAGCGCCTGCATCGCGTCGACCGCCGCCATGAGCGCGACACTGGCCGAGCTGAACCGCTGGATGAATTGCTGCTGCTTGAGCGTGAACGATTGAGCCATCGCTTATCTACTCCGCGTCAGAACCACTCCATCAAGAGACACCCGCCGCCGCCCGCGCCGCTGTACCCCTGCGTGCCCGTGAGAGTGACCCCGTTTACGGTCGCGCCGGCCCCACCGCCGCCCGCGCCGTAGCTGGCCCCGCCGCCGCCCGCGCCCGGCACACCGGTGCTGCTGCTGCACGCGCCGCCGCCCGCGCCGCCGCCGCCGGCCTGGATCACGTCGGAAAACGCCGTGATCGGCGAGGCGCCGCTGGCGCCGTTGCCGCCCGTCGTCCCGCCGGTGCCCGGGGTCGCGCTGCCCACGCCGAGGGGCCACAGCGGCTGGCCGCCATAGCCGCCGTTGTACGCCACTGTCCCCGTTGACAGGCCGCCGCCCGCGCCGCCGCCGCACGCCGCCGCCGGGTAGTTACCGTAAGGGCTGTTGGTGCCGTTGGCGGCGTTGCCAGTGACGGACGAGTTGCCGCCCGAGCCCGCACTGAGCAGGCCGGCGCCTGTGCTCCCCCCGTTGCCGTTGCTCGTGCTCCCCCCGTTGCCGCCGTGGCCGCCGGTAACCGACAGGATCGTCACTGCGCCGACGGATACGGTCGTGCTTCCGCCCGCGTTGCCGTTGGCGCCACTGGTGGAGTCGGTCGAGGGGGGTGCCACCGCCGCGCCGCCTGAGCCAATCGACCAACTGATCGTCGTGCCGATCGCGAGCAGGTCGGAGACGAGGAACTCCTGCCCGAAGGTGCCGCCGGCCGGTCCCCCGCCGCCGCCGCCATAGGCCGCCGTACCCGCCGCGTACCGGCCGCCCGAGCCGCCCGAGCCGCCGCCGCCGATCGCGGACAGGCGGAGGATGGTCGCGGTCGAGGGGATGGTCATGCTGCCGGACGTGGTCTGGAAGCTGCGCTGCGGGGCGTAGGACGAGCCCGAGGGCACCTGCCACGTCGCGTCCTCGCGCAAAAACCGCGTGGTGCCCGCCGTCGAGCCGGGGTCGGGCACGGCGCCGGGGGCGTGGCTCGCGCCCGAGGCGACGAAGACGGGCATGTCGGCCGCGGCGATCGTGGACCATGCCGGGGCCTGCGCCGCCGTGCCGGTGCCGGTCGAGGTGAGGTACTGCCTGGTCGCCGAGGTCGGCCCCGCCAGCCGCGCCGCAGTACTGGCCGCGCTGGCGTAGAGGATGTCGCCCGTGGTCGTCAGGGGCATCAGTGCGCCGAACGCGGCGGCGGCCGTCGTCTGGCCGGTGCCGCCGTCTGCGATCGACACGGGCACCGACAGCGAAATCGTCGTCGAGCCGCCCAGGGTGACGGGTCCCCCGCCCGAGAGGCCCGCGCCCGCGGTGATCGTGACCGAGTCCGCCGACAGTTCGGAGACCGGGATCGGCGTGCTGATCGCGATCGTGATCGAGCCAGCGCCGTCGCTGATGCTGATGCCGGTCCCAGGCGTCAGCGTGGCGAGCGTGTAGCCCGTCCCGTTGCCGATCGGGAGCTGGCCGTTTGCCGGGGCGGCCGTCAGGCCGGTGCCCCCGTGCGCGGTCGTCACGGTCCCCGTCACGTTGGACGCGGTGCCCGTGATCGAGCCCGAGGGGACCACGTAATCGGTCCCCGCGACGGCCGCCGCCAGGGCACCTGAGACACCCTTGAGCACGGCCGCCGGCACGGTGCCGACGTTGGCCTGGAGGGTCGCGACGGCCGAGTTGAGGTCGACGATGAATTTCGCCTCGGGGCGGCAGTCGACGTAATCCCCGGCCGAGAAGTTGCGGTCGGCGGACCCGTCGGCCACGGCGACCGTCAACACGTCGCCGGCGACCGCCGAGACGAGGTAATACGCCTTGTTGCCGATCTCCCCCGTGCCGGTCTGATAGTCCGCGTGGACGACCACGGTGATCAGCGTCGGGACCGACGTGATCTTCGCGCCCTGGCCCGTCTGGAGGGTCATGGTCCCCGAGCCGGCCGTGTAATTGGCGGCGAGCTGGAGCCCGAGGACGTCGTTGATCGGCGTGGCGAAGGACATCGGCGCACCCGTTCGAGTGGGGCCGCCGGCGGCCGGGACGGGGCGAAAACCCGGCCCGGGCCGCGGCGACCTGGCGGGAGGATCAGTACGTGGTGACGTGGGCCGCCGGCATCAGCACCCGGCCGTTGACCAGGTCGCTGGCGTTGCCGCCGATCCGGCGGATGCGGACGCAGATCGTGTCGCCCGCGGCGGCGCCGTTGAGGTCGGCGTTGGGCACGGCGACGATGGTCTGGACGAGCTGGCCGCTGGCGGCGGCCATCGTGATGGTCGCGGTGACCTCGGTCCCCGCCGACCCCATGTTCGTGTTGGCCGCGGTGACCTTCTTGACCGTGACGCCGAAGACGGTCGTGCTGCCCAGGTCGCCCGCGAAGGCGCCGTCGTCGGTCGTGTTGAGGTAGACCTCCAGCCCCGTGGTGAGGGTGAGGCCTGGGGGGATGACGAAGGTCGCCAGGTAGCCATAGGGGGTGTTGTTCCCCGTCGTGACCTTCGGGAAGGCGATGCCCCGCGCCGTGCCGTTGGGCAGGAGCACGAGGTTGAGCGGGATGTATTCGCCCATCTCCGACTCGCGGATCAGCGATCCGGCGTCGAGCTGGGTGACCAGTGCGTTGGCCATGGCGGTTCAGTCCTCAGGAAGGAGATGGATCGGTCGGTCGATCGAGGGGGCCGGCGACGTCGCCGGGGCGGCGGCTTACGCGGTGTGGCCGTACACGCCCATCTCGGGGCGGACGATCTTGTAGCCGCACATGTTGTGCATGTGGATGATCGTGCCCTGTTCCTTGATGTCGTACTGGGCCTGGACCTGGACGACGAAGTTGGGCGCCTCGGCGACCGGCCGGATGTAGGTCTCCTCGATCGGGCCGACGCCCTTGTTCGAGGGCGGGATCACGCAGAGCCCGGCGACGGCGTAGCGGTGGAACGCCAGCGCCGGCTGCTTGCCGGTCGAGAGCGTGGTCATCTGCTGGTCGAACTTCACCGTCATGTTGAGCTGGGGCACCACCAGGGCCTGCTGCTGGATCAGCTCGGCCGCCGTCTCGCCCACGACCAGGGCCTGGTAGAAGCTCGTGTCGGCGAACATCGAGCTGTAGCAGGTGGGGTTGGTCAGGAGCTGCATGTGCTGACGCTGGTACACCGGAACGCCGGCATTGGCCAGGAGCGCCCAGGCCGACGCGAGGTCGGTGCGGTTGATCTCGTTGGTGCCCGTGGGCGTCCACGAGTAGACGTTGAAGTTCGTCGCGTTGAACTGCGAGGTCAGCAGCGCGTTGTTGTAGCGGAGGAGCGACTCCAGCTTCGGCTGCATGTACAGCTCGCGGAGCTGGGCCGGGGTGCGGACCTGGTCCCAGCTCTTGATCACGAACGACACCGACGGGTGGCTCGCGATCACGATCGCCACCGTCTGGTGGTCCGTGTCGCTGAGCTGGAGCGGGCCGGAGCCGATGTCCGACGTGTCGCCCTGATTGACCACCGGCACGTTGACGTTGAGCGTCTGGCCGATGTGGCCCTCGGTGCTCTGGTAATCCCAGAAGATGCCGCCGAGCGCCGCCTTGGTGTACTTGAGGGACTCCGCGGCCTCGACCGCGGCCGGGATGACCAGGGTTTCGAAAATCCCGGTCAGTGTGTTGGACATGGAAGCGGACTCCTCTGTCCGACCGCGGTTCCCGGCCGCCGTGGATGGGACGTGTCAGTTCAGTTCAGTTCAGTTGCCAAGGAACGATGGGGACGCTGGGCGGAAAAACGATCAGCCGATCTTCTGCAAGCGGCCCTCGGCCGCGGCCCTGGCGTACGCCTGGGCGTTCTGCCTCATCCACTCGTGGTTCGAGAGGTCGGAGGAGCGGTAGCGGAACATCTTGCCGCCGGCGGACGGGCCGCCGCGGCCGGTGTCCTCAGTGTGCAGCCGCGGCTGCGGGGTGCCCTTCTCCTTGTCGCCGGCCGGGGGTGTCTTGCCCTCGGCCTGGCCCTCCGTGCCCTCCTCGGCCGACTCCTTCGCCTTGAGGTACTTCTTCCGCGCGTCCTTCGCGTCGAGCCAGTCGCGGAAGTGGGCCTTCATCGCCTTGGGGTCGGCCTCGTCCTTCGACATGTCCCACTTCGCCATGTCGAAGACGTCGTCGCGGAAGTCGGGGTCGATCTCGAGCTCGTCGGCGATCGCGTTGAAGGCGTCGCGGTGGTTGCGGGTGCGGACCTTGCCCTCCAGCTCGCCGACGCGGGCCTTCAGCTTCTCGGGGTCGATCCCGTCGAACGCCTTGAGCTTCGCCTTCAGCTCGGCGTTCTCCTCGTCGAGCGCGTTCAGCGCGTCGAGGATGCCGTCGTGCTCGCCGCGCGGCACGTAATTGGCCAGGATGCTCGCGATGTCGCCGACGGAGCTGCCGCCGGACTTGTTCTCTTCGCCCATGGTCGTGGTCGTCTCCGGAGGGTTGGTCGTTTGGTTCTCATCCGCCATTCATGCGGCTCCCAGTAAGGATCGAGGGCGGCGTGAACCGCCCCTGGCTCGATCGCAGGCATTGCGGCCAGCGGTCCCCCTCGCCCCAGGGCGTGCCCCTGTCCTTCGGCATGGGGATCCGGTCCATCACGGCCAGGCGGCCGCGGGCCCGGGCCTTGATCACGGCGCGCTTCCGCCTCTTGTCGTCGGG
>DAIDHB010000463.1 GCA_027452145.1 Planctomycetales bacterium
CCGCGCCCGCCAGCTCGTCGGCGAGCGCATCCCCCGCGCCGCGGCGGCGATCCCGCCCGGCTACGGCACGCCCGCACTCGGGCCGATCTCGACGGCCCTGGGCGAGGTCTTCCAGTTCCAGGTGAAGGCGACGAAGGAGTCGGGCATCACCCCGATGGAGCTGCGGACGATCCTCGACTGGTTCATCGCCTATCAGCTCCGCCGCGTCGAGGGCGTCACCGAGATCAACGCCCACGGCGGCGAGATGAAGACGTACGAGGTCCAGCCGGATCCCGACGAGCTGGCCAACCTCAAGCTGTCGATGTCCGACGTATTCGACGCGCTGCGGTCGAACAACGCCAACGTCGGCGGCGGCTACCTCGTGCACAACGGCGAGGCTCGATATATCCGCGGCGTCAGCCAGGCGAGGAACGTCGACGACATCGCGTCGATCGTCATTGACGAGCGCCACGGCGTCCCCGTGACGATCGGCAAGGTAGCGCGCGTCACGCCCGCCCCGATGATCCGCGCCGGGCTGGCGACCCGCGACGGTCAGGGCGAGATCGTCACGGGCCTGGTGATGATGCTGATCGGCGAGAACGGCCGAACGGTGGTCGAGGATGTCAAGCGCGAGATCGAGCAGCTCCAGAAGAGCCTGCCGGCGGGCGTCACGATCGAGCCGCTTTACGATCGCACCCACCTGATCAACTCGACCCTCGGCACGGTCGAGCACAACCTGATGGCTGGCGGCGCGCTGGTCGTCGTCGTGCTGCTGGTGCTCCTGGGGAACCTCCGCGGCGGGCTGATCGTCGCCCTGGCGATCCCGCTGTCGATGATGTTCGCCGCCAACGTCATGCTCGCCACGGGGATCTCGGCCAGCCTGATGAGCCTGGGTGCGATCGACTTCGGCCTGATCGTCGACTCGAGCGTCATCATGATCGAGAACTGCGTCCGGCGCCTGGCGCACGAGGGCGGCACGCGGCCGAAGGTCGAGATCATCCGGGACGCGGCCGTCGAGGTCCGCCGACCGACCATGTTCGGCGAGCTGATCATCACCATCGTCTACCTGCCGATCCTCGCCTTGCAGGGAACCGAGGGGAAGATGTTCCGGCCGATGGCGCTCACGGTGATCTTCGCGCTCCTGGGCTCGCTGGTGCTCTCGCTGACGCTGATGCCGGTGCTGGCCTCGATGGGGCTGAGCGACCGCCCGAGCGAGAAGGAGGTCTGGCTGGTCCGGTGGGTCAAGCGCGTCTATCAGCCGGCTCTGGCGGCTTTTGTCGCGCACCCGGTCTGGGCCGTGATCCTCGCGCTCGGCCTGATCGCCGCGAGCGTGCCGGTCGGGTGGAACCTGGGCGGCGAGTTCATGCCGCGGCTCAACGAGGGCGATCTCCTGATCGAGGCCGTCCGCATCCCGTCGGCGTCGCTCGAGGGGGCCGTCGAGGCGTCGACCCAGATCGAGGACATCCTCAAGGCGATCCCCGAGGTCCGGATGGTCTACTGCAAGACCGGCCGCCCCGAGATCGCCAACGACGTGATGGGCCCGCACCAGACCGACGTGTGGACGATGCTCAAGCCGCAGGAGGACTGGCGGCCGGGTCTCACCCGCGACGACCTGATCAAGGAGATGGAGGAGAAGCTGACCGAGAAGGTTCCCGGAGTGAGCTTCGGCTTCAGCCAGCCGATCGAGATGCGGGTGAATGAACTCGTCGCTGGCGTCAAGAGCGACGTCGCGGCGATCATCTACGGACCCGACCTGGACGAGCTGCGGCGGCTGTCGCTCAGGGTGAAGCAGGTCATCAGCGGTATCCGCGGGGCCGCGGACATCAAGACCCCGACGGCCGGGCGCCTGCCGTTGCTGCGGATCAAGGTCCGCCGCGACCAGCTTGCGCGGTACGGGATCAGGGCGTCCGATGTGCTCGACGTGGTCGGCTCGCTGGGAGGGACCACCGTCGGCACGATCTTCGAGGACGACGCCAAGGACTCAGTCCACAGGGACAGGGCGAAGGTCCGCCTGTCCGCCCGCCACCCGCTGCGCGTCCGGCTCCCCGAGTCGTGGCGGACCGATGCCGAGCGGATCGGCTCGATCCGGGTCAAGGACGCCATGGGCCGGGCCGTGCCGCTCAAGGAGCTCGCCGACATCGAGGAAGAGGAAGGTCCCGACGCCATCGAGCGCGACAACGTCCAGCGCCGTGCGGTCGTCGGCGTGAACGTCCGCGGCCGCGACATGGCCAGCTTCGTCGCCGAGGCGCAGGCCGCCATCGACGCCCAGGTCACGATGCCGAAGTCGGGCGGTTACGTCCTGCGCTGGGGGGGCCAGTTCGAGCACCTCCAGACCGCCACGCAGCGGCTCCTGATCGTCGTCCCGGTGGCCTTGCTGCTCATCTTCCTGTTGCTCTACAGCACGTTCCGGTCGATGAGGCTGGCGATCCTGATCTACACCGCGGTGCCGATGGCGGCCACGGGCGGCGTCTTCGCGCTGGCGATGCGCGGGCTGCCGTTCTCGGTCTCGGCGGGCGTCGGCTTCATCGCCCTGTTCGGCGTCGCCGTGCTCAATGGCCTGGTCTGGGTCAGCGCCGTCGAGCACCTGCGCCAGGAGGGCGTCGAGTCGCACGAGGCCGCGCGCGAGGCGGCCGTGGTCCGGCTCCGGCCGATCCTGATGACGGCCCTGGTCGCGGGACTGGGCTTCATCCCGATGGCCGTGTCCACCACGCCGGGCGCCGAGGTCCAGCGCCCGCTGGCCACCGTCGTGATCGGCGGCATCATCACCTCGACGCTGCTGACCACGCTCGTCCTGCCGGCGGTCTATCCGTGGTTCGTCGGCCGGAGCAAACCGCCGGAGCCCGCCCTCAACGGCCTGTCTCCGGCAAGCCCCTCGGTCGCCTGAAACGCTCGGCCGCAACCGGAATATCGGTCCAGGATCGGCACGGTTGACGCATTAGGGAAGTGATGGAACGACGGCCGGCGGCGCTCGCGCCGGCCGCCGTTTCCGGGCATCGCACCGCACAGGGGGCCGAGCTCCACGGTCGGAGGCATCGCGCACGGAAGCGCGCGGCCCCAACTCGTTCCCTGGATGCGGAGGCACCGCCATGGGGTTCCTTCTCGCCCGGCTGGATGGCCGACGAACAACGGTGCTGGCGCCCGTCGCCCTGGGCATCGGCCTGGTTTTCGCCGGGTCAATTTCCGCCCCGGCTCCCCAGGCGCCGGCCGCGAGCTTACCCGCCGCGAAGTCCCGCCCCGCCGACGGCCAGCCGCTGCGCGACCAGCTTCGAGCCCAGCGGCTCGCCACCCGCAAGGCGCGGGCGACTTATCAGATTGCCCGCCTGACCCGCGAGCTGGCCGAGATCGCCGTCGAGGAATACACCGAGGGGACGTTCCCTCGGGAGCTCGCCGCCATCCACCGCGAGATCGAGCTGGCCCGGGCGGACCTCGCACGAGCCCAGGAGAATGACGAATGGGCCACACGCGTGGCCGAGAAACGCCTCCTGGTGATGACCAACAAGCCTGCGCTGGATCTCAGTGTCATGAAGGCCCGGCTTGCCCTCGATCAGGCCGAACACAAGAAATCGGTGCTGATGAACTATACCCGCGTCAAGACCGTCAACCAGCTCGAGAACTCGGTGAAGAAGGCTCGCGGCGATGAGGCGGAAAAGCGGGCCGTGTGGCTGCGAGAGGAGTCCAGGGAGAGCGCCATGGAGCGTCGGCTCGTCGGGAAATGAACCCGATGATTCCGATCCTTGAGTCCCACGCGACCCCCGCGGTGTCGTCAGCAGGCCGGCCGGCGAGACAAAGCCAGCCGGCGGGTCCCCTGGATGAATAGGATGGAGCGGGCCCGCCGGCGTGATGGATTTTTCTCAGAATTCGCCGAGCCTCGTCCTTGACACCGCCTTCCGACGGATCACGATCGCGGTGCCCAGGGCACCCGTCGCCAGAAGGACGAGAGACGATGGTTCGGGCACGCTGGCTGTCGAGATCAGCGCCTGGTACGTGCCGTTCGTCGGCGGCACGCCGAACGACGAGGTGACGACGCTGGTATTCCCGATCGTCGACCAGCCGGTGAAGTCGCCGGTCGCGAACATCGGATTATTCAGCGTCCCGCCCGTCAGGTTGAAGTTGTCAAGGAGGAGCCCGGAACGATAGGTATCCGTCGTCACGTTGGCGACGCCGATGCCGAGCGTGTAGGTCCCTGCATTCGTAAAGGTTTCGGAGAACGAGTTGTAGCCGGACTGATAGAGGAAACCCGTCCCCGCGGGCGCCGCGGCCATGGTCGTCGGGTAGCTGTAGTAGTTGTCGACGAAGTCGGTGAGCGTCGGCGTGGTGATGAAGGCGAACGGATCGAGCGCCCCGAGCAGGCCGCCCGGCCCGGTCCCCGGCGGCGGCGCGTTCGTCAGGAAGTCGTAGTCGAAGGTGAGCGTGGCTCCGGCGGAGACCGTGATCGACTGGCTGATCGCCGAACCGCTCGTCACCGGTCCGTTGTTCAATCCGGTCAGGTCGCCCTGGTTGAGCCCGAGGAACGTTTCGAGCTCCGATTCAGAGACCGGCGACTGCGCCCGCGCCTGACCGCCGAAAAGGGCGATGGCGATGGCGATGGCGATGGCGATGGCGATCCAGCCGGTGAGTGGTCGCGTATGCGGCATGCGTGTGGCTCCTCGACAGGACGCTCGATCAGGAGAAAATCGGCACGTTGATGTTGTAGAAGGTCGCCTCGAGATACTCGAGAGCGAGCGCGAAGTTGAGGATCGCGAGGTCGTTGGCCGGGCCGATGTCGGCCGGATCGGTCGAGTAGGTCAGCGCGGGTCCTCCGTTGAGCGACGTGATGAAGGGGCCGGCGAGGGTGACCACCTGGGAAGGGCTGAGTGGACTCTCGAAGCTGGGAGCCTGCTTCTTGACGTTGTAAGTCATGACCTCGTCGAGCAGGACGTTGAGATAACCCGCGTGTCGGGCCTCGATCGCCAGGATCGACCCCGCCGCGCCGACGTACGCGCCCTGCGAGATGTAGGGCGCGGCGCCCAGGTAGGCGCCGACCCCGGTATTCTCGAGCGCCTGCGACGTCTGGGCGAAGGCGAGCAGGGAGTGCTGAGTCAGGTTCACGAAGCTGGGCCTGGGTCGAGGCGTACCGCCGGCCTCCTCGATGGCGGAGATCAGGTAACTGACGTGGGCGTTCTCGTGGGTCTGGATCGCCCGGAACTCGCGAACGTTCTCGCCCTCGTAGAGGCTGGGCAAATAATTGGGATTGCCCGCCCACGCCCGGCCCTCGCGGCCGACGAACGCGGCCGTCGCCGCCGCGATCGCCACCGCACCCCGGCCGAGGAACGATCGCCGGCCCGGCCTCGGGAGACCTCCGCCTGACCGTGCCCCGCCCGGCCGCCAACCCAGACCGAAACTCTCGTCCTGCATCGCCGAGGAATGATGCTCATTCACGATTTGGACTCCTCGAATGAAACCTGGAGAAAAGAAACCGAGTTGATGGCCACCCGTCGCGAAATCGCGGAACCAACGACGCATGTCAGGCCGGCCAGGCGGGCGATGAAGTCCCGCCGCGCGGCGCGTACCATCTTCGTCCGACGAGGCCCGAGCCTCGCCTCCCGAGAGCGCGAACGCGATGCGATACCCCGGCAGGCGACTGCGCACGGTGCCTGTCGGGGAGCCGTCGCGGAGATTCCAATGGTGAGCTGCGACCGCGGCGGTCGGCCTTCAGCTCATCGCAGGCGGAGACGTCAACGACATTCCACGCCGAGGACGTTGCGGAGACTCTCGGGTAGGGTCGCGGGATCGACCTCGGAGACCGGTGAGCCCGCCATCGCCTGCCCCAGGCCCACGATGGCCGTTGACACGGCGAGCAATACCAGCACGGCGACCATCCAGCGGGCCCAGCGGCTCCCGCCGCTCCTGCCCATGGCGTGCGCGAGCTTCAATGCTCTGGGGAACTCGCGGGCCAGTGCGCCACGACGGGCCGCGGCAGCGAGCAGCATGGCCCTCGTGGTCGCCTCGGCCAGCGGGGCCGTCATGGCTTGCGCCCGGCTGGCGGTCGAGAGCAGCGCCAGCAGGCCGGCCCCGAGTGCGATCCCCCGGCGTTCCAGTCGCTCACGGAGCAGCCGGCGTCCCCGCACCAGCCGCACCTTGACTGTCCCGACGGGCCAGTCCAGCCGACGCGCGACCTCCTGATGCGTCATGCCGTCCAGGTAGCAGAGCATGATCGGGCGACGATACTCCTCCGGCAGCCGCGTCAGCTCATCGTCGACGAGCTCCCTGACATCGAACGACGGTTCCTTCGCGCCAGCATCGTGTTCGTCGGACGCCTGTTCCGCCCTTGCCTTCTCGACCTCCCGGCGGCGCGACGCCTGCCGCCGGGCCCGGACGGCGACCCGATAGGCCACGCCGCGCAGCCAACCGCCGAGTCCCTCCGGATCCCGGATTTCGGAGGCCCGCCGGGCAAGGACCAGGAAGGTGGCCTGGAACGCATCCTCCGCGTCGTGAGTATCCTTGAGGACCTCCCGGCAGATCCGGTGGACCGAGGGGCCGTGGCGCGAGACGAGGGCGTGGAACGCGACCGGGTCCTGGCCCTCGACATAGTCTTCCAGTAGCTCCGTGTCTGAGGGTGCTCGCTCAAGCATGATCATGGCCGTCATTCCCAAGCCTACCGGGCCCTGGAGGGTTTCCTCTCACTGACTATCATCTAGCTGCACCCTCGGCCGTGGCCGGGTTCAGAATTCCGAAAAAAAGGCAGTCTCCGAACTAGAGCGCATTGCAGATGGATGGCTCACGGTGGGGCCGGGCCGGCCAGGAGTCTGTGCCGGCAGGGCTCCGAGCCCCCGTCAGGGGGCGATCGGACGTAGCCGGGGGGCGTCAGCCCCCCGGGACCGGGCTCGGACCGC
>DAIDHB010000464.1 GCA_027452145.1 Planctomycetales bacterium
CGGACGCAACTCCTCTGATAGAATAGAGTTAAGTATAAAGCTGCGTCGCGGAAAGTCAAGGGACAGAAGCGACGAAAACCAATTATTCTCAAGGACTTACGGCAAACATTGGCCCCCGACGCACTTTTGTCGGGAACGTCAAGCCTGTTCATTTCGGACCCAGCACAAGGAGAATAACGGTTGAAGCGAGCCGGCCATTAGTCCGAGAAGATCAAAAAAGTTCGGGCCGGCCGGCCGAATGAACGCTTCTCTTTTGGCGGCCGGATATTGGGGCCGGGCGTCGATGTCTGGCGGGACCCGGGGCGGGATCGGCCGGCGCGAACCGAGCACCGACGGCCCGTCGCTGGATTGCTGCATGGACGGCGAAAGAATCGCTGCGACCGGCCGCGGAATCCTAAATTCCTCCTCATGTTGGTTTGGCCGGACGTGCGAGGATTTGCGGGATCCGTCATGATGGAGGGGCTTCCCCGGGACAGATCCGTGCGGAGCGGCGCTCAACGAGATCAGCGGGAGGCGGGGACGGGAACCGACCGACCCGATGGGGCGTCTCGAAGGCTTCGGGGCGAGGCCCCGGCGCCGCCTGATCCGGTCCGCAAGGTCCCACAGCAAGAGAACAGGGCCGGCATGGGGACATCTTCGATCCGTCGCGGCGCGGCGTTGCCGCGCTGGGGGTTTTCCACGATGAATGAATGCAGCCGGCGGCGGGGGCGGATCCCGGGCCTTGCGATCGGGGCGATGACGGCGGCGACGATGGTCGCGTGCGGGATGATGGCGGGCTGCCAGCCGGGGGGCTCGGGCTCGGGTTCGGCGGCGCCGAAGGCCGATGCGCATGCGGCGAAGGGCGATGCGCCGTCGAAGGTCACCGGCGGGGTGAAGGAATCGGAGCTGGCGAAGCTGGTGCTGACCGACTCGGCCATCAAGCGGCTGGGGGTCGCGACGGAGAAGGCCGAGCGGAAACCGGTGCCGCGGGCGCTGAGCTACGGCGGCGAGGTGATGATCCCGCCGGGCCGGCTGCTCACCGTGTCGTCGCCGTTTCTGGGCGTGGTCGAGGGGCCGCCGAACGCGAAGATCCCGCAGCCGGGCGCGACGGTCGAGCAGGGGCAGCCGATCTTCATGGTACGGCCGATCCTGTCGCCCGAGGCGAGGGCGACGCTGGCCCCCTTGCTCAAGGAGGCCGACGGGCAGGTCAAGTCGGCCCAGGAACAGCTCAAGATCCAGAAGATCGCCATGCAGCGGGCCGAGGAGCTGGTGAAGCAGAAGCTCATGCCGCAGGCCTCGCTGGTGGACGCGAAGGCGAACCTCGACGTCGCCGAGACGGCGCTGCACGCCGCCGAGGCGAGGCGCGACGAGATCCTCAAGATCGCCGGGGATCCCAATGCCGGGGCCGGGATGACCACGCTGACGTTCCGGGCGCCGGTGAAGGGGATCCTTCAGAACGTGCACGCCCAGGTCGGCCAGCCGGTGCCCTCGGGGGCGCTTCTGTTCGCCGTGGCCGAGCTGGATCCGATCTGGGTCCGCGTGCCGGTGTATGTCGGCGACCTGGATCGACTGGCGCCGGGCGAGACGGCGGGCGTCGGCACCCTGGCGGATCCGCCGACGGTGAACATGAACGTCAAGACGACCGGACAGGGCGAATCGCTCGCGAAGGGCCAGGACCCCGCGCTCCGCGGGCTGCTGTCGGCGCCGCCGGGCGCGAACGTCCGGCCGGCGCGGCCGGTGACGGCTCCTCCCTCGGGCGATCCGCTGGCGGCGACGGTGAATCTTTTCTACGAGGTCGACAACAAGAACCACGCGTTCCGGCCCGGCCAGCGGGTGGGCGTCGCCCTGCCGCTGAAGGGGGACGAGGACAGCCTCGCCGTGCCCCGCTCGGCGCTGATTCGCGACGCGCTCGGCGGCACCTGGGTGTATGAGGAGATCGCCGCCAACACGTTCACCCGGCGGCGGGTGTCGGTCGACCGGGTCGTCGGCGATGTCGCCGCGCTGGTCGGCGGCCTCAAGCCCGATGCAAAGGTCGTCTCCGTGGCCGCCGCCGAACTGTACGGGGCGGAGTTCGGGGGGCAGAAGTAACAGGGGTTAGGGGTTAGAGGTGAGGGGTTAGAGGCGAGGAAGACCCCTGGAGGCGGCTCTGATGGCGACACCGAACGCGACCCCTGCGAGCCTGACCGGTGCTTCGCTGCCGGCTGCCCCGACGCGGCCACTGGCGCCGGCGCCCGAGCAGCGGGTCGTCCTGCGAGGGGTCGGCCGGCAGGGCTTCGAGGCGATCCTCCGGGCGATCGGCGACCAGGCGGCCGTCCGGCTCACGTACGACCGCGGAGACCTCGAGCTGATGGCACCCTCCATCGATCACGAAGTATTCAAGAAGCGATTCGCTCGCCTGATCGAGACCGTGACCGAAGAGCTGGATATCGCCTGCGAGGCGGCCGGCTCGACGACCTGGAGGTCGCTGCTGGCCGACCGGGGGCTCGAGCCCGACGAGTGCTATTACCTCGCCCACGCCGCACTGATCGCGGGCCGCCGGATCATCGACCTGAGCGTGGATCCGCCGCCGGACCTGGCCGTCGAGATCGAGATCCATCCCGGCGCGCTGGACCGCATGGCCATTTACGCGGCGCTGAAGGTGCCCGAGGTCTGGCGGTTCGACGGGAGGAACCTGATCGTCTTCTGGCTCCAGCCCGACGGGACGTATGTCCCCCGCGCCACCAGCCGACAATTGCCGTTCCTGGACCTCGACCGCCTGGTCGAGTGGGTCCACGAGGCCGACGGGGTGGTCCAGACCGCCTGGATCCGCCGGTTCCGCGAGTATGTCCGCGCCGAGCTGGCCCCGCGGCTCGGCCGCCCGTGAGAGACCTGAAGACCTGATTTGATGGGCGGGTCCACCGGAGCGGGCCTGCCGTCCCTGCCACCGCCCACGACACGATCGATTCGCCTGCTAGCGGGAACTGTCCTCATGATGAACTGGATCGTCTCCTCGTCGCTACGGATGCGGGTACTGGTGCTGGCGCTATCAGTCGTGCTGATGATCGTCGGCGTGCAGCGCGCCCGCAATGCGCCCCTCGACGTGTTCCCCGAGTTCGCGCCGCCCCTGATCGAGATCCAGACCGAGGCACCCGGGCTCTCCACCGAGGAGGTCGAGAGCCTGATCAGCGTGCCGCTGGAAAACGCGCTGAATGGCACGATCGGGCTCAAGACGATCCGGTCGAAGTCGGTGCTGGGGCTCTCGTCGGTCGTGCTGATCCTCAAGGAGGGCACCGACCTGATGGCCGCGCGCCAGGTGGTGCAGGAGCGGCTGGCGGTCGAGTCGGCGCGGCTGCCGGCCGCGGCGAACAAGCCGGTGATCCTGTCGCCGCTGTCCTCCACCAGCCGGCTGATGAAGATTGGCGTGTCGTCGAAGACGCTCAACCAGATGGAGCTGACCCTGCTGGCCAAGTGGACGATCCGGCCGCGGCTGATGTCGATCCCCGGCGTGGCGAACGTGGCGATCTGGGGCCAGCGGGACAAGCAATATCAGGTGCTGATCGACCCCGAGCGGCTGCGGCTCAACGGGGTGACCCTCGACGCGATCGTGAAGGCCGTGACGGACGCCTCGATCGTCGCGGGCGGCGGGTTCGTGGACATGCCCAATCAGCGGATCGCCGTGCGGCACGCCGCGGCCATCACGTCGCCCGAGGACCTGGCGAAGATCACCGTGGCTTTTCGCAACGGAGCACCCCTGCGGCTGGGCGACGTCGCCGCGACGCGCGCGTGGTACCCGCCGCCGATCGGCGACGCGGTGATCAACGACGGCGAGGGCCTGCTCCTGATCGTCGAGAAGCAGCCGACCGGTAACACGCTTCAGGTCACCCAGGCGGTCGAGAAGGCGCTCAAGGACCTGGCCCCGGGGCTCAAGGACGTGGACGTGGATCCGACCATCTTCCGCCCGGCGGGATTCATCGAGCGGTCGCTGGTGAATTTGCGCGAGGCGATGTACATCGGTTGCGCGCTGGTCATCATTATCCTCGTGACATTCCTGTTCGACTGGCGCACGGCGCTCATCAGCCTGACGGCGATCCCGCTGTCGTTGATCGCGGCGACGCTGGTGATCACCGCGGCGGGCGCGACGCTCAACACGATGGTCATCGCCGGGCTGGTGATCGCGATGGGCGAGGTGGTGGACGACGCGATCATCGACGTCGAGAACATCGTGAGGCGGCTGCGGCTGAATCGGGCGTCGCCGCGGCGGCGGCCGGCGTTCCGCGTGGTGCTGGATGCCTCGCTGGAGGTCCGCAGCGCGGTCGTCTACGCCAGCCTGATCGTGATCCTCGTGTTCGTCCCGGTGTTCTTCCTCGAGGGGCTCTCGGGCTCGTTCTTCCGGCCGCTGGCGATGGCGTATGTGCTGGCGATCCTGGCGTCGCTGCTGGTGGCGCTCACCGTGACGCCGGCGCTGTCATTGATGCTGCTGACCGGGGCCACGGAGCGTCGACGCGAGTCGCCGCTGGTCCGGATCCTCAAGGCGATGTACCGCGCGATCCTGCCGCCGCTGGCCCGCCGGCCGGGCTGGGCGGTGGTGGTCCTGGTCGCGGCGTTCGTGGCGACGGGATTCGGCGTCCGCGGGCTGGGCGAGTCGTTCCTCCCAGACTTCCAGGAGAACGACTTCCTGATGCACTGGATCGAGAAGCCCGGCACGTCGCTCGAGGCGATGCGGCGGGTTACGGTGAACGTCAGCAAGGAGCTGCGGTCGGTCCCCGGCGTGCGGAACTTCGGCTCGCACATCGGCCGCGCCGAGGTCGCCGACGAGGTCGTCGGGCCGAACTTCACCGAGCTCTGGATCAGCATCGATCCCGACTCGCCGCACGCCGAGACCCTGGCGAAGGTCCAGGCGGTCGTCGACGGCTATCCGGGATTGTACAAGGACGTGCAGACGTATCTGAAAGAGCGAATCAAGGAAGTCCTCACCGGAGCCGGCGCGACGATGGTGGTGCGGATCTTCGGGCCGGACATGAACACCCTGCGCGCCAAGGCGCAGGAAGTCTACAAGGAGATGGAGCCGCTGGCCGCCGGCAAGCAGATCACCGACCTGAAGGTCGAGCCGCAGCTACTGGTCCCGCAGCTCGACGTGCGGCTGAGGCCCGAGGCCTCGGCGCGGCTGGGGCTGACGGCCGGGGATATCCGCCGCGCGGCGACGACACTGGTCAAGGGCTCGAAGGTCGGCGAGCTGTACCGCGACCAGAAGATCTTCGACGTGTTCGTCTGGGGCGTGGACGAGGTGCGGAATGACGTGTCGAAGCTGAGCGCCTTGCCCGTCGAGACGCCGCTGGGGACGCACGTGCCGCTTTCCGACTGTGCCGAGATCGCGCTGGTGCCGGCGGCCAATGAGATCAAGCGCGAGGGGGCCTCGCGCCGGATCGACGTGACGTGCAACATCTCGCCGGGCGCCGACCTGGGCGCCGTGGCCAAGGCGGTCGAGCAAAAGGTCCGGGCGCTCGAATGGCCGCGCGAGTATCACCCCGAGTTCCTGGGCGAATACGCGGCGCGCGAGGAGTCGCGCCAGCGGCTGATGGCGCTGGCGGTGCTGTCGCTTTTGGGCATCCTGCTGATCATCCACGCCGATTTCCGTTCAGTGCGGCTGACGGCGCTGGTGGCCCTGACGCTGCCGTTTGCCCTGATCGGCGGGGTCGTCGGCGCGATCCTCGGCGGCGGGGTGCTGTCGCTGGGCTCACTGGTCGGGTTCGTCACGGTGCTGGGGATCGCGGCGCGGAACGGGATCATGCTGGTCAGCCACTACCGGCACCTCGAGCTGGAGGAGGGCCAGCCGTTCGGGCTGGAGCTGGTGATTCGCGGGTCGGAGGAGCGGCTGGCGCCGATCCTGATGACCGCGCTGGCGACCGGGCTGGCGCTCGTGCCGCTGTCGTGGGCGGGGAACAAGCCGGGGCACGAGATCGAGCACCCGATGGCCATCGTGATCCTCGGCGGGCTGGTGACGTCGACCGTGCTGAACCTCGTGCTGATGCCGGCGCTGTACCTGGCCTTCGGCCGGGCCGGCCGGCGGCCGGAGGACGAGGAGATGGAGGCCGTCGGCGCGGAGGAGAACGGCTGGGCCGCCCAGCCTGGCCTGCCCGCCACCGGCGGCGCGCACGGGTCGCTGCCGATTCACGCGGAGCCCGGCGAACCAGCGACCGGCGCATGAGGACCCGGCGACTCACGTCGCCGGTTCGCCCTAACCAACGACCGGCGCGTCAGGACCCGGCGACTCACGTCACCGGTTCGCCTCATGATTCGTCGGCGTCGGCCCGGGGACCGGCCATCCGCACTGCGGCGATGAAGCGGAATTTATCTCGGGCTCAGTGTGATCTTAGCTAGCCTGGGTAAACTCAACGCACTGCCGAGCGCCCGGCCCGACATCCGGGCCGGCGCGCCTCGGCCATCATCCCGGAGGAGAACGACGATGACGACGAGGAACCGGTTCCGGGCGGCAATGGCCGCCGTTCTCGGACTCTCGGCCGTGGCCGCCGCCGCGGTCGCGGGCGAGGAGAAGGTCGCGTTCGACAGGCTCCCAGCGGCCGTGAAGAAGGCCGTGAAGAAGGAGTTTCACGGGGCCAGGGTCCGGGGCGCGGCGAAGGAAGTCGAGGACGGCAAGACCACGTACGAGGTCGAGCTGACCGTCGAGGGGCACTCGATCGACGTCGCCATGAACGCCAGGGGCAAGATCCTGGAGGTCGAGAAGCAGATCCCCGTCGGACACCTGCCCGGGGCCGTCCGGAAGAAGCTCGCCGCGAAATATCCCGGCGCCCGAATCGAGAAGGCCGAGCGCGTCAGCAAGGGCCATCACGGGCCCGTACACTACGAGGTCGACATCCGGGCCGAGGTGCTGCTCACCGAGCAGGGCAAGATCGTCCGCGCCCAGGTCGAGGATGAGGACGACGAGGAGTCGGCCCACGAAGGCAAGAAGGGGAAGAAGGAGCACCACGACGCCGACGACGACGACGACGACGATGACGAGGAGCACGAGCACCACAAGGGCTCCGCTCACGGCGAGAAGAAGGAGCACCACGAGCACGCCGCTCACCACGCCAAGAAGGAGAAGAAGAAGCACGAGGACGCCGGCGACGACGATGACGACGACGAGAAGGGCGAGCACCACAAGGGCTCCGCTCACGGCGAGAAGAAGGAGCACCACGAGCACAAGGAAGCCGTCCATCACGACAAGAAGGGGAAGACGGAGCACCACGACGCCGACTGCGACTGCGACGACGAGCACGAGGAGCACGGGCATCACGGGGCGTCCGCCCACGGCGACAAGAAGGAGCACCGCGAGCACGGGGAAGCCCACCATGGCAAGAAGCCGAAGAAGGAGCACGAGGACCGCGACGACGATGACGACGACGATGACGACGACGATGACGACGATGACGACGACGACTGATCCACAGACCCGCTGATGCGGTCTGGTTGCTGGGAGGGCGAGGCTCCTGCCGAGCCGCGGAGGAAGGCTCGCCGGGAGGCTCGCCCTCCCGGGCCGACCGGAAAGCATCAGCGAGCTCATGAATGAGGCGCAGTGAGTGAGACGGGCGGGGTGGACGTCACGATGCCGGCGGCTTCTCCGCGGGGGACCATCCACCCGGCCGGTGAGTTCCGCGCCGGGGTCGGCGGTGTGTCGAAGGGAGTCCGGGGTATGGGCATCCGCATCCTGATCGTCGAGGACGAGGCCGAGCTGGCGGATTTCGTGGTCCGGGGGCTGCGCGAGGAGGGGTTCACGGTCGAGCACGCCGCCGACGGCGACCTCGGCTGGGGGGCGATGCGGTCGGGCGAGTGGGACCTGATCGTGCTCGACTGGTGGCTGCCGGGCGAGGAGGGGCTGTCGCTGCTGAAGCGCTATCGCGGCGCGGGGGGGACGGCGCCTGTGCTGTTCCTGACGGCGCGCGACGCCGTGGCCGACCGCGTGCGCGGGCTCGACGCCGGCGCCGATGATTATCTGGGCAAACCCTTTGCTTTCGATGAATTGCTGGCGAGGGTCCGCGCGCTGGTCCGCCGCCGCGACCGCTCGTCGGAGATGACGCTGTCGCACGGGGATATCACGGTCGACCTGGCCGCGCAGCGGGCGCGTCGGGCCGGCAAGCCGCTGGAATTGACGGCCAAGGAGCTGTCGCTGTTGACCTTCTTTTTGCGTCACCCGGGGCAGGTGCTGTCGCGGACGAGGATCTACGATCACGTCTGGGACGAGACGTTCGACGGGCTTTCGAACACGCTGGAAGTCCACGTGATGGAGCTGCGTCGCAAGCTCGAGGCGCACGGCCCGCGGGTGATCCAGACGGTCCGCGGCCGCGGGTACATGTACGAGTCACCGCCGGCCTCGGCCCCGCCGCCGGGTTCGGGATCGGAGTCGGAGGGCTCATGACGCTGACCGCGCGGTTCTCGGCGATCTTCCTCGCGGCCTTGGGGCTGGCGCTGGGGATCTTCTCGACGGCGCTTTATCTCTCGGCCCGCGCGTACCTCGACCGTCGGGTGCACGAGCGGCTCGACGCGGCGCTGGCGATCCTGGCGGCGGCCGCCGAGATCCATCCCGGCGGGGTCGAGTGGGAGCCGGGCGAGCGCGCCCTGTGGCTCGGCCGGGAGTCGGGCGCCGACCGGCTGCGGTGGCTGGTGCTGAACAATCAGGGGAAGGCCATCGACCGTTCGCCCAACCTCGACGAGGATGACACCCTGGCCGACCGTCTGGGCCGGGCGGTCGGCCCGGTCGGCGACGACGAGGGGCGCGATCGCGAGGCCGATGCCAATCGCGGCGGCGGCCGCGATCGCGATCGCGATCGCGACCACGGCCACGGCCATAGCCGCGATGTCGGCCGGATCGCCGACCGCGACGGCGCCGACTGGCGGGTCGCACGGCGCGTGTTGCGGCCCGGGGCGATTCCGGACGGCCGGGCGATGTCGACGACGACCGACGAGCCGGGCCAGGCCCAGGGACTGATGCCGTACCTCGTGCTGGTCGCCGCGGCGCCGCTCGGCCCAACGGAGGCGACGCTCGCCACGCTGGGCGGGATGCTGGTGGCGCTCAGCGCGGCCATCTGGCTGGCGGCCGCCGGGCTGTGCCGGTGGCTGTCGCGCCGGGCGCTGGCGCCCCTGGCGCGCCTGGTCGCCTCGGCGCGGGGGCTGGATGCGGCGGATCCCGGCTGGTCGCTGGCGCTGGCCGGCACCGGCGACGAGCTCGACGACCTGGGCCGCGCCTTCAACGACCTGCTCGCCCGGCTGCACGTCGCGTTCGAGCGGCAGCGGCGGTTCAGCGGGGATGCCTCGCACCAGTTGCGCACGCCGCTCACCGTCCTGATCGGCCAGTTGCAGGTGGCGCTAAGACACGAGCGATCGGGCGACGAGTACCGACGGGCGCTGGGCTCGGCCCTCGGCCGCGCCGAGCAGCTCGCGCGGATCGTCGAGGCGCTCTTGTTCCTCAGCCGGGCCGAGACCGAGTCGGCCATTCCCGGCGTCGAGCCGATCGAGCTGGAGCACTGGGTGTCCGAGCACCTGGGCGGGCGCGCCGCGCCCGAGGGCGCCGCGACGCCCGTGCGGTTCGAGCCGTCGGGCGATGAGCTGGGGATTCGGGCGCATCCGGCGCTTCTGGGCCAGTTGCTCGACAACCTGCTGGACAACGCGGCGAAGTACGGCCGGGCCGGCGGGGCCGGCGGGGATGTTGTGGTCGCGACGCGGCGCGATGGCGAGTCGGCCGTGCTGTCGGTGATCGACCGAGGCCCGGGGATCGCGCCGGAGGACCTGCCGCACCTGTTCGAGCCGTTTTATCGCTCGGCGCAGGCGAGGCGTCAGGGGGCGACGGGCGTCGGCCTGGGCCTGGCGATCGTGCGACGGATCGCGACGGCCTCGGGCGGCTCGGTCGCGGTGCGCAGCGCGCCCGGCGCCGGCGCGACGTTCGAGGTCCGCTTTCCGATCGCGCCCGCGGGCTCGGCCGAGGGCGGCTCCCGTTCCGCCGAGGTCGACCCGCGGCCGATGGCCGGGGTAGAATCGAGCGTGTGAGCGGCCGATCCCCGCGCTGTGGCCAGGGCCGCGACTTGACCGGCCCGGAGCCGACTTCGATGAAGCTGCAAAAACTATCCATCCGCGACTTCCGCGGCATCGAGAGCCTCGACCTCGACTTCACCGACGAGCTCGGCCTGATCCGCGACCGCATTCCCATCGTCGGGCCGAACACCAGCGGCAAGACGAGTGTTTGCCGTTCCAAATGAAAATCAGGTCACGGTCCACTGGATGTTCCCCGACCCAGAAGGACGGCATCGTGCCGGGATCTACCGTTGCGAGCCTGATAATGGCTGGCTGCTGTTCCGCGGTCGCAAGGTGCTGGCGCATAATCTCCACCTTCCCGGGCTCGGAGCACGGCTGTTTCAAAAGCTCGGTAGCATCTTCATGTTCGACCAGCAGCGAACCGGCCTTTCGAAGCGCATCTCTCCATACGAGCTGGGACTGCTGAAACATCTGCTGGATCCCGAACAGGCCGGAGAGTGGAGCAATGGGGACGATTCGGCCGATTCTGGGGGCCGGTCATCGCCTGAGACATTTGTCTATGGCCCCACTTCAGACCCTCGCATGATCCTGACTAGCCTGGCGATGAGAGCGCAGGTGGCCCAGGATCCCGAAGCTACGGAGCGCATCAGCTTCTCTCGACTTAAGCTGCTCTACGAGCGGGTTTGCCGCCCGCACAAGATCGGCCAGCTCTTCAACACGGATTACGGCCTGGACATGGAATTCCTGGGCGATCAGGGTCGCTATTACTACGACGGACTGAGCAGCGGCCAGCAGATGATCCTCTTGATGCTCCTCAAGTTCGCCACGCAGCGTATTCACCGCTCGATCGTGCTCATCGACGAGCTGGAACTGCATCTGCACCCGCTCTGGCAGGACCGCCTTTACACCGCGCTGACCGACCTGGGCGACGACAACCAGTATTTCTTCACGACTCACTCAACTCACCTGCGTGACACGATCGGCGACAAGTTCTATCACGCGACGGGCGAGCTCACCGACCACGCGGTTCCTCGTTGAGTTGAGGCATCAGGCTCATGGCCGAGTTGTGGCTGGTGTGCGAGGGCGAGCCCGGCAGCCTGGATGTCGCGCTGCTGAAACGGGTCTTTGCCGACGTACTAGAGCGCATTGCAGATGGATGGCTCACGGTGGGGCCGGGCCGGCCAGGAGTCTGTGCCGGCAGGGCTCCGAGCCCCCGTCAGGGGGCGATCGGACGTAGCCGGGGGGCGTCAGCCCCCCGGGACCGGGCTCGGACCGC
>DAIDHB010000465.1 GCA_027452145.1 Planctomycetales bacterium
GGGGCTGACGCCCCCCGGCTACGTGCGATCGCCCCCTGACGGGGGCTCGGAGCCCTGTCGGCACCGACTCCTGGCCGGCCCGGCCCCTCCGTGAGCCACCCAACTGCAATGCGCTCTAATGCCGCAACACGGCCAGGATGATCTCGAGCGCGATCAGCACGACAACGGTGATCTCGAGCGCCTCCATGCGCTGGCCGCCGGCCTGCTGGACCAGCAGGTCGTAGACGTCGCCGACGGTCTCGAGCTTGCGGCGGATGCTCTGCTGCCAGTCGCGCAGGTGGAACCGCGCCGAGGCGACCTCGAAGACGCGGGCGAGGTAGTGGTCTCCGATCAGCTTCAGCGCGTTGTCCACCCGTTCGAACAGGCTGGTGGCCTCGATCTCCATCTCGCGGATCTGGCGGACGGCGTCGCCGTGCAGGGGCCAGAACCTCGGCAGCCGCGAGGGGCGTCGGTCGGGGCGAATCAGGCGGTAGGCGGCCTCGAGCCGGTCATCCAGGCGGTCGTCGATGTGGCGGAACTCCAGCAACTGGACGTTGGCGAACTCGATGACCTGGAGCGTGTCGGCGCAGTCGGTGTCGGCGACGAATCCGGCGGCCCAGTCGAGCACGACGAGGTCGGTGGGCGTGTAGGAGATCCCCAGCCGGGTGGCCTCGCGGACCTCGGCCGGGCTCAGCGGACCCGGCTCGAGGCGGACCATGCCGGCGATCCATTCGGCCCGCTGGTCCAGCCAGCTCGGGCGTCGGCCGGCGAGCTGGAAGACGATGTATTCCTCGTTCATGTCGCTGACGGCGAAGTCGGTCACGGCCGGCTCGATCCGGGCGAGCCAGGGCGCCAGCAGCCGGCGGGCGGACTCGGTCAGCGGCGCCGGTTCGGCGAGCGCGGCGGCCAGCTCGAGCAGCTCGGCAGGCGACGCGGTGAGCGGGAACCGGACCGACAGCGAGACCGCCCCGAAGTCGAAGAGGGTTAGCTCGGCCCGCGGGGCCTGGGTATGCTCCCAGTCGCCCGGCAGGCGGATGCCCTCGGGCTCGACCTCGACGCGGATTGGCGCCGGGCGGTAGCCGATCGACTCGGGCGTCCGGCGCCGGCGGGGCAACTGGCCCGGCTCGCCCTGAAGGATCCCCCGTGCCCGGTCGAGGTCGATCTCGTCGCCGACGTCGAAGGCGAAGGCCAGGTGGACGGTGGCGTCGAGGGGCTCGGTCATCCAGGCGAGGCTGGCGCGTTCCTCGGCGGGCTCGTGGGGGGTGGGCATCGGTCGCATGGGGTGGGGTGGCCTCGCTCGGGTCGGTGGGGCGCGCCGCGGGGGGATCATGACCGGCGAGGGGCCTCGGCCGGCTCGAGCCCCGACAGGGAGTCGGCCGTCGAGGACTCGTCGAGCGGAGCGACGGAAGTCCGGGGCCGATCGACGAGAGGCGCGACGAGCCGATCGGGTTCGGTCTCGGGGCCATGGGGATGGTCGCGCCACCAGGCCGCGGCCTGCGCGGAGGACCAGCCGTCGGCGTCGGCGCACGCGGCCAGGGCGGCGGCGAGGCCGGGCATGTCCGAGAACCGGTCGTCGGGCCGCTTCTCCAGGCAGCGCAGGATCACGGATTCCAGGTCGGGCGGGACGTCCGGCCGGCGCCGCGACGGCGGCTCGACGGGATCCCTGGTGTGCGCGATCATCACCTCCATGGCGTTCTCGCCCGTGAACGGGGGCACGCCTGTGACCAGGAAGTAGGCGACGGCTCCGAGCGAATAGACGTCGGCGCGGCGGTCGGGTGCCCGGGTGATGACGACCTGCTCGGGGGCGATGTACAGCGGCGAGCCGGCGACGGTGTCCTCCTGCGAGAGCTGGATGCCGTCGCCGCTCTGCAAGGTCTTCACCAGGCCGAAATCGAGGATCTTGGTCACGTCGTGATGCCCCCCGCGCTCGGCGGCGAACAGGTTGCCGGGCTTGATGTCGCGGTGGACCAACCCCGCCTGGTGCGCCTCGTGCAGGGCGTCGCACGCCTGGCGGAGCAGGTAGATCACCCGCGATGCCGGCATCGGGCCGTGGCGGCGGACGAGCACGTCGAGACTGAGCCCGGGCAGGTACTCCATGGCGTAGTAGAACGTGCCGTCGTCGTGGCGGCCGTAATCGAAGATCAGGATGGTGTTCCAGTGCGAGAGCTGGGCGGTGGCGCGGACCTCGCGCTCGAACCGGGCCAGCGTGTGGGCGTCGGCGGCGCGCTCGGGTCGGATCAGCTTGACGGCACACGGACGCTTGAGCATCCGGTGCTCGGCCAGGAAGACCTCGCCCATGCCGCCGCCGCCCAGCTTGCGGCCGAGCCGGTACTGGTTGAGCATCCGCGCCTCGCGAACCTCGAGCCGCAGGGCATGCATCGTCCCCGCGCCGAAGATCGCCGTGAAGGCGCCCAGCAGCAGGAACAGGCCGTGCTCGGTCACCTGATCGAGGCTGGCGACCTGCGCCAGCATCGACGAGCTGTCGGGGTGGAGAACGGCCAGCACCAGCAGGACGGCCAGGGGCACGACCGCCATCGGCACGATCACGAGGGCGGCGCGCCGCCAGGTGTTGGGGATGAAGATCGCGTAGGAGAGCATGACGAGCAACGCGCAGAGCACGGTGCTCTTGTTCGCCGCGAGGAACAGCATCGAGTTCGGCCAGCGCACGTAGCGCAGCATCTGCACGTATTGCCCGGCCATGAAGAAGACGGTCACCGCGGCGAACAGGCCGACCTCGAAGATCCGCAGCTCGCGGAGCGTCGGCCGCCAGGTGCTCGACAGCAGCCCGAGGCTCAGCGTCAGCAGCACGAGGATCAGCGCGTGGAACAACACGGTGAGCGACTCGAGGCGGTGTAGCAGCAGCGAGCGAATGAGGAACAGGCCGAAGCCGCCGACCAGGACGACGGATGCGGCGCGCAGGCGTTGCTGGAGCAGCCAGCGCAGCTCGGCGTTCTCGGAGCCGCCCGCGTCGAGCCGGCGGTCCGGGACGAAGCTGTCGCGCGCGGGGAACGGCGCCGCGCCGGCTTCGCCTCGCGGGTAGTCCGCGGTCGTCGAGTAGGGATCGTGCATGACGGACTCACTCGCCGCGAGAGGCCGGACCGGACCGGTGGAGGGCGCGGGCGTCGAGCGACCGGGGGTAGGTGGCGCCGCCTCGGGCCCCGACTCCTGATCGTCGACTCATCCCAATATACCAGCCTTCCCGCGGGCGCGGCAGGTGGGCCGTTCACCGCGCGCGGAAGGAGCCGGGACACCCGTTGCGGGACGTCCGGGCTCCTCGCGGATGCCGCGGCGATACGGCTTAGAGCGCATTGCAGATGGATGGCTCACGGTGGGGCCGGGCCGGCCAGGAGTCTGTGCCGGCAGGGCTCCGAGCCCCCGTCAGGGGGCGATCGGACGTAGCCGGGGGGCGTCAGCCCCCCGGGACCGGGCTCGGACCGC
>DAIDHB010000466.1 GCA_027452145.1 Planctomycetales bacterium
TCTCGCCGCGGCGGAGGGTCAGATTCGCCGGCCGTCCCCGCGTCCCGGCGCGGAAGCCCTCGAGCACCAGCGCCGGATCGCCGGGCTCGTGGGGCACTCGCGGGAACAGCTCGGCGAGATCGCGGCCGACCATGTGGCCGATGATCGAATTCAGGTCCGTGTCCGCCAGATGCCCCTCGGCGACCGAGCGGCCGTCCCGGAGTACGGTGAACGTCCGCGACACCCGGCGCACCTCCTCGAGGAAGTGGCTGATATAGACGATCGCCAGGCCGCGCGACCGCAGTCGCTCGATGATCGCGAACAGACGCTCGGCGTCGCGCTCGGCCAGCGAGCTCGTCGGCTCGTCGAAGACGATCACCCGGGCCTGGGAGACGAGGGCGCGGGCGACCTCGACGAGCTGCTGCGCGCCGACGCCCAGGTCGCGGACCCGCGCCCCGGCGCGGATATCGGGATGCTCGAGCAGCTCGAGCGCCTCGGCGGCGATCCGGCGATGCTCCCGACGGCGGAGGAAGCCGCCGGAAACCCGCTCCTGGCCGAGCAGGATGTTGGCCTCGACCGAGAGCTCGGGCGCCAGGGCCAGCTCCTGGTAGATCATGGCGACGCCCCGCGCCAGCGCCTCGCGAGGGCCGCGCGGCGCGTAGGGCTCGCCGGCCAGCCGCATCGTGCCGGCGTCCGGGCGGCACGCGCCGCTGAGCACCTTCATCAGCGTGCTCTTGCCAGCGCCGTTCTCGCCGATCAGGGCCCGGACCTCGCCGGCCTCAACCGCCAGCGAGACGCCGTCGAGCGCCGTCGTCGCGCCGAACGCCTTGCGGATGCCGCTCATCTCGAGGAGGACGCTCACGATCGGCAGGTCCTGCACCAGGATCCACGGCGGGCAGCGTGTCGGCCCGACTCACCTCACCTCAGCATGCCCGCCCCGTCGAGCGCACGCAGCATGCCCGAGGTGCTCGACTCGTTGGGGCAGAAGATCCCGTCGACCTGGCCCCGATAGCGGGTGAGCAGGCTCTGCCCCCGCTGCTGCGCCGTGCCCGAGGTCGGCCCGGCGTACTCGGTGTCGGAGATCAGCTTGATCCCGGGAAACTCCTTCGCCAGCGTGTCGGTGAACCCCTTCTCGCGCTGCTCGGTGCTTTCGGAGCCAACGGCGTAGCGCAGCAGGATGACCCGCCCCTTGCCGTCGAGAGTCTCGCCCAGCCGCCGCGCCGCGAGGACGCCGCCGTGATAGTTGTCGGTCGCGATGTAGCTGACCGGCCCCCTGGCCTTGAGCGCCGAGTCGAAGATCACCACGGGGACTCCCTTGGCGATCGCCGCCTCGACCGGCGCGGCGAGGGCCTCGGCATCCAGCGGGGCGAGCACGATCCCGTCGACACCGGTCGCCACCGCGCTCTGCACGAGCTGGATCTGCTGGACCCGGTCGTCTTCCTTTTGCGGTCCGAGCCAGACGACCTCGACGTTCCCCAGTTCCTTCGCGGCCTTCAGCGTGCCGGCGTGGACCGCCTCCCAGTATTCGTGGGTGGTCCCCTTGGGGATGACGATCACCTTCCACTTCTTCGTCTTCGCGCCCGAGAGGCTCGCGCCGCTGGCGTTCTCGGCGCGGATCGGGTGGATCAGCCGGGCGATATTCGGCTCCTTGTAATTCTGCGGCGTCACCAGGGTCTCGCCCGTGCCGATCTTCGCCTCGACGGGCTGCTTCTCCAGATGTCGGACCATCATCGTCACGCCCAGTTCGCCCATGCGGACCGGGTCCTGCACCACCAAGCCCTGGATTTTCCCCTGGCCGAGCGCGACGATCAGCGGTTCGCTGGCGTCGAAGCCGATGAGCGCCACCCCGGCGTGCCCCAATCCCGGTTTCGACCCCGGGGATTCCCCCGGAGCGGTCGTCGATGATCGGTCCGCGCCGCCGCAGCCCGCGAGCGAAGCCGCCACCACCAGCATGAGCATCCCGACGCAACGCCAAGCGCCGACCATGAATGGTCCCCCGGATCTCGCCTCGTCCCATGTGGAAAGGAGCCACATCGTAGGGGGCGTCAGGAGGCCCCGTCAAGGCAGTGGAACGCGGCTACCCCGTCCCCCAGCCTCTCCGCCGCCTCGCCAGGCCCCCAATCTGCGCAGACGACGAAGAGGAAACCCCGGGACGGCAATCCGAGTGGAAAGTTGTAACTTTGGTATTCAGGCAACTTGTAAGTTTTCCATTGACGCCAGCGAAAAATCGACGACTTCGCCGATTTCTCCTCAAGTTTCGGGCCTGACCTGCCGGTTTGGAGGGTTTTTTGGGACGGGCTGGGCAATTGGTCCGGAATATGCCTTACGAGAGAGATGCGGGTTCTGTGACGGCACCAGGATGCGAAGCCTCGGGAACCCCAGTCTCCCTTCATCGCCATTGTCCCACGCAGGAACCAAGGAAGGAGCCTGTATGGTCGTCGGGTCTCAGCTCTCGGTCTGTACCGTCTTCGAAGTGCTGGTTGTCCTGTTCCAGGTCTGCGGGATCCTGGGCCTCTGCCTGAACCGCCTGATGCCGCGGACGACCCGCTGGCCGTCACGCGGGCAGACCGGACTGATCGTGGCGCTGTTCGGCCTGGGGATCGCCGGGGCGCTGTGCGGGCGGCACGATTCGGAGTTCGCCCTGTTCGCCGGCGGGACCATGACGCTCCTGCTGATCGGCATGACAATGGGGAGCGGATCGATGGAGCGGAACGAGCCGGCTCGGGGATGCGTGACGAGCGAGGCCGAGCTGGCGGCCTGAG
>DAIDHB010000467.1 GCA_027452145.1 Planctomycetales bacterium
GTCCGTCGAGAGGATTCAGTGTGTGACGCGGCGGTCGGCCCCCGGGGGGCTGACGCCCCCCGGCTACGTCCGATCGCCCCCTGACGGGGGCTCGGAATCCTTTCGGGACAGACGCTCAGAAGATCTGGGCGAGGCATCCGCCGTCGACGACGAGACAGGTGCCGGTGATGTAGCTGCCGGCGTCGCTGGCCATCAGCAGCGCGGGGCCGATCAGCTCGTCGGGCTGTCCCCAGCGGCCGAGGGCCGTGCGCCGGGCGAATTCGTCGCGCTTCTCCTGCGAGAGCAGGCTGGCGGGCAGGTCGGTCAGGAACGGGCCGGGCGCGATGCAATTCACGGTGATCCCGTGCGGGCCCAGGTCATTCGCGCCGGCGCGGGCCAGGCCCAGTAGCGCGCTCTTGGTCGCCGAGTACGCGTTGCGGCCGGCGGCCGAGCTGAAGCCCATGATCGACGAGATGTGGATCACCCGGCCCCACTTTCGCTCGATCATGCCGGGCACCAGGGCGCGGGAGAGCGCCATGCACGAGCCGAGGTTCAGCTCGACGAGCTGGTCCCAGGCGTCGTCCTCGATCCGGTCGATCGGCTGGGGTTTGTTGGAGCCGGCGTTGTTGATCAGGATGTCGACCTTGCCCGCCGCCTTGAGCGTCTCGGCGGCGAGCCGGGCGGCCTCGGCGCGATGGGAAAGGTCGGCCACGACGTGATGGACCTGGATTTCGAGCCCCGCGCCGATCTCGGCGGCGGCGGCGCGGAGCTCGTCCTCGTGTCGGCTGGAGATGACGATGTCGGCCCCGGCCTCGGCCAGCCCGCGGGCCATCGCCTTGCCCAGTCCCTTGCTCCCGCCCGTCACCAGGGCAGTGCGTCCCGACAGATCGAAGAGGCGGCGAATCATGGAGATTTCCTCGCTCGGGTGATGAAGTTCGCCCGGATTATACCAGCGTGCCGGGGGAGGCGGAGTTTTTTGCCTCGGCCTTCGGAGAAGCGGGCTCTCACGGCTCGCGGCCAGCGCCAGGGAGGTTGGTCACCGAGAGTCCTGCGGGCCGGGTCCCGGTCGCCAGGCTGATGACCAGGATCCTGGTTGTGAGCCAGCGGAGCTTCCGCCTGAGTTCGTGCATCAGGACCGAGGCTTGATTCTCCCTGCGTCCGAGGGGACCACGGGGGAGATCCTGCTCGAGCCAGAGCAGGACGCGGATCGGCTCTGCGCCGCAGCCCATCCGCCGAACGGCTCGCGCCCACTCCGCATTCCCTCGATGGTGCGCCGCGATGATGCCGGCGATCGTGTCGCGAACCTTCTGGCCGACCTCGATGGCGATTGCTCCCTCCATCAGGCGATCCCGGTTCTCAATCCGATGACCGCGGAAATCCTTGACCTCGATCAGGTAAAGCCGGGAATCTGAGTGGATGGCGACGAAATCGACCGCCTTCGTCTCGGCCAGGCGCCCAATCGAGCCGCGGTAGTCGCGATGCTCGTCGTACTTCACCACGAGCCAGGAATCGTCGAACTCGAACCGCAGATGGCCTTCGCTGAAGCTGGGCACGTCGGCGTACCTCAACGGGTCTGGTCGGCCTCGTAGAACAGGCGGCGCTCGCGATCATAGAGCGCCTCGAATTCTTCCATGATCGGGTTGTGCTCGAGATCGGCGAGGGTGTCGCCCGGCTGGACCTCCACGGCGCCCGCGTCGCCCCGGCTGAAGGCGAAGAACCGGATCGGGGCGTCGCCCGCCGCGGCGTTCCGGTACTCGGCACTCAGCGAGAGCTCGTTGGTGAGCAGATAATCGTGTGTCGCGACGAGAACCTGGACCCCGCCGGCCGCGAGCCGGAGGAGGAAGTTGGCGGCGATCCTGGCAAGCCGTGGATTCAGGCCGGACTCGGGCTCATCCCAGAAGAGCACGCTGTCCTTCCCCAGCGAGCCGTTGGCGATGAGCTGCATCACGCTGGCGAGCTTGCGCACGCCCTCGGCCGCGAGATGGGCTTCAACTGGACCGTCTTGCCGCGAGGTCAGATAGAATTGCTCGCCACGGAGCGAGACCTCGACCCCGATGGACTCGCGGAGCGGCCGCATCAACTCGGCCGCGGCCTCGCCGAGCTCGCCCTCGCCACGCAACGGCGCCGCACTGAGGGCGAAGCAGATGTCGGCGTAGGTCTCGTCGAAGGCCAGCTCGCGATTCTGGTAGGCCGCATAGAAGCCTGGATAGATCGAGAGGACCTCGCGAGTGGGGATGTAGACGGCCGTCGGGGTCTTCTGAGGAGGTCCCGGTAGTTGCTTCGCACGAAGTTCTCCGGCCGGGCTCAAGCTGAAACCGACCGGGCCCCAGCTCGATTCGAGCTCGGCCAGTGTCAGTCCCCGGCTGCGGGGACGTCGGACCAGGCGTTTGAGGTAACCGTGCTCCGGGCGAAAGACAGCCTTGAGTTTTCTCGACAGCCGGGTTTCCAGTTCCTTCGCCTGCTCCTGGGGAGTCGTGACCCCGTCGTACTCAAGCGAATGGCGAGTCCTCAGCAGGGAGTACGCCACCTTCAGGACGTGGGTCTTTCCCGTCGCGTTGGCCCCGACGAAGACGTTGACCCCGGGTGAGAAAGACAGCGTCACGTGATCGAAGACCGTGAATCGGGTCAGACTGAGGCTCTTGAGCATGACCCCTGTTCCCCGGCGACTCGACCCGAGTGCGCTTTCCCCCAGGAGCGATGATACCTCAAGTTCGCCCCGGTGGAAGCCGGCTTCTCGCCTTCAGCCGATCGGTGGTCCCGGCGCACGGCGAATCCGACAGCTCGGAGATATCCGAAATGCCTGGCCCGGAGATCGACACTGTCTTCGTGCGTCGAATCAAACCGCCGGCGGGTTGCGCTCGACGTAGAGCCGCTGATGCCAGGTGGGGTACGACGGATAAACCGCGCTCGCGGCGTCGAGGCGGGCGACCTGGTCGGCGGTCAGCTCCCAGCCGACGGCCTCGAGGTTCTGGCGGAGCTGGTCCTCGGTGCGGGCGCCGATGATCGCCGTGGCGACGGTCGGCCGGCGCAGGACCCAGTTGATCGCGACCTGCGGCACCGTTTTCCCCGTCTCGGCAGCGATCGCGTCGAGGGCGTCGACGACGCGGAAGAGGTACTCGTCGGGCACGTTCGGGCCGCCGGCGAGTGTATCGGCGTGGTGGAGGCGGCTGGTCTGCGGGAGCGGCTGGCCGCGGCGGATCTTGCCCGTCAGGCGCGCGAAGCCCAGCGGGCTCCAGGCCACGCAGCCGACCCCCTGGTCGATCCCCAGCGGCATCAGCTCCCACTCGTAATCGCGGCCGATCAAGGAGTAATACGCCTGGTGCGCCACGTACCGGGCCAGGCCGTGTTTCTCGGAGATCGCCAGCGACTTCATCAGATGCCAGCCCGAGAAATTTGAACACCCGATGTAGCGGATCTTGCCCGCGCGCACCAGGTCGTCGAGCGTGCCGAGCGTCTCCTCGACGGGCGTCGTCCGGTCAAACGCGTGGAGCTGGTACAGGTCGATGTAATCGGTGCCCAGGCGACGCAGGCTCCCCTCGACGGCCCGGATCAGGTGATATCGGGATGAGCCGACGTCATTCGGCCCGGGACCGACGCGAAAGGCCGACTTGGTCGAGAGGATCACCCGGTTGCGGCGCCCCCGGATCGCATGGCCGAGGATCTCCTCGGCCCGGCCGGCCGAATAGGCGTCGGCCGAGTCGAACATCGTCAGCCCGGCGTCCAGGCAGATGTCCACCAGCCGGGTTGCGCCGGCCTCGTCCGTCTCGCCAAACCCCTTGAACGCCCCCTCGCCGCCGAACGTGCCAGTTCCCAGGCACAACACGGGGACCTTGAATCCGGAGGCGCCGAGCTGTCGGTGTTGCATGATGAGTTTTCAGTTTTCAGTTTTCAGTTTTCAGTTTTCAGTTTTCAGTTTTCAGTCCGGGTCCGTTGGGGGCGGTGGATGGCTCGGCGGTTGAGGCCTGGCTGGGCAGGATGTCGCCGAGGCGGCAGCGGAAGCCCGGGAGGATGTCCTCGCCCGAGAGCTCGTCGTCCTCGCGAAGGAGGGAGGTCGGGCCGCCGAGGCGGAACACCCGCGCCTTGCGCCGACCGGGATAGATCACCCAGATGAGGGGCACGCCGGCCTTCTGGTAGTCCTCCAGCTTCTCCTCGAGCGGCTCGACCGAGTCGCCCGGGGAGACCACCTCGACGACCAGGTCGGGCGCGATCTGGCTCCAGCCCTTTGGCGAGGCGTTTCCGGGCAGTCGGCCCTTCCTGATGAACGAGACATCGGGCTTGCGCACCAGCCGCGGGGCGTGCGGGAAGCACTCGTAGCCGTTGTCGGCGCCCCAGACGATCCCCTGGTCGTTTTCGTCGCAGAAGCGGTCGAGACGCGTGCAGAGCCGCGTACCGATCCGGCTGGATTCGGCTCCCATATGGCGCTCCACCAGTCGGCCGCCGACCAGCTCATAGCTCTTGCCGTCGGGCAGGTTCAGCAGGTCGTCGGGGGTGTAGCGGGCGTCGGTCTCGGTCGCGACGGCCGTGCTCATGGGGCGGGCCTCCGTCGTTCGTCCTCGGGCGCGGGGTCGGTTCATCGCGGTCGATTGTAGCACGGACGCGGTCCCGGGGACGAGGCGGGCTGCGATGCTTCGGACGCATCCGGCGCGCGGCTTGAGGCCGCCGTCGCGCCGCGGTTATGATCCGGCATGGGCATCGCGAGCGGGCGATATCGACTGTGGCACTTCATGCTGGGCGTCGCGGTTCTGGCGGTGCTATTTGCCGCGCTCGGCGTCACCACGGCGGTGGCGGTCCTGATCGTGGCCGGGGTGATCGGGCTGCCGGTCCTGCTGGCCGGGCGGGGGCGGCGGTCCGTGGCACTGGCGTGGATCTGCTGGATCTATCCGATGCTCTGCCTGGGATCGGTGTATACCACCTGGTTCACGGCGTGGCTGGTGCTGGGCCATCGCCCGCGGGTGTCTCTCGACGATCCCAAGTTCATCAGCCCGATCGTCGACGTCCCGTTCATGACGACCTTCCTGCTGCTGATGGGAATACCGCTCGCGATGGTATGCGGCCTCGTGCTCCTCGTCGGCCAGACCGTCAGGAATCTCGCGAACCCGGACGGGCGCCCCTGGCTCAGTCTGGCCGGGTGGGTGGTGGCGATCCTCGCCTGGATCGGCTCCTTCCTTGTCGGGGACTACCTGAATCTGCACACCATACTCGCGTGGTACTACGACTGAGCGCGGCCGAGGAGTGATCCGGATGGTCCGAGGTCGAGTGAATCAGAAGATGGGCCCGCGAGGGTGACACCCGCTGCCACCTGGCGGATCGCCCGTCACTCCGCCGCCTCCAGCACGCCGCTCACGGCGCGCAGCCAGGTGGCGACGGCCACGGCGCCCGGATCGGGGTGGCCCAGGGCACGGTCGCCCAGATAGCTCGACCGGCCCCGTTTCGGCGTCATCGAGGCCGTCGCCTCGGCTCCGCCCTCGGCCGCCGCGACCGCCTGATTCAGCGCCGCCGTCGGCGAGCTTCCGGCGCGAAGCTCCGACATCAGCGACACGGAGGCCGGAACCAGGGCATCCAGCATCGTCCGATCGCCGACAGCGGCGCCGCCGAGCTCGCTAATCCCGGCCGCACCAGCCTGGAGCGCGTCGGCCCAGGCCGTTGCCGATCCGGGGTCATTCGAGCGCAAGCTGGCGGAGGCCCGGAGCAGCAGCATGGCATAAAGAGGTCCGGATGTGCCGCCGAGGGCACGCTGGAGGGTCAGGGCCAGCCGGTGCAGCGTCGCGGCCGGGTCGTCGAGGGGGCACGAGGGCAAGGCATCGAGGACGGCCCGCGCCCCTCGGGTCAGGCTGATCCCGAGATCGCCATCGCCGACGGCCTGGTCCAGCTCGGTCAGGCGGGCCTCGGCGTCGATCAACGACCGGGCGGCCGCCGTGATCGCGGCGCCGAGCCGACGGCCCGTCGCGGTCGTCGGCGGGCCGGCGGATGGACCGGGTTCGGGCGTCGGCCCGGGGGTTGCCACGGTCGACCGCGATCGAGGCCGGTCCGCCGCGTTGGGCCACGCGGGGGCATCGGTCGGGGCGTCCAGGCGGGCGAGTCGGTGATCGTCGACGGGGAGGACCGTCAGCGACACGCCGGCCATCTCGAGGGCTGAGAGGAACGTCCCCGCGTAGACTCGTTCCACCCGCCGGCCGCTCTGCTCCAATACGCCGATGGCATGACGGGCGACGATCGCCAGCTCCATGGTCGGCGTGCCGCCCAGGTTGTTGACCAGCAGGACGACCCGATCGCCGGGAATCTCGGCGAGGATCGGGCCCATCAGGCGGTCGACCAGGGCGTCCGCCGGCTCGATCGGGATGCGGCGCACGCCGGGCTCACCGTGGATTCCCAGGCCCAGCTCGACCTCGGCCTCGCCCAGCGAGAAGCCCGGCCGGCCCGCGGCAGGAACCGTGCAGGGCGAGAGCGCGACCCCCATCGTCCGGACGGCGGCGGCCGCGGCTCTTGCCTCGGCGGCGACCTCGGCCAGGGATGCGCCCGCCTCGGCCGCGGCGCCGGCGATCTTGTGGACCAGGATCGTGCCGGCCAGGCCGCGACGGCCGGCGTGCTGGTGCTCGTGGCCGTGCCCGCTTTCGCCGGCCAGGGCGACGTCATCGGCGACGATCACGATGTCGACCGGGATTCCCTCGGCCCGCGCGCGCTCGGCGGCCAGGCCGAAGTTGAGCCGGTCGCCGGTGTAGTTCTTGACGATCAAAAGCGCCCCGCGCTCGCCTGCGACGGCCCGGATCGCGGCGTAAACCGCGTCGGGGCCCGGCGAGGTGAAGACGTCTCCGGCGACCGCCGCGCTGAGCATGCCCCGGCCGACGTAGCCCGCATGGGCCGGCTCGTGCCCGCTGCCGCCGCCGGCGATCAGGCCGACCTGGCGGTCGCACGCTTCGTCGGCGTCGGCCCGGATCAGGACTGTCTCACCCGCCAGCCGGCGCAGGCCGGGATGGATCGCGGCGAGGCCCTCGACCATCTCCTCGACGACGCGAGTCGGATCGTTGATGAGCTTTTTCATTGGGGGATGCTCCAGGGCATTTCGAGCCGCGCGGCCGACGTCTTGATCTTCGTGCGAGGAGGCAGGCAGCCCGGTATCATCGAACGACGGACAACTCGCCGCAAGCGGAGTGTGGGCTCTCGAAAGCCCGGCAGAAGTCAGGGAGGCCCCGGCAATGCGACTGCCTCGAGTCCGGATCACCGTGGAATGGGTCGAGGTTCCGCTGCAATTGTCGGTGCGGCGGATGATGGTCGTGGTAGCGGTGCTGGCCGTGACGCTCGGGGCACTGGCGATCAGGTCTCGGCGAGATCGCTACCTCGCTCTCATGCGGAATCACGATCGTTCGGCCCAGGCGGCAACGGCCATGCAGGATTTGCTCGCCAAGGCGGCCGAGTTTGACGATCTGCATTCCAGGGAGGCGCCGGGGAGACTGGCCTACGAGTTCTCAGACGACGCGATCCTCTCTCGTTCGATGGTCGGCTACTGGTCTCGCAAGGCGACCTACCACGAGCAGCTTCGACGGAAATATGAGGAGGCGGCATCCCGGCCGTGGCTGCTGGTCTCGCCCGATCCGGACCCGCCGGTCAATCCGCTCCGACCCTGAAGGGCATTATTACGCCGGCATGAAAGTAGGTCGGGCAGTCTTGCCCGACGGGGCCTGAGTGTCGGGCAAGACTGCCCGACCTACTTGAGGATCTTTCCTGACGGGGTAATTCCAGCCCGACGCGGGCCGACCGGTCCGGTTCGGTGCGGACGGAGTCAGCCTGGAAAGGCTGACCTACTTCGGGAAAACGAGGGGCAATCTCACCGGGCCTCGTTGTACCGTTTCTCGAGATCGGCCAGCTCCAGCCTCCTGGCGGGCAGCTTGCTCTCTCCCTCAGGCTGATGCCGAAGCCGGACTCAAACTCGCCCGCTCCCACGGGCACGCTCGCACCCTACCAACCCGATCGCCCGATGGGAATGCCCCGGGCACCTGGAGGCCCGGACACAACCCGCCCCCGATCGGCCGTTCAACTGGCACCGGACGAATCGATCCTGCCGAAGAAATCGACCTGGAGGCTGGCTCTCGCCGCCGCGAGTCGCCGCACGTCGGATATAATCTTTGCGGATAGCGTCCACTTTGCGCCCCGTCGCCGTCCGCTCGCGGCGAGACGAACGACAACGCTTCCGGAGTACCCCGGCATGAGGTGGTGGCTGGTCGGATTCGTCGGCCTGGCGATCGTGGGGGCCGTGGCGGCGTGGGGCGCGCCGAAGCTGGCCGGCCGCCTGGCCCCGATCAAGGTCGGGTTGCTGCACTCGCGCACCGGGCCGATGAAGATCAGCGAGGAATCGATGGTCGAGGCCGAGCTGCTGGCCATCGAGGAGATCAACGCCCAGGGCGGGCTCCTCGGCGGCCGGCTGATCGAGCCGGTGATCGCCGACGGCCGCTCGGACTGGCCCACCTTCGCCCGCGAGGCCGAGCGCCTGATCGAGACCGAGAACGTCAACGTGATCTTCGGCTGCTGGACCTCGGCCAGCCGCAAGAGCGTCAAGCCGGTCGTCGAGCAGCACCATCACCTGCTGTTCTACCCGATGGCCTATGAGGGGCTGGAGGAGTCGCCCAGCATCATCTACACCGGCGCCGCGCCCAACCAGCAGGTGATCCCGGCGGTGAAGTGGTCGTACGATCACATGAAGGCGCGACGGTATTTCCTCGCGGGCTCGGATTATGTCTGGCCGCACGCGGTCAACGCGATCGCCCGGGACTACATCGGCTCGCTGGGGGCGACGGTCGCGGGCGAGGAATACGTGCTCTATGGCAGCACCCAGGTTGACGACCTGGTCGCGGCGATCAAGCGGGAGCGGCCGGACGTGGTGATCAGCACCGTGGTGGGCGACACGAACCTGGCGTTCTACCGCAAGCTGGCGGAGGCCGGGATCGGCCCGCGCGAGGTGCCGGTAATCTCGTTCAGTATCGCCGAGGATGAGCTGCGGCACATGCCGGCGCGCGACCTCGTCGGGGATTACGCGGCGTGGAACTATTTTCAGAGCATCGACAGCGAGACGAACCGCGAGTTCGTGCGGAAGTTCAAGGCGCGGTGGGGCAGCGACCGGGTGACCAGCGACGTGATGGTGGCGGCGTATAACAGTGTCTGGCTGTGGGCGCAGGCGGTCGCCGAGGCCGACAAGACCGAGATCGCCGCGGTGCACAAGGCCGTCGTCCGGCAGAGCCTGAGCGCCCCGGAAGGGATCATCTCGGTCGACGCGAGCACCGAGCACACCTGGCGGCCGGTGTACATTGGGCGTATCCGCGGCGACGGCCAGTTCGACATCGTCTGGACCTCGGACAAGGCGGTCCGCCCGATCCCGTTCCCGACGACGCGGCCGCGGTCGGAGTGGGAGTCGTTCCTGGACGAGCTGTACCACACCTGGGGCGGCTGGGGGAACACGGGCACCGTCGCGACCCGCGCGCGATCGAGCCCGCCGGCCGCTCCCTCGCCGCCGCCCGGCACCCGGCCCTCACCCGCCGCGAAGCCGGGATCGACCCCCGCGAGGAAGGGCTCGCCGGCGCCGGCGCCGGCGCCGTCGTCGAAATCGTCGTCCACGCCAACCAGGCCGACGACCGCCACGCCCGGGAAGTCCGCAGCCTGGAGGCGGAGCGGAAGCGCCGGGGCCGGCGCCGGCGTCGCCGTACGTCGGACCTATTCGCCGCCGCGATGAGACGAAGCGAGAATCGCAAGAGACGAGACGAGATGAGACGAGATGAGCCGGCTCCTCCGGTGGGCCGGACCGGACCGAGGTGCGACCCGTCATGAACCCGTTGCGAATCCTGAACACCCTGCTGCCCCGGAGCGGGATCAGCACGCACCTGCTGATCTTCTTCCTGTGCATCTCGCTGATCCCCTGCGGCGCGCTGACCCTGATGACGCAGGTCGTCTCGGCCCGGTCGCTGGAGCGATCGGTCCGGCGCAACCTGATGGCGGTCTCCGACGCCAAGACCACGCAGCTCGAGATGTACATCCACGAGCGGCGGAGCGACATGAGCATCCTGGGCCGCTCGCCGTCGGTGATGGAAGCGGTCCGGCAGCTCGCCGAGGTGCGCGGGGACGCGGCGCCCAATCCGGCCGTCCGGGCCGAGGTTGCCGAGCGCGCCCGCGGCGTGATCGCGCGGTTCCTCGAGACCTACGGATACCGCGATGCGCTCCTGTTCGACCCCGAGGGCAACGTGCTGTTGCGGATCTCCAGCGACATCAACCCGGGCGACAACCTGTTGACCGGCCCGCTACAGAACAGCGAGCTGGCCGAGGTCTTCGACCGCGTGCGGACGCTCCTTCAGGTGGATGTGTCGGACTACCAGGTCTATCCGGACCGCAAGGAACCCTCGGCGTTCATCGCGGGCCCGGTGTACAACCCCGATGGGCGGATCGCCGGATACCTGGCGCTCGAGCTGGGCAACCGCGAGGTGTTCCAGACGTTCACCGACTACAACGGCCTGGGCGACACCGGCGAGACCGTGATCGCCAGCCGCGACGGCGACGAGCTGTGGTTCCTCTCGCCCTCGCGGCGCAAGGGAGAGGCGCGGCTCGACACGAGGATCCCGATCGGCAGCGGCCGGGCCAGGGCGATGGAGCGCGCCATCCTCGGCCGTCGCGGTTACGGCGAGGTGGTCGACTACAGCGGGACCCCGGTGATGGCCGTCTGGTCCTATCTCCCGTCGTACCGCTGGGGCATGGTGGTCAAGCAGGACGTCGAGGAAGCCTTCGCCCTGACCCGGCGCCAGTTCTACATCGTCTCGGCGCTGCTGGCGGCGACGGCCGTGATCGTCACGATCGTCGCGCTGCTGGTCGCGCGCACCATCACCCGCCCGATCCGCGAGGCGGCGGTCGTGGCCGACCAGGTCGCCGCCGGCGACCTGACCACCACGATCGACGCAAAGGCCCCCGGCGAGGTCGGGCTGCTGCTCAAGGCGATCCGCAAGATGATCGACGACCTGCGCTCGCTGATCGCGCGGATCCAGCGCTCGAGCATCACGCTGTTGTCGACCGCGACGGAGATCTCGGCCGCCTCGCGGCAGCAGGAGCAGTCGGTCTACGATTACAGCGCCTCGACCAACGAGGCCGCGGCGGCGGTCAACGAGATCTCGGCCACGAGCCAGGAACTGCTCAAGACGATGAACGAGGTCAACCAGGTCGCCAACCAGGCGTCGCGGATGGCCTCGAGCGGGCAGAAGGCGCTCTCGAGCATGGACCAGACCATGCGGCAGCTCGCCGAGTCGACCGACTCGATCGGCTCGAAGCTGTCGGTCATCAGCGAGCGCGCGGCGAACATCAACCTGGTTGTCACGACGATCACCAAGGTCGCCGACCAGACCAATCTCTTGTCGATCAATGCGGCGATCGAGGCCGAGAAGGCGGGCGAGTACGGCCTGGGCTTCCTGGTCGTCGCCCGCGAGATCCGACGCCTGGCGGACCAGACCGCGGTCGCCACGCTCGACATCGAGCGCATGGTCAAGGAGATGCAGTACAGCGTCTCGGCGGGCGTGATGGAGATGGACAAGTTCAGCGAGCAGGTGCGGCAGGTCGTCGGCGAGGTGGGCCAGCTCGGCGGGCAGCTCGGGCAGATCATCCAGGGGGTGCAGGGGCTGCACCAGCGGTTCGACCAGGTCACCGAGGGCATGCGCGTCCAGTCGCAGGGCGCCGACCAGATCCGCGAGGCGATGACGCGACTGAGCGAGGCCGCCGGCCAGACGTCGACCTCGATCCGTGAATTCAACAAGGCGACCGACCGCCTGCGCGAGGCCGTCGGCGGGCTGAAGGACGAGGTCTCGCGGTTCACGCTCGGCGCCTCGGCGGCGTCGATGCCGGCGGCGACGTGAGCACGAGCCATCGCCCGCGGATGGGAGTCGCGGGCGAGTCGAGTCGAGACGACACCGGGCCGGAGGGAGGATGACCCGATGCTGCTCCTGACCTTCACCGTGGCCGGCGAGCCGTATGCCCTCGACGTGGCCGCCGTGGTCGAGCTGGTGCCTCGCGTGCCGCTGCGCGCCGTCCCCCACGCGCCGGCCTACCTCGCCGGGCTGCTCGAATACCGCGGCGAGGTGGTCCCGGTCGTGGATCTTGGCGTCCTGCTCGGATCCGAACCCAGCGGCGAGAAGCTCAGCACACGGATCATCCTGGTGGCCGCGGCGCGCGGGAGAGCGGCTCGCGACGACGCGAGCCCATCATCCTCGGCTTCGGCCTCGACGGCGAGGCGCGCCGGCCTGATCGCCGAGCAGGTCATCGACCTGGTCGAGGTGGCGCCCGAGCAGGTCACGCCGGCGCCCGTGCGCCTCGACCGCGCGCCGTATCTGAACGCCATCGCGCGGACGGATCGCGGCTTCATGCCGCTGGTCGGCGTCGAGGCGTTGCTCTTCGAGATCCTGAGCGCGACGCCCGCGCTTGCGGCGACCCGGGACGAACCGGCGACTCGTGGAGACGGCGACGCATGAACGACCACCGGCGGCGGATCGAGGAGCTGCTGACGCGCCGGATCGGGCTGGACCCCGTGTCGCTCGGCCCCCGGCTGATCCACCGCGCCACCGAGCGCCGGATGGCCGAGCTGGGGATCGCCGACCCCGCCGAGTATGCGGCGCGCGTGGCCGAGTCCGAAAGCGAGCAGCAGGCGCTCATCGAGGAGGTTGTCGTTCCGGAGAGCTGGTTCTTCCGCGACGAGCGCCCGTTCCGCTGGCTGGCGGAGCACGTCCGCGAGCGATGGATCGGCGCCCCGTGGCGAGCGCCCTTACGCGCCCTGAGCATGCCGTGCGCCGCCGGCCAGGAGCCCTATTCGATCGCCATCACGCTGCGCGAGGCCGGGCTATCCGCCCGCCGGTTCCACGTCGACGCGGTGGATGTCAGCGCCCGGCTGCTCGAGATCGCCCGCAGGGGGGTGTACTCGGCCAACGCGTTCAGGAATAGGGGCGAGGGGCCCGGAAATAGGGGTCAGGGACCAGGGGTCAGGGGTGAGGAGAGCGGGGACAGGGGCTCGCCGAGCGAGGGGCCGACAGCGCCACGATCGCCCTCTTCGTCCTCCTCGTCCCTAACCCCTAACCCCTATCCCCTATCGCAGTACTTCCGCCCGCACGCCCCGACCGGTTACGAGGTCGAGCCGTCGATCCGCGCGACGGTGCGGTTCCTCCAGGCGAACGTCCTGGACTCCACGCTGCTGGCCGGCGCGGCGCCGTATGACGTGGTGTTCTGCCGCAACCTGCTGATCTACCTGGACCCGCGCGCCCGGGCCGGCCTGATCGCCACGCTCGACCGATTGCTGGCGGCCGACGGGGTGCTGTTCATCGGCCATGCGGACCGATTGGAGGCCCCCGGGTCCGAGTCGCGGTTCGTCGCGGTCGTCGAGCCGGGATGCTTCGCCTACCGCCGCGTCGCCGGCGCTGCGGATCGGCCGGCCGCGCCGGACTGGCCGCCGCCGCTGTCGTTCGCGCCCGCGCTGCCGATGCCGCCGCCCGCGCCGATGCTCCCCGAGCCCTCGACGTTCGCGAGCCTGCCGGGTCCCACGCCCGGGCATGCGCCGGACCCGGCAGCCGCAGGCTCGCCCCGACCGGCGTCGGCGGTGCCCTCGCTGCTGGACCAGGCCGCCGAGCTGGCCAACCGCGGCCGGCACGCCGAGGCGATCGAGGCCTGCGAGGGGCACCTCCGGCAGAAGGGGCCGGGGGCATCGGCGTATTATTTGATGGGCATGATTTCCCAGTCGGCCGGCGACCGCCGACGCGCCGAGGAGTGCTTTCACAAGACGATCTACCTGGATCCCCGCCACGCCGACGCCCTGCTGGCCCTGGCGCTGCTGGCCGAGCGCCGCGGCGACCGCGACGCGGCGCAGGGATTCCGCCGCCGCGCGCGCCGCCAGGCCGACGCCGAGACGTCCGGCGACCGCGGGACGACGGGCCGGACTCCCGCCCGAGGAGGTGAGCGATGACCGCCGGCCGCGAGCCAACGAATGGGGCCGACCGGGCGACCGGGCGCGAGCGACCACTTTCGCCATCGCCGGAGTCCTCGCCCTCGCCGCTGTCCTTCGACCACGGCGAGGGATGCTGGCACCGGATCGGCGTCGCGGGCGACCGGAGCTGCCCCGAGCTGGACACCTTCATCCACTGCCGCAACTGTCCCGCATTCGCCGCCGCGGCGCGGGGCTTCTTCGATCGCCACGCGCCCGAGGGCTACCTGGCCGAGTGGTCGAGCTGGCTGGCGGGCGCCGGGGCCGAGTGCGGCGTCGCGACCGCCGCCGAGGCCCGCTGCGACGACGAGGAGGATGCGCTGGCCCAGCGCGAGGGAGTGAGCCTGCTGGTCTTCCGCCTGGGCCCGGAATGGCTGGCGTTCCGCACCCGCGCCGTCGCCGAGGTCACCCGCCCCCGGCCGCTGCACCGCGTCCCGCACCGATCCAATGCGATCTTCCTCGGGCTGGTGAACCTCCAGGGCCAGGCGCAACTCTGCGTCTCGCTGCACGGCCTGATGGGGATCGAGAGCCCCGGCTCGCCGCCGCGACTGATCGTCCTGCGCGACCGGAAGCGCGCCGAGACCTGGGCGTTCGCGGCCGACGAGGTGCTGGGCGTCCACCGCGTCCCGCGCGGCCGGTGGGGCCCTGTCCCCTCCACGCTCGCCAACCCGTCGGTCGGCTTCAGCCAGGCCGTCCTCGACTGGGACGGCCACAGCGTCGGCCTGCTCGACGAGGTGCGCGTGTTCGCCGCGCTCCGGGAGCTGGGCGCGTGAAAACGATCTTCCGCCCGCCCGATCATCCTGAGGAAAAGCGCACCGACGGCCCCGCCGGGAGGTATCCGCCATGAGCGAAGACCTGAGCGGCTTCTCGCTGATGGACCTCTTCCGCATGGAGGCCGAGTCCCACACGTCGACATTGTCGACCGGCCTGGTGGCGCTCGAGAACGCCGGGGGACCCGCCGCGCCCGAGACCATCGAGCCCCTGATGCGCGCGGCCCACTCGCTCAAGGGCGCCGCGCGGATCGTCGGGCTCGATGCCGCCGTGCGCGTCGCGCACGCGATGGAGGACGGCTTCGTCGCCGCGCAGAAGGGGCAACTGGTCCTCCGCCCCGGGCACGTCGACGTCCTGCTCCGCGGCGTGGACTTCCTCGTTCAGGTCGCGCAGGTCGACGAGGCCGATCTCCCCACCTGGCAGGCCGACCACGCCGCCGAGGTCGATGCCCTGGTCGCCGCGATCGAGGCCGTCAGGGAAGACCGCGCCCCGCCGCCGACACCATCGCCTCCCACACCCGAGGTCCCGCCGGCCGAGCCCGAGCCCGAGCCGCGGTCGACGTCCGAGCCCTCATCGCCCGCGACAGCGGCCGCCGTCGAGCCCGAACCGATCGCGCGGGAGATCGCCGCGCCGTCGGCGCCCTCGACCCCGATGCCACCCCCGGCGCCGACGACGCCCGAGCCCTCGGCCGACCGGGAGCGTCGGGACGACCGCGTCGTCCGGGTGACGGCGGAGAGCCTGACGCGGCTGATGGGCCTGGCGGGCGAGGCATTGGTGCAGAGCCACCGCCTGCGCCCGATGGTTGACGCGCTCTGGCGGCTGCGCGAGCGCCAGTCGCGGCTGATGGAGGCGCTCCAGCAGTTGGAGGACCGCCTGGCGACGGCCGGGCCGTCGTCGTCGCGCGGGTCGTCGGCCGCCATTTCGGCTCCTCCGCCTGCAGCGTCGCTGGTCACCGCCGAGCACGAGCTGCTGGCCCGGGCCAGGGCCCGCGCCGCCGAGGGCTTGCAGGCGATCTCGGAGACCGTCGAGACGCTGGATACCCTGGCGCACGAGAGCGAGGACCTCTCGAGCCGGCTGCACCACGAGGTTCTGGCCAGCCGGATGCGTCCGCTGGCCGATGGCATCCGCGGCTTCCCCCGGCTGGTCCGCGACCTGGCCCGCGAGCTGGGCAAGGAGGCACGGTTCGAGGTCGCCGGCGAGACCACGGGCGTCGATCGCGACATCCTCGACCGTCTCGAGGCTCCGCTCAATCATTTGATCCGTAATGCACTGGATCACGGCCTCGAGACACCCGACGAGCGCCGGGCCGTCGGGAAGCCGGCGGCCGGCACCTTGCGGCTGGAGGCCCGCCACCGCGCCGGGATGTTGCAACTGGTCCTCTCCGACGACGGCCGCGGCGTGGATCTCGAGCGGCTGCGCGTCCGGATCGTCGACCGCGGCCTGGCCTCCGCCGACATGGCCCGCCGGCTGGGTGAGGCCGAGCTGCTCGATTTCCTGTTCCTCCCGGGCTTCTCGACGAAGGAGGCGGTCACTGCCGTCTCGGGCCGAGGCGTCGGGCTCGACGTCGTGCACAGCATGGTGCACTCGGTCCGCGGCTCGGTCCGCGTCGCCACGCGCCCCGGCAAGGGGACGCGGTTCATCCTCCAGCTCCCGATCACGGTGTCGGTGATCCGCGCGCTCCTGGTCGAGATCGCCGGCGAGCCCTATGCCTTCCCCCTCAGCCGGATCGACCGGATCGTGATGGTCGCGCCGGGGGACGTCCGCGACCTCGAGGGCAAGCCGCACGTCGTGCTGGACGGCCAGCTCGTCGGCCTGGTCGAGGCGACGCAGGTACTCGAGCTGGACCCGGCCGCCTCCGTATCGCCATCCTTCTCGCAGGGCTCGGGCCGCCGCCCCGGCGACCCGATGCCGGTGGTCGTGGCCAGCGACCGGAGCCACCGATTCGGCGTGGTGGTCGACCGGTTCCTGGGCGAGCGCGACCTCCGCGTCTCGCCGCTGGACCCGAGGCTCGGCCAGGTGCCGAATATCAGCAGCTCGTCGGTGCTCGAAAACGGCTGGCCGGTGCTGATCCTCGACGCCGAGGATTTGATCCGCTCGGTGGACAACCTGCTCTCGGGCCGTCGGATCGGCCGCCTGGCCGCCGCGGCGCCCGAGCACCACGCCCGCCCGGCACGCCGGGTCCTCGTGGTGGACGACTCGATCACGGTGCGCGAGCTCGAGCGGCAGTTGCTGGAGAACCGCGGCTACCTGGTGGACACGGCGGTCGACGGCGTGGACGGCTGGAACGCCGTGCGCTCGGTGCGATATGACCTGGTCGTCAGCGACATCGACATGCCCCGGATGGACGGCATCCAGCTCGTCCGGCACATCAAGGAGGACGCGCGGCTCCGCGCGATCCCGGTGGTCGTGGTCTCGTACAAGGACCGCGAGGAGGACCGCATCAAGGGCCTGGATGCCGGGGCCAACGCCTACCTCACCAAGAGCAGCTTCCACGACCAGACGTTCCTGGCCACGGTGACAGACCTGATCGGCGAGGCGCGCGAATAGCCAGACGCATCGGCTCGCCGATCGGGGTGCCGGCGTGGGTCAAGGCGATCACTCGGGCTTTGCGGCCTTCGGCCGCCGCTTGCGGGTCCAGATGCGGCTGAGCGCGTCGGGGGTCGCCGCAGTCTCGATCCTGGTAAGGATCTTGGCCAGCACCCCAGGGTCGCGGATCTGTCGGATCTCGGGCATCAGTTCCAGGGCCGCGGCGCCGAACTTCATCTTAGAGCGCATTGCAGATGGATGGCTCACGGTGGGGCCGGGCCGGCCAGGAGTCTGTGCCGGCAGGGCTCCGAGCCCCCGTCAGGGGGCGATCGGACGTAGCCGGGGGGCGTCAGCCCCCCGGGACCGGGCTCGGACCGC
>DAIDHB010000468.1 GCA_027452145.1 Planctomycetales bacterium
GACACGAGAACCAGGGACAGCCCGGCGCAGATCGTCAGCCGCCGTCGGATGGAGGCTGGGTGGTGTTCCAGCCGGTCGGCCCACCAGCGGCCGAGCATGGGGAACAATGAAATCAGCCCGATCAGCCCCCAGTGCGGGAGCACCGGGCGGAAGAACGCCACCGCGGTGAACGCGGCCAGGGGCACGGTCGCCACGCAGAGCCAGAGCCGCTCGGGGCCTGTTGACTCCGATCGCCAGGACCGCCAGGCCCGGACAAGCACCGCGATCAGCGGGAGCCAGATCCAGGGAAAGAGGTAGCCCGCCTGGGCCAGCAGGGTGATCGCCAGCAGGTCGGGTCGGGGCGTCAGCCCGCCGACCGCCCGGTTGCCCTGGAACCGGAACGACGCCCAGTCGTGCCCGGCGTTCCAGTACAGTACCGGGCTGAACGCGACGAGCCCGATCACGGCCGCCAGGTACGGGCCCGGGCGGAGCAAATGCCGGCGCCCGCGGGCGTCGAGCAGCATGAACGCCGCGGCACCCATCGGCAGGAAGACCGCGTGGTACTTGCTCAGGAGCGCCCCGCCCCAGGCAACGCCCGCCTCGATCCAGCGCCGGGTCTGGGCTTCGTCGGGACCGTTCAGGGCCAGGGTCAGGCGGTCCAGCGTGAGCAGCCAGAAGAAGAGCAGGGGGCCGTCGGGCAGGGCGAACATCGATGCGGCCAGGCCATAGTAACCGGTCAGGTTGAGGGCCAGCGCGGCGAGGAACCCGGCGGTCGGGCCGTACTGGCGGGCCGTCAGCCGGGCGAGGAGGAGCGTCGAGCCGGCAAAAAGTCCGATGAACCCGATCCGGAGCGCCCAGGGATCCGAGGACCCGCCCGACAGGGCCAGCCCGGCCATCTCGACCCAGGCCATCATGGGCGGGTGATCGAAGTAGCTGGGCGCCGGGTGCGCGGCGTAAAGCGCGTGATAGGCCTCGTCGTTCCCCAGCCCGAGGATGGCCGAGGCGATCAGGCGGACGACCGCCGAGACGGCCAGCAGGCCCACCATCGCGAGCTTGACGTTCATGGGGCGCGTCCTTGCAGAGTCGGCGATCGTTCCGGCCTGGACTGGTCCTTCGGTCGGTCCGAAGTAGGTCAGGCTCTCAGCCTGACTCCGTTCCGTTCCGTTCCGTCCGCGGGTCGGACCGCGTCAGGCTGGAAAGCCTGACCTACGGACGGTCCGAAGTAGGTCAGGCTCTCAGCCTGACTCCGTTCCGTCGCGTGTTACGTGCAGAGTCAGGCTGGAAAGCCTGACCTACGGGGCGGGCCGAATCGCGATTCGATCGAGAACGGTTCCCGGAGGCCCCCGATTCTACCCGGATTGCCGACGAGGGCGAGGCCAATCGTCTCGACGCATCTCATGGCGGCTGAGTCGCCCTTGCGGCGGAGGCCGGCGAGACGGTCTGATGGGATGGTGGTCCGTCCGAGCCTCCTTGTTATGCGAGGGCGCCCTGTCGGCGCGGGCATTCCCGGTGCGCTGGTCGATTCGCAACCAGATCCTTGTCCCGCTGATCGCCATCCAGGTGGCGGCGGTCGCGGCGATCGCGGCCGCGACGGCGACGCTCGCCGCCTGGCGGAGCGAGCGGCAGATCGTCGACCGGCTCAACGGGGTGATCGCCGCCCTGGGCGACGCGCGGTTCCCCTACACGGCCGAGGTCCTGGCGCGGATGCGGGGGCTCTCGGGTGCCCACTTCGCCGCCTATGGCTCCGATGGCCGTGTGCTGGCGAGCAGCCTGCCCGGGCTCGATGCGCTGCCTGCGGGAATCCGGTCGCTGCCCGACACGGGATACGTGAACTCGCTCGCCAGCAACCCGGCCGCCACGTTTCAGGGCACGCGCTACCTCGCCGCGGCGCTGCGGCACCCCGGCTCGACGCGAGGGCCGTCGCTTTTGGTCCTGTATCCCGAGACGAGCTGGCGGCAGGCCCGGTGGGAGGCCGCGCTGCCGCCCCTTCTGCTCGGCGCGGGGGCACTCGGGGCGATGGTGGTGATCACCGGATGGATCGCCCACCGGATCACCGCGAGGATCCGGCTGGTGCAGGGGCAGGTCGCCCGGATCGTCGCGGGGGACTTCCGCGAGCTCGAGCCCGGCGCGCATCGCGACGAGGTTGCCGAGCTGTCGGTCTCGATCAACCGGCTGTGCGGCCAGCTCCGCGAGATGCGGCGCACCATCCGCGAGACCGAGCGCTCGCACCTTTTAGCGCAGCTCGCGGCCGGGCTGGCCCACCAGCTTCGCAACGCATTGACAGGTGCCAGGATGAGCGTGCAACTCCACGCCCGGCGGCATCCCGCCCCTGCGGACGACCGGAGTCTCGACGTGGCGCTGCGGCAGCTGGAGATGACCGAGGAGCAGGTGAAGGGTCTGCTGTCGCTGGGCCGGGTCGAGCGGCGAGGGGCCGAGCCCTGCGACCTGGGGCGGCTTCTGGCGGATGTCGCCCTGCTGGTGAGCCCGGCCTGTCAGCACTCCCGCGTCGAGCTGACGCGATGCGGACAGGCCGAGGGGGTCGAGGCGTCGGTGGAGGTCTCGGGCGTGCGGGCGGCCGTGCTGAACCTGGCCCTCAACGCGATCGAGGCGGCCGGTCCCGGCGGCGCGGTGCGGCTGGAGGCGATCGCCGACGGCGATGAGGTCGCGCTGGAAGTGGCTGACACCGGCGCGGGGCCGCCGCCCGAGCTGGGCGATACCCTCTGCGAGGCTTTTGTGACGAGCAAGCCCGAGGGGGTCGGCCTGGGCCTGGCGCTGGCCCATCGCGTCGCGACCGACCACGGCGGGCGGCTCTCCTGGCGCCGCGAGGACGGCGAGACCCGCTTCCGCCTCACCTTGCCCAGGCGAGCCGGTCCCTTGCCGGCGGGAGGTGTCCTGAAATGAGCCGGATCCTGGTCGTGGACGACGAGGCGAGCATCTGCTGGGCGTTCCGCGAGTCGCTGGGCGACGAGGGGCATCACGTCGAGGTCGCCGCCTCGGTGGAGGAAGGGCTGAAGATCGCGGCGAGCAGCCCGCTTGATGCAGTCGTGCTGGACGTCCGGCTGCCGGGGATGGACGGCCTGTCGGCGATTGGCGCGTTCCGCGAGCGGATCGGCGAGGCGCCGATCGTGGTCATCACGGCGTTCGGCAACCTCGAGACGGCCGTTCGCGCGATGGAGGGCGGGGCGTTCGACTACCTGGTCAAGCCGTTCGACCTCGACCGGGCGACGGGCGTCGTGACGCGGGCCCTTCAGGCGAACGAGGGCCGCAAGCCGGGGGCCGGCCCCGTCGCGTCGGTGTTCGAGCCCGACGCACTCGTCGGCCGGTCGCCGGCCATGCAGGAGCTGTTCAAGCGGATCGCGCTGGTCGCCCCGACGGATGTACCCGTGCTGATCACGGGCGAGAGCGGCACGGGCAAGGAGCTGGTGGCGCGGGCGATCCATCGGCACAGCCCGCGGCGCTCGGGGCCATTCGTGCCGGTCAACCTGGCCGCGCTCAACGCGACGCTGGTCGAGCGCGAGCTATTCGGCCACGTCAAGGGGGCGTTCACCGGGGCGCACGAGGACCGGCCGGGCCTGATCGAGCTCTCGTCGGGAGGCACGTTGTTGCTGGACGAGCTGGGCGACGTGCCGACGGACGTGCAGGTCAAGCTGCTGAGGGTGATCGAGCATCGCGAGTTCTCACCTGTGGGCGACGCGAGGCCGAGGCCGGTGGATCTGCGGGTCGTGGCGGCGACGAATCGGCCGCTCGGCGAGCTGATGGCGGCCGGGCGGTTCCGCGAGGATCTGTTCTTCCGCCTGAGTGTGTTCCCGATCCATCTGCCGCCCCTGCGCGACCGGCTCGACGACGTCCCGGCCCTGGCGGAGCACTTCCTCCGCCACGCGGGCCTGCCGGACTCGGCCGATACCCGGCTGGTCCCCGCGCTGATCGACGCGCTCCGCGCCCGGTCGTGGAGCGGCAATGTCCGCGAGCTGCGCAACGCGATCGAGCACGCGGCGATCGTCGCGCGCGGCAGGACGCTCGGCCCCGAACACCTGCCGCCGCCCCATGCGGCGGTCGTCGGTCCACCTCGGCCTGTTGGGGATGACCTCCGCCGCCGGATCGGCGAGTGGACTCGGCACCAGCTCGACCGTTCCGAGCCGGATCCCGGAGGCGAAGACGAGGTCCTGTACGAACGCCTGCTCGGCGTGGTCGAGCCGCCGCTGCTCGAGACGGTGCTCGAGCGCTGCAAGGACAACCGCGCGGCCGCAGCCCAGGCGCTGGGCATCCACCGCGCGACCCTGCGGCAGAAGCTGCGGAAGTACGGGCTCGATTGAAGGTTGATTCTGGAGCGCTCCGAGACCGTGTCGTAGGGTGGGCATCGTCCACCAGTTCGAGGCCTCGACCGATGGGCGACGCCCACCGTACCTCAGCGAACCGCCCGTCCGCCGGAGAGCCGGTCGGTTGCGACCGAGCGATCCGTGAATCCGCCGTTCGAAGAATCCCCGATCGTTCGAAGAGCCCGCGCGCGCAACCGGGCATCTTCGAAGGTTTCTGGGGATTCTCGACCGGTGCGCGATACCCGCGAGCCTGTCGCACGTTAACCATTGTAAATACTCTCGCGGCGGTGACGACCGGGAGTCGCGATTTCCGTTTCCCAGCCTGGAGGGCGGCCCGCGGGTTTCTGACGCACATAGAGAGTAGATGCGGAGCGGAGCGGCGCGGGGCAGCCGAGCCCGGCGCCGCGGCCTCGGTGGACAAAAGGGCCCCGGATGAACGATTCCCCTATCACGGTGAGACGGCTAGCTCGATGAGCACGGGAAGCGACGCGACGAGGGACGAGCGAGATGTCTCGGTCCTGCTGATTGACGACGACGTGGAGCTCTGCGAGCTGATGCGCGAGTTCTTCGCGGCGAGGGGGATGGCCGTGGAGGCGACACACGACGGGCGCCGCGGCCTGACGCGTGCGCTGGCCGGCGAGCACGACCTGATCCTGCTCGATGTGATGCTGCCGGGCCTGGAGGGCTTCGAGGTGCTGCGCCAGGTCCGGCGCCGCAGCGCGGTGCCGATCATCATGCTGACGGCGAGGACCGCTCGGAGCGACCGGATCGCCGGGCTCGACGCCGGGGCCGATGACTACCTGCCCAAGCCGTTCGAGCCCGACGAGCTGATCGCCAGGATCCGGGCGGTGCTGCGACGGGCGGGCCGCGCGGGCCAGGTGGCGGCCGAGGCCCTGGAGGTCAACGGCGTGCGGCTGGTGCCGGGCACGCGCGAGGTCTGGTGCGCCGGCCGGCCCGCCGAGATCACGACGACGGAGTTCGACATCCTCGAGCTGATGATCCGGTCGGCCGGGCGAATCATCTCGCGGAACGAGATGGCGGGCGTGATTTATCGTCGCCCGGTCACGGCCAAGGACCGGTCGCTCGACGTGCACGTCAGCCATCTGCGGAAGAAGCTCGGGCCGATGGGGACGCTGATCCGGACGATCCGCGGCGTCGGCTACCTGTTCTGCGCCGAGGTCGGCGGCCAGCCCGGGACGGGCCCATGAAGTTCCGCGTCCGGTCGATCTTCAGCAAGATCGTCCTGTGGTTCACGGCGACGTTCGTGCTGTCGCTGGTGGGCTACGTCGCCACGTCGATGGTGCTGTCGGCGCGGCTGGCGGAGCGCGAGCCGCTCCTGTCGCGGCTGGGCGCGCTGCTGGCCGACGACGCGGTCCGGGCCTACGACGACGGCGGCCCGACCGCGCTGGCCGAGTACCTGGCGCGGCTGGACTCGTACAGCGAGTGCCAGCATTTCCTCGTCGACGCCGGGGGCCGCGACCTCGTGAGCGGGGCGGATCGCGCGAGCCTGCTGGCCCGCCGCAGCGCGCGGTTGCGGTCGCGCCGGGCCTGGCCGAACCCGATGCGCATGGTGTGGTGGTCGGGCTCGGCGCGGCCGTGGATCCTGGTGCACCGCGCGAGCGACCGCCACCATCGCCTGATCACGGTGATGCCCACCCGCACCCGCTTCGGGATCCTCGACTCGCTGGCGTATTTCTTCTGGCTGCCGCTGCTGATCGGCGGACTGTGCTACATGCTGGCGATCCACCTGGCCTCGCCGCTGCGCAACCTCAGGCGGGCGCTGGAGCGGTTCGGCCGGGGCGACCTGGGGGTCCGGTATCATCTGTCGCGTCGGGATGAGATCGGCGACCTGGCGCGGGCCTTCAATCGGATGGCCGACCAGGTCCACACGCTCCTCCTGGCGGAGCGGCGGCTGCTCCAGGACGTCTCGCACGAACTGCGCTCGCCGCTGGCGCGGCTCGGTTTCGCCGTCGAGCTGGCCCGCACGTCCCCCGACCGCGAGGCGGCCCTGGGCCGGATCCACAAGGAGGCCGACCGGCTCAACCACCTGGTGGATGAGCTGCTCCAGCTTACCCGGGCCGAGGGCGATCCCGGGGCGCGGAACGTCGAGGCCGTCGACCTCGGCGGCCTGCTGCACGAGCTGGTCGCCGACTGCGCCCTGGAGGCGGACGCCCGCCCGTGCGGCCTGGAGCTCTCGGGCGAGCGCTCGGCCCTCGTGGAGGGGGATCAGGAGCTGCTCCGCCGCGCCGGCGAGAACGTCCTGCGCAACGCGATCCGGCACGCGCCGGCCGGCAGCGTGGTGGAAGTCGTCCTGACCCGCCAGGGGGACCGCGCCGAGATTGCCATCCGCGATCGCGGCCCCGGTGTGCCGCGCGAGGCCCTCGCTGAGATCTTCGAGCCGTTCTTCCGCGTCGAGGGGGATCGCGACCGCTCGAGCGGAGGCGTCGGGCTGGGCCTGGCCATCGCACGTCGCGCCGTCGAGTTGCACGGCGGCCGCGTCTCGGCCTTCAACGCCAATCCCGGCCTGGTCGTCACCATCGAGCTCCCCTGCCGCGGCGCGGCGACCACCCCCGACTGAGCCACCGCCGGGCCCAGGCGCATCTTGTCCGATCTCACCGCCTGCCGCGGAATGGCGGAATCCGGACCGCCGACTTGACGTTATGAGACAGTTGTCTTAGGATAACATCGCCGAACATCCCCACCTGTGCGTGATGCGGTTCTCAACCCGCCCCCGTCACGCAATCGTGCGAGCGATCCGCGATCAATTACCAATAATCCAAATTGTCAAGGACGGGGAGTCCCCGAGTCTTAACCGAGACGACCGACGATGGCCAAACGCCCCCCCACCATTCCCGATTCTGAACTGGATGTGCTGAAGGTCCTGTGGGACCGAGGCCAGGCCACTGTGCGCGAGGCGCTGGAGACCCTGCGCTCCGCCGGCCGGCAGTGGTCGTACGCGACCGTGGCGACGCTGCTCGATCGGCTCGAGTCGAAAGGGCTGGTGACCAGCGACCGCCGCGAGCTGGCGTTCATCTACAAGCCGGTGATCTCCAATCAGGAGGTCCGGCAGAAGCGAGTCACCAACCTGGTGGACAAGCTCTACCAGGGCGAGCCGGGCCTGCTGGTGCTTCATCTGCTCAAGTCGCATCCGCTCGACGCGGAGCAGGCCAGGGAGGTCCGGTCGGTCCTGGATCAGATGGCCGGAGAGAAGGCCCGGAAGAAGGACAAGTAAGCCTGGATTCTCCGCATTCGGCCAGGGTTCGCGAGGGTCCGTGCGCATCTGGCGAAAGGAGAACGATCGCGACCTGGTGGCTTTCATCCACCTGTCCGGGGGCAGTATGATGAGTCCCGGAGAGGCCGGATCGGCACCGCGGCTGCATGGCACGTTGCCGGGTTCCCGGTCTCGACGCGGGTCCCCTGGGATGGATGGGAGCGAGCCGGTCGCGATCGACCCCGCGGCACGACGGCGGGCCCGATGGGCATGGCCGCGCGTTCGACTCCGGCGGGAGGCTCCCGGCTGGCGGCCGGGATGTGACGCCGATGGCCCGACCGAAACGATGGTATGACCCGAACGCCGCGACGGCCCTCCGCGTGGTCCCGCGGGCCGAGCAGGAGGAGTCGTGGAGCATCGTCAAGTGGCGGCATCCGCGGGTCTCGCCCGGCCTGGGTGAATGCCTGCTGTATCCGCTGAGCGACGGGCCGGGACTGGGCCTCCTGGTCTTCCTCCCGCCGATCATGTGGATCCTCTCGCTGCCCGTCTACGATGTCATCTCGTTCCTCTCCCCGATGACCCGGGGGGACTGGGCGCTGGGCCTGTTGATCGTGCCCATCATGATGCCGATGCTCTTCAGCTTCGCCATGACCTTCGGCTATGCCCTCCTGTTCCTCGGGCATATCCTGGTCGCCAGCTCGCTCGGCGAGAACGACCACCCGCGCTGGCCGGAGTGGCATCCCAGCGACATCGCCGAGGGGGTCGGCCGATGGTTCTGGGCGGCGCTCTTCGGCATCGCCCTGGGCGGCATACCCCTGGCCCTGTACTGGTGGATCTATCGCGGGGACATGGGGCTGCTGGACTGGGTCGTCCTGATTGGCCTGATCACCCTGGCCGCCGGGTATGCTCAGATGGCGCTGGCGGCCGCGCTTTTGCACGACAACATCATCGCGGCCAATCCGGTCACGGTGTTCGTGGCCATCGCGCGGATCGGCTGGGATTACCTGCGCCCCTGCCTGGTCTCGGCGTTGGTCCTGGTGATGACCGGGATGGCCATCTGGGCAATGCTCTACAAGATGCCGACCATGTGGGTCGAGGGGGTCGCGATCTGGGCCTTCTGGGTCTTCACGTTCTACGCGGCGATGGTCGTGGTCCGGATGGTCGGGCTGACGTACCACGCGCACGCGATGGACCTGCACTGGTTCCGCCGCCGCCCGCGATGGGCGTCGTCGCGCCGGGACGGGCGGCTCTACGCCAATTCGTGAGTGTGGGCCGAAATCCCGTGCCTGGCAGCGAGGGTGGACCTCACCTGGCGTCGCATGCCCCGGCACGGGCCGTCCGCCCGGAGGGGCTGGGGACTTGGCGGCCTCGGAGGCTTCGCTTATCCTCGGGCGCGAGTCGACCCGAGCCGGCCGTAGCGGAGCCCTCCCCATGCGGATTGCGATCCTGACCAACGAGTACCCGCCGAACGTCTACGGAGGCGCCGGGGTCCACGTCGAGTACCTCACGCGCGAGCTGGCGCGGGTCGAGGGCGGACTGCATACGATCGAGGTGCTCTGCTTCGGCGAGCAGTCCGAGCATCGCGACAACCTGACGATCCGGGGCGTCCACCCTCCCTGCAACCTCCCGTTTCAGGACCCCCGGCACGCCAGGTTCCAGGATACGATGCTTCGCAACCTTGAGATGGCCGGGCTGCTGAAGGACCTGGATGTCGTCCACTGCCACACCTGGTACACGCATCTCGCCGGCTGCCTGGTCAAGCAGCTCACGGGCGCCCGACTGGTGCTGACCACGCACTCGCTCGAACCGCACCGACCGTGGAAGGTCGAGCAGCTCGGCACCGCCTATAATGCCAGCTCGTGGATCGAGCGCACCGCCTACGAGAACGCCGACGGCGTCGTCGCGGTGTCGGAATCGATGCGGAGCGACGTCCAGGAGCTCTACGGCGTCCCGCGCGAGAAGATCCGGGTGATCCACAACGGCATCGACCTGAACCAGTACCGGCCGACGCCCGACCCGTCGGTCCTGGCGAAGCACGGAATCGACGCCAGGGTCCCGTTCATCCTGTTCGTCGGGCGGATCACCCGTCAGAAGGGGATCATCCACCTGGTGGATGCCATCCGATGGATTCGGCCGGGCGTGCAGGTGGTGCTCTGCGCCGGGGCGCCGGACACCCCCGAGATCGGCCGCGAGATGACCGAACGCGTCGAGCGCGCCCGTCACGATTCGGACACCCCGATCATCTGGATCCCCGAGATGCTCCCGAAGGAGGAGGTGATCGCGCTGTATACCCAGGCCGCGCTGTTCGTCTGCCCGTCGGTGTACGAGCCGTTCGGCATCATCAACCTCGAAGCGATGGCATGCGGGACGCCGGTCGTCGCCTCGGCCGTCGGCGGGATCACCGAGGTCGTTGTCCCCGGCAAGACCGGGCTGCTCGTCCCGATCGACGCCGTGGGGGACGGCGACTTCGAGCCGAAGGACCCGCCGCGATTCGCGCGCGACCTCGCCGAGGCCGTCAACCGGCTGCTCCAGGACCCCGAGAACCTGAGGCAGATGGGCGCCCGCTCTCGCGAGCGGGTCGAGCACTTCTTCAGTTGGACGAGCATCGCCCGCTGGACGATGGATTTCTACTGGGACCTGGTGCAGGCGTGACGGGCCGGGCCGGGCCAGTGAGTCGACTCGGCCTGCCGCGAGGCGGCTCGCCCCGATCCTCCCGAGGCTGCTTCAGCCCCCGGCCAGCTTGATCAGGATGACCATCGCGACTGAGTAGTAGATGACCAGGCCGGTGGCGTCGACAAGCGTGCTGATGAGGGGCGCCGAGACGACGGCCGGGTCGATGCCGAGCCGCCGCGCGAGGATCGGCACCATCGCGCCGACGCAGTTGGACCACATGCAGATAAAAAGGATCGCCAGGGCGATGACGGCCGCGAACGGCGCGCTGCGGTGGATCGCGAAGATATAGATGAACCCGATCAGGCCGAGCAGGACGCCCAGCAGCAGCCCGGTGAGCAGCTCGCGGAAGAGCACCCGCCAGCCGTCGGCCCGCTGGATCTCGCCGAGCGCGAGCGCCCGGATGATCGTGCCGACGGTTTGGCTGCCGGAGTTGCCGCCGGTCCCGATCATCAGCGGGACGTAGATCTCCAGGTCGCGGAGGTCGAGCGTCACGCCGTGGAAGAACTTCGAGACCCGGCTGGTGAGCGTGCCGGCGATGAACAGGAGCAATAGCCAGCCGATCCGGCGGCGGACCGCCTCGACGATCCGGCCGGTCCAGTAGCTCTCCTGGTTGGCCTCGGCGTCGCGAGAGACGCCGCCGAACGCCAGGATGTCCTCGGTCTGCTCCTGGCGAAGGATGTCCATCGCGTCGTCGTGGGTGATGATCCCGACGAGCTGATCGGAGCCGTCCACCACGGGGAGGGCGAGAAGGTCGTAGCGGTCGATCTGCCGAGCGACAGTCTCCTGGTCCTCGTCCACCCGGGCGAAGATCACGTCGCGCTGCATGATGTCCTCGATCACCGCCGAGCGCCGCGACAGGATCAGGCGCTTGAGCGAGACGAAGCCGATCAGTCGGCGCTTGTGGTCGACGACATAGCAGTAATAGATGGTCTCGCGGTCGGGCGCCTCGCGGCGCAACAGCTCGAGGGCCTCGCGGACGGTGATGTGCGGCGGCAGCGTGACGTAGTCGGTCGTCATCACGGCGCCGGCCGTGCCGGGCTCGTAGCTGGTGAGGCGGCGGATGTCCTCGCGCTCCGCCTGGGCGAGATAGGGGAGCACGGGGTCGATCACGTCCTCGTCGAGCCGCGTGACCAGGTCGGCGCGCTCGTCGTGCGACATGACGTGCAGCATCTCGGCGGCTTCCTGCGCCGGCATGACCTCGAACAGCCGGTCCTGCCGCGCGGGCTCGAGGTAGCTGAGCACCTCGGCGCGGTTCCGCGGCGGCAGGACGCGGAACAGCTCGTCCCCCTCGCCGTCCTCGAGGTCCTCGATCATCTCGGCGACGCGGCCGGGGTGGTGTTCGGCGAAATAGTCGCGCAGCCCCGCGAGCTCGCCGTCGCGAATCAGCTCGCGGAGGTCGGGAATCAGCAGCGGATGTCGCACGATCACCCCCGTCTGGCCGTCGATGGGCGACGCCCGCTCAGGCCGGCCCGATCACGTCCTTCCCTACGAACGGCCGCAGCACCTCCGGCACGTCGACCCGCCCGTCGGCGCGCTGGTAGTTCTCCAGCACCGCGATCAGGGCCCGACTGATGGCGACGGCTGTGCCGTTGAGCGTGTGGACGTATCGCGTTCCCTTCTGCCCGGACGGGCGGTAGCGGATATTCAGGCGCCGCGATTGATAGTCGGTGCAGTCGGACGTGCTCGTCACCTCGCCGTATTCGCCGTGCTCGCCGCGGCCGGGCATCCAGGCCTCGATGTCGAACTTGCGATAGGCCGGCCCGCCCAGGTCGCCCGAGCAGATGTCCAGCACGCGATACGGGATGCCCAGCGACCCGAAGATGTCCTCCTCGATCGCGAGCATCTGGGCGTGGATCGCGCCCGATGTCTCCGGGGTGCTGAAGGCGAACATCTCGACCTTGGTGAACTGGTGGACGCGATAGAGCCCCCGGCTGGCGCGCCCGGCGGCGCCGGCCTCGGTCCGGAAGCAGTGCGACAGCCCGACATAGCGGACCGGCAGCGCCGCCTCGTCCAGGATCTCGTCGGCGTGCATCCCGCCCAGGGTGATCTCGGCCGTGCCGACGAGGCTCAGGTCGGTGTCCTCGACCGAATAGACCTGCGTCTCGACCCCGCGGGGCGTGAAGCCAATCCCCTCGAGCACGCTGTTACGCGCCAGGTCGGGCGTGATGATCGGCGTGAAGCCGGCCGCGATCAGCTTCCGGATCGCGAACTGCTGGAGCGACAGATCGAGCAGCACGGCGTCGTTCTTGAGGAAGTAGAACCCCGTCCCGCTAACCTTGCCCCCGGTCTCGAAGTCGATCAGGTCGAGGTCCTTGCCGAGCACGACGTGGTCCTTCGGCTTGAAGTCGAACGCGCGGGGCGTGCCGACCTGGCGGACCTCCCGGCTCTCGTCCTCGGTCAGGCCGATCGGAGCATCCGGGTGAGTCAGGTTGGGGATCCGCCTGAGCCGCCCGGCGACCTCGGCCTCGAGCCGGCGGAGCCGCTCCTCTTCCTCGGCCACCTCCAGCTTCAAACGCTTCCCCTCCTCGATCAGCTCCGTACGCCTGGCGGCGTCGCGCTCGCGGCCGGTGGCCTGGGCGACCTCGTTCTGCCGCCGGCGGACGTCCTCGACGGCCTGGAGCAACCCCCGACGCTCGACCTCCAGCGCGACGACGCGGTCGACGTCCTCGAGCACGTCCGGCGGAGCGTTCCGGTTGCGGCAGTTCTGCTTGACGGACTCGGCGTTAGCCACGACGTACTTGAGGTCCAGCATGCCTTTGGTCCTTGAATCCGAGGAGTCCCCGGCCGCCCGGGCTCCCGCCGGCCGGGACGCCGCCACGCGGTGAGCCCGAACCCTTCGCGACCCGGCGCGAGGGCCGGCCGAGTTCCGCCAGCTTGCGCCGGGCGCCGCGCTCGCGGGCGCATGCGACCGGAAATCCGTCCGGCCGGGCCCCGATCACGATTCCCCCGGCGATGCCGCGCGGCAAGGCGGCGAGCGATCGGGCGAACCGGCCGGATAATCGCCGCGGTGGGCGGGCCGCATCGCGATCCCTCGGCAAGCGTCCGCCCATCTGGCGGAACGCGTCCGCTTACTCCGCCCCCAATTCGGTCCGCCGCCAGGCGCCCGCTGCGCGGAGCCTCAGTATAGCACCGTTCCCATCTCCGGGCGACGCCCGGTATCATGACAACCACCTTGAAGCTCGCGCTCGCGAGCGGGATTATAGCTCCCAGCCAGTCGCATGCGTGGCCGCCGGAGAACGTTGACGCTTGCGAGCCGCCAAGCACACAATTTGTTGATTCCCTTCATCAACAAGAGTGGCTGATTCGATCGGAGGCCTTGTAGCGAGGGGGTGAATCCTTACAAAATGGAGACAGTCTGGAGAGCCGGTTGACTTCTCGCCGAGAGAGTCCATATTTTTCAAAACTTGTCTCAAGTTTTTGTGAGGGCGGACCGCACGACACGAGGCGACCCTGGGTCTGGACCGATGGTATCGGAATTGCGATGGGTGGTCCGCAGGGGGTGCCTCGGTGGTGCCGAGGGCTCGACGCCGAGGGCGGCAAGATCTCGATTCGTGGGGAGCTCCCGTCGATCGACGACGGGACGATCGGGCGGCCTCTGGCGGGGTGGGCGAGCGGCAAGCGGGACCGTTTGAAGTCTTCAGCGAAGCGTCGGTACGAATGAGTTGCCAACGGAAAGGCGACCGTCCCCGGGGTGGGTTTCGGCTCCCTTGGGCGCGGTGTCATGCGGATGCCTGGGAGGCAGCTCGGGCCGCGGCCCGGGACCGCTTGACGCAGTGACCGAGGGCCATCAACGAACAATTCCCAGAGCTCGTCGCGGTTTTAGGAGGGGGAGCCTTTCCAATGAGTTTCCTTCAACGCTTCCTGGAGCGTGTGTTACGCAATAGCCCGGGCCGAATGCCCCGTACCAGCTTCGAGGATCTCAGCCAGGACGAGCTGGATCGCCATCTCCGCTGCGGACGCTATGGGAACTTCACGCTCACCGATGCGATCCGCCCGTCGATCGGGCTCGAGGTGGTCCCCAGGGAAGGCTACCGTCGCGACACGTACAGCGACCCGGATAGCGGCAACCGGATGCCGGTGCTGGCCGCGTCCGTCTCGGCCGAACGGCTGTTCGACGTTTTCATGGACCTGCTCGACCCGCTCGGCGAGGTGGTCGATGTCGTGATGGAATCCAGCCACGACTCGGAGCCCGGCTGCCACGCCGACCTGTATCGCGAGCAGATCGATAACGTGATCCTCAAGAGCACCCTCTACGACTACGAGCCGCTCCTGCTGAACGACGGCTGTACAGGGCTGGCCGCGCTCAATCCCAACGGGCCGATGGAGGTCCAGTTCGACGAGCACAAGCTGCTGTTCGTCTACGCCCACGACCTCCAGCCGTTCGAGGACATCCTCCGCCAGCACGGGTTGAAGCGGGACGACACGCTCAAGTTCATCTCCGAGGCCGAGCACCTCCACTCGACCGACGACGAATTCCAGGAGCAGTTCAACGAGATCCTCTACCGCCTGGGGATCGACCGCTGATTCGACATCGATGGGCCGGAACCGCAGCAGGGCCGGGTGCCCCGGAAATGACCGGGACGCCCGGCCCTCGTGCTTTCCATGGCCCCGTCCGTCCGGTCCTCGGCCCGGCCGCCGCGGTCCAGGCCGCGCGGCGCCGGTCGCGCGGGCGTTTGACCGTCCCGTCGTCGGTTTCGTACGATGGAAGCCCGAAATGGCGACCTGTTGCGGGGCGGCATGACGTTTCCCACCCCGTCTTTCCGAGCTGGCGGAGCGCTTCATGCGGAAGCGGCGGAAGTTCTTGTGCGGCCTGATCGTGTGCCTCGGGGCGGCGACGGCCGGCTGCTGGCAGGATAACCCTCCGCCAGCGAATCCGACCCCATCCTACCAGGGGATCACCCTCACGGTCGCGGCCCTCGACCAGCCGGCGTTGCTCGAAGGGGTGAACTCGCAGCGCGGCGAGTGGGTGGCCTCGCGCGGCGGACAGGTCGAGGTCCGTCCGAAGCCGCTCACGCCCGGATCGGCCGGGGAGGCCGATGTCCTGCTTTTCCCCGGCAGCCGCCTGGGTGACCTGATCGACGCCGGCCGGCTCGAGGCGATCCCCAACGAGGCCGTCATGCCGCCGGCCCCGTCCAACGCCGCCGCCGGGGCCGCGGGGACCGAGCCGTCGCCCGGCGACTCCGCCTCCACGCCGGGCTCCGGCGCCGAGGGGCTCTACGATTACATGGGAATCGCGCCGGCCTACCGCGACAAGGTCACGCGCTACGGCAACGAGCGCATGGCGCTACCCTACGGGGCGTCGGTCCTGGTGCTGGCGTATCGCCGCGATGCCTTCCAGCGCGAGGCCAATCGCTCGGCCGCCTCGGCGAAGGGGATCAAGCTCGAGCCGCCCAAAACCTGGGAGGAGCTCGAAGCCCTGGCCCGGTTCTTCGAGGGGACCGACTGGGACGGTGACGGCCGGACCGGCCACGGGATCGCCGTGGTGCTGGGCGACGATTCCGAGGGGCTCGGCAACGCCACCTTCCTCGCCCGCGCGGCCAGCCTGGGGCAGCATCCCGACCAGTTCTCGTTCGAGTTCGACTCGGGCAAGATGGAGCCTCGGATCGCCTCCGAGCCGTTCGTCGAGGCGCTGGCCGGTCTCATCGCCCTGAAATCCGCCGGCCCGCCGGGGATGGAGCAGTTCGACGCGGCGGCGGCCCGGCAGGCGTTCCACGATGGCAAGGTGGCGATGCTGATCGACCGCGCCGAGCGCGCGGCCGCCTGGTCCAACGGCAAGCCGGTCTCCATCGCCCAGTTGCCTGGCTCGACGCGTGTGTTTGACCCCGGTTCGAAGGCCTGGACGAATCCCGAGCAGCGGAACACGCCCAGCTACCTGCCGACGGGCGGCGGGTGGCTCATCGGCATCCGCGCCGGGCTGTCCGGCACCCAGAAGGACGCGGCCATCGACCTGGCGAAGTACCTGTCCAACCCCGAGAACTCCAACCGCATCCGGGCCGAGCGCGCGTTCCCGATGACGCCGTTCCGCGCGGCGATCGTCAGCCAGGGGCTCGCCGATCCGACCTCGGCCCCCGACGTGGATACCCGGCTCTGGGCCGAGGCGGTCGGAAGGACCCTCGCCGAGCGCCCGATCGTTGGGCTGCGGATCCCGGCTGCCGAGGAGTATCACCGCGACCTGGCCGCCGGCCGCAAGGCCGCCCTGGCCGGCAAGGACCCGCGCGCCGCCCTGGCGGACGTCGCTCGCGCCTGGAGCGAGCGATCGAAGACCCTCGGGCCGAAGCGCCAGCGCTGGCACTATCAGCGCAGCCTGAACCTCCGGACCAGCTCCGAGCCTCCTGCGCCGGGGACCTGATCCGATCCGCACGCGTCCCGATCGAGCCCGTCCGTCCCGTCCCCACGGTTTGTTCCGACACCTGAGGCCCAACTTTGGAAGACGACAGGGAGGATTCGCCGGCAACCCTCGGCGGCGACATCGAGACCGAGATCAAGGAGATGATGGGGCTGTTCGACACCCCGTCGTTCGCGCGCCGCGGCCTGGAGCTCGAGGAGATGCTCCGCCGGATCCGGCTCCGGTGCGAGCGGGCGCGCGTCGAGCGGCTCGACATGGTCTGGATGCGCCTCCGCCAGTGGACCCGGGTCGCGACCGGCCCCGATGACCCCGAGGTCTTCGCCGCCTCGATCGAACCGCTCTGGTCGCTCACGAACGCCGAGGCGCCGAGCTGGTCGCTGTCGCCCGCGACGCGCTCGCGCCGCCTGGCGGCCGCCCGCGACCTGATCGCCGCGCTCGAGCGGTTCAACCGCCGCTGGACCGAGTTCCTCGGAAGCTTCAATCTCCAGCCAGCGAATCTCGTGATCGACCAGTACAACCGTTACTATGTCATGGAGAAGGAGTGCGTGATGGGCTCGGGCCGCCTCGCCGCCCGGTTCTTCACCCCGGTCCCCCCGCTCACCTCCGCGCAGCTCCTGCTCGACCACCCGCTCCTGCCGGTCCCCGAACTGATCGAACAACCTCGCGGCTGGCTCACGGGATGATCCGTGGAGACGGCCGACCGGACTGATCAAGGAACCCTGATCCCATGACGAATTTCCACCGGGCGGCGTATTGTCTCGGGCGTAACCTTCGGCTCGCATCGACCGCCATCGCGGTCATCCTCCTGGCCGCGGCCGGATCGCTATCGGCCGCCGAGGTGCAGGGGCGAGCCGGCGACGCGAAGGGTCCGGCCTTCGAGGTGACCTACACCAGGGCCGTCGCCGAGGGTCCGGTCTCGACCCGTGTCTATGTGATGCTCGAGCCGGCCGGATCGTCCGCCGAGCCGCGCCTGGGGCCGAACTGGTTCCGGCCGCAGCCGTTCTTCGCCGTCGATGCGCGCGAATGGCGGCCGGGCCAGCGGCTGCGGGTCGACTCGCACGCCACCGGCTTCCCGGCTCCGCTCGATCGGATCAAGCCAGGCAAGTACGCCGCGCAGGCGGTGGTTCGCCTGAATCTCGACACGCACCGGATCGGCGACGGCGAGGGAAACGCCTACGGCCCGGTCGTGCAGGTCGAGATCGACCCCACGAAGGCCGAGCCAATCGCCCTTCAGGTCGACCGCGTCGTACCGCCCCGCAGGTTCCCCGAGAGCGACCGGATCCGACTCGTCGAGTTGCCCAGCCCCAAGCTGTCCGCTTTTTACGGACGGCCGATCAAGCATCGCGCGGCCGTGATCCTGCCGAAGGACATGGTCGGCGTGGACCGGCCCACGCCTCGGCCTGCACTCTACATCATCCCCGGGTTCGGCGGCGACCGCTTCATGGCGCCGATGTACGCCGACAATCCGCGAATACGGATGGGGAACGACCTCGTCCGCATCCTGCTCGACCCCGATTGCGGCACCGGCCATCACGTCTTCGCCGATAGCGCCACCAACGGTCCGCGCGGCGCCGCGCTCGTCGAGGAGTTCATCCCCCATCTCGAGAAAACCCTCCCCCTGGTGGCCGACCCCCGCGCCCGGCTGCTCACGGGACATTCCTCGGGCGGATGGAGCAGCCTCTGGCTCCAGGTGACCTATCCCGACACCTTCGGCGGGACCTGGTCCACCAGCCCGGACCCGGTCGATTTCCGCGACTTCCAGCGGATCGACCTGTACGCCCAGGGCGAGAACATGTTCCGCGACCGCGAGGGGAAGCGGCGCCCGATCGCGCGGATGGGGCGCATGCCGGCGCTCTGGTACGACGACTTCAGCCGGATGGACGACGTGAGCGGCTGGGGCGGCCAGCTCGGCTCGTTCGAGGCCGTCTTCAGCCCCCGTGACGCCGACGGCCGCCCGCGCAAGCTCTGGGACCGCTCGACCGGCGCGGTCGACACGGCCGTCGCCCGCACGTGGGAGCCCTACGATATCCGCCTGGTGCTCGAGCGTAACTGGCCGACCCTCGGGCCGAAGCTGAAGGGGAAGCTGCGCGTCATCACCGGCGACGTCGACACGTTCTACCTCGAGGGCGCCGTCAAGCGGCTCAGGGAGTCGCTCGAGCGGCTGGGCAGCGACGCGGTGGTCGAGATCATCCCCAATCGCGACCACAGCACGGTGCTCGAACCGTCCCTCGTCAAGAGGCTGGATGGCGAGATGAACGCGAAGGTCGCCGAGTGGCTGCCGAGGCCCGCGGGCTCGCCGTCCGGCCGCGAAGCCGGGACCGCCGGGACCGCGCGCTGATCGATCAGTCGACCGACCCGCCGCCGCAAGGGAGGTGCTGCGAGATGCCCGTGCTCGAGCGCGAGGAATACATCGAACAGGCGTATTTCTTCCACGCCTTTCGCGAGCGCCTGCTCGACGGCCTTCCTGCCCAGGACATCCTGGCGAGGATCGGTGAGGAGTTGCTCTCCACCACCCGGCTGCCGCTGGCCGTCTCGTTCATCCACACCGAGATCAAGGTCTCGGGCCTGATGGCGCCGGCGATGGCCCGCATCAAGCACTATTTCACCGAGTTCCAGACGCACGTCATCGAGCAGGCCGAGCAGGATATCAGCCGCTTCCCCGTGGAGCAGGCGCTGCTGATCCTCGAGCGCGAGGCCCGGTTCAAGGCGGACAGTCCGCCGCTGCCGGCGCTGTTTGTCTTCCAGTTCGAGGCGCTGTCGCGCAACCGGCTGGGCTACACCAGGGGCCTGGCCGCGATGGCCGCCGACCCGTCGTACACCGAGGATTGGCGCGATTATATCCTCACGCTCCGCAGCCGGCTGGGCGACGTCGACTTCGCCGATCTGATCTTCGTCCGCTCCGATTACTTCGTCCAGGAGCGCAAGCGGCTCAACCCCGACTTCGTCCCGAAGTTCCCGCCGCTGTTCGGCGAGAAGGAAGGCAAGATCGCCCGCGCCAATCGCGGCCGCGATCCCATGTACCTCTTCTCGGCCCTCCAGCGCCAGCTCGGCTATCCCGAGGTCCCGCGCCCCAGGCGGCCCGACGAGCTCGAGGCCCGCGTCCTGCTCCTCGAGCAGAAGATCGTCCAGCTCGAGAACCGGCTCAAGGCCGCCGAGAGCTCCGGCCAGCAGGATGACCTCCTGTCGCAGGTCCTGGTCAAGCCCGACGAGACGGCGGGCGTCCCTGCCGGGTGGGGGAAGAAGTAACCGACCGATGTCCGATCGCCGTTTTCGATCCAGCCCGGAGGGTCATCGCATGAGCGTCCGGATACTTCGCGTTTCGCTCGGCCTCGTGCTATCGGCCTGCTGCGTGCCGACTTCGGCACTCGCCCAGGAACGCACCGTCATCGACGCCAACTTCCCCGGCGCCTACCAGGTCGAGGTGCAGGACGTCAACGGCGACAATCGCCCCGACGTCATAGCCGTCGGCGGCAGCACCTGCGCCTGGTACGAGAACCCGACCTGGAAGAAGCGGATCGTCAGCACCGGCAAGCAGACCCCCGGCATCATCTCTTCCGCGACGGCCGACCTTGACGGCGACGGCAAGGCCGAGATCGCCATCGCGTACGAGTTCGCGATGAACAGGCCGGCCACCGGCAAGCTGCTGCTCGCCCGCCAGGGAGCCGGCCCGGACGATCCGTGGAACTTCGAGCCGATCGCCGACGTACCCAGTATTCACCGCCTGCGCTGGGGCGACCTCGAAGGCGACGGCCGGCTCGACCTGGTCGTCGCGCCGATCTTCGGCCGCGACGCCCGGCCGCCCGACTTCACGGATCCGGCCCGGCTCCAGGTGTTCTCGACTCGACAGGATCCGGACCACCGGAAGTGGGCGAGTACCGTCGTCGGGACCCGGCCGGTGATCCACGCCATCGAGGTCACGGCCTTTGATGGCGGACGGCGATCCCAGGTCTTGACGGCCTCCAATCTTGGTGTAGATCGATTCCTCCTCTTCAAGGGAGTCGGCTCCGTGCCGCTGAGCCCCGGCTTGCCCGGCCAGGCGCCGAAGCGGGGGTCGAGCGAAGTTCATCTCGGCCGGCTAGCGGACGGCAAACGCTTTGTCGCCACCGTCGAGCCATGGCATGGCAGCGAGGTGGTCGTCGCTCTTGAAAGGGCCACGACGTCCAATTCCACAGACGCGACAGCCTTTGGCCCTCGCCTGGTCATCGACGACACCCTCGCCGACGGCCACGCGCTGTGGGTCGCGGATATCGACGGCGATCGCAACGACGAGATCTTCGCCGGCCACCGGGGCAAGGATCATCGGGTGTCAATGTACAGGCTGGATCATGCGAGGCGATCCTGGACCCGGACGGTCATCGACCGCGAGGTCGCCGCGCAGGACCTTCGCGGAGCCGATGTCGACGGCGACGGCACGCCCGATGTCGTGGCCGTCGGCGGCGCCACGCATAACGTTGTCCTGTACCGCTTCCCTCGGCGCTGAGTCTCTCCCGTCCGCAGTACGCGACTTGATGGCAACCGGGACGGAGCGAGCGACCGCGGCCCCGTCGTTCGGCCATGATCGCCGCAATGGCCGGACCAGCCCGCCCAGGCTTCGCCGGGTCGGGGGACGGAGCACCCCTTTGCACCGCGGCAGGCGAATGCCCGGACGGCTGCCCGGCCGACTCCGGCCGATGCGCCGGTGATCACCACCACACGCGACCCGCCACCTTCGTCCGACTCGTTCGTCATGATGGATCGTGCCCTCGACTCAAAGACTGATGATCGCCAGGCCCGATTCCTCGTCGTGCTCCTTGCGCAGGTGCGCGGGTGACTCTGTCAGGATGACCTCGAGCGTCGGCCGGACGTGCCCCTCGATGAGGTGTCCGCCACGCGTCGAGCCGTCCGACCGCCCGACCACGACGTGCACGTGGACCTTCGGCTTTCCTTTCTCCTGCGCCACGTCGCCGACCAGTGAGAGCACCTCGACCTGCTCGTCGACGGGGATCTTCTGGTATTCCTTCTTTTCCCAGTCGAAATAGCCGAGCATGACCGAACGGAACGCGCCGATCGCCGTGATCTGCGCCGCGCCCAGGTTCTGCTGCTCGGCGAACTGCTTCAAGCCGGCCATGGCCTCGTCGCCCGCCTGGAAGACCAGGGCGAACGTCCGCTGCCCCTGCTGTTCGTGGATGAGCTTCGATTTCATCCTGCATCCTCCCGCGGTTGGTGGACGGCGACAGACCGGCCCTCACAGCCCCTCGAACGGGTCATCCGGCGGCGGGCCGTCGCCGGCCCAGGTCGCCTTGAACAGGTAGCGCACCTTGCCGGCCCGGGCCTTGCGCTGCCGCATTACCCCGTACCCGCGCCGTGCGAGCCGGTCGGCGATCGCCTCGATCTTCGAGCCGTCGAGGTCAATCGCGTCCAGCTCGGCCGGCTTGCCCTCGTCGTTCTTGCGGGCGTAGACCTGCACGCCGTCGATCGTCGTCAGCTTGACTTCCTGGGTGGCGAGTCCCATCTCGATGTGTCCTCCACTCCCCGGCTATGAATCTCAACGGGCTGTTGCCCCGTGCCTCATCGGCGCCGCCCGATCGCGAGCCGGCTCGCGCCGAGCACCAGCCCGAGGCCCAGCAGGACGCCGGCCCCCAGCGCCACCGCCGCCACGCCGGGCGTCGGCGCCGGCTCCCACTTGCCCAGGGGCTCATAGGACGCCTCGGGATGCGGTCCCTCCATCCCCTCCGGTCCCTCGTGCAGCGCCATCTGGAGCACCTGCGCCAGGTGCAGGGCACCGCGGTCGGTCAGGCCCGCGATCTGCTCGCGGCAACTGAAGCCGTCGGCGATGATCAGCGTTTCTTCCTCCGCGTTGCGCACGGCCGGCAACAGAACCCGCTCGCCCACCGCGACCGAGACGTCGTAGTGGCTTGCCTCGAAGCCGAACGAACCCGCCATCCCGCAGCAGCCCGAGTCGAGCATCTGGTAATTCAGCCCCATGTCCTTCAGCAACGATTGCTCGTGCGTCAGTGTCATGACATGAGTGTGGTGGCAGTGTCCGTGCACAAGTGCCTTGCGCCTCAGCTTCGGCACGCGGTATCCCGGCGCCTTCTTCTCGAGGAACTCGGCGAGGGTGAGGAAGTTGCCGCGCAGCCGCTTGGCGTCCTCGTCCATCGGGAACAGCCCGTGCAGCTCGTCGCGGAAGACGGCCACGCAGCTCGGCTCGAGCCCGACGAACGGGATGCCCGCCTCGATCTCGGGGCGGAGCGTGTCCAGGATCTGCCGCAGCAGGCTCTGCGCCGTATCGAGCATGCCGAAGTCATAGAGCGGCCGCCCGCAGCAGAGCGATTGACGCGGCACGTTCACGTGGAACCCGGCGTCCTCGATCACCTCGACGGCCGCTTTGAGAGTCTGCGGGTGAAAATGGTTGTTGAACGTGTCGGCCCACAGCATCACCGGCGGCATCCCGACGTTCCGCGGCGGCCGGCGGTCCCACCATTGCTTGAATGTCTCGGGTGCAAAGGCCGGCATCTTCCGGCGTGTCGAGATCCCGCCCATCACCTGCAACAGCTTGCCGATGGCCGGCGCCCGGGTCAGGGTGTTGACCACGCCTGGCATCCACGACGCGATCCGCGCCCACCAGTAAATCCAGCCCATCGCGTACGCGTGCCGGGGGCGGAGCCGGTTCTCGTAGTAGTGCGAGTAGAACTCGGCCTTGTAGGTGGCCATGTCGACGTTCAGCGGGCACTCGGTCTTGCACCCCTTGCACGCCAGGCAAAGGTCGAGCGCCTCGCGCACCGGCTCGGCCCTCCACACCCCTTTCATCGGGTCGCCCTGGAGCATCTCGAAGAGCAGGTGCGCTCGCCCTCGGGTCGAGTACCGGTCCTCCTTCGTCACCATGTAGCTCGGGCACATGGTCCCCGACTCTTCCTTGCGGCACTCGCCCACGCCGACGCAGCGCTCGGTCGCATACGCGAAGCTCCCGCCGTCGTCCGGGAACTTGAACCGCGTCTTCACCTGGATCGGGTGATAGCTCGGCCCCATCCGGAGGTTCTCGCCCGGCTGTGCGGGGTCGACCACCCGGTGCGGGTTCATCTTGTTCTCGGGGTCCCAGATCGCCTTGAACTCGCCGAAGGCGTGGACCAGCTCTGGCCCGAACATCTTCGGCAGGAGCGCCGCCTTGGATTGCCCGTCGCCGTGCTCGCCCGAGATCGAGCCGCCGTACCGCGCAATCAGGTCGGCCGCCTCGTCGAGGTAGCGGCGGAAGTGCTGGACGCCCTCGGCGGTCTTGAGATCGAAGTCGATCCTGGTATGCACGCAGCCCTGGCCGAAATGGCCGTAGAGCGCGCCGTTGTAGCCGTATTTTTGCAGGAGCTTCCGCAGGTCGCGGAGATAATCCCTGAGCTGGTGCGGCGCGACGGCCGAGTCCTCCCAGCCCTCCCACGCGTCCTTGTGGCCCGGGATCCTCGCCGTGGCGCCGAGGCCCGACTCGCGCACCTTCCACAGGTGCTCCTCCTCGGCCTCGTCGTCGAACAGCTTCATCGACGGCGCACCGGTGAGTCCCCCCAGCCGCGCCATCAGCTCCTTGGCCTTCGCGTCGGCCTCGTCCTTGCTCTCGCCGCCGAACTCGACCAGCAGCCAGCCGCCGCCGGGCGGGAGGAGCTTCACGTCGCGGGGGTGAATCCCCTTGATCTTCATGTCCTTGACCAGGATGTCGTCGAGCCCCTCCAGCCCGATCGGCCTGGCCTCGAGGATCTCGGAGACGTGCGCGGCGGCCTCGTAGACATCGGGATAGCCCAGCACCAGCAGCGACCGCATCGGCGGGCTCGGGACGAGGTGGAGCTGCGCCTCGAGGATCGTGACGCACGTTCCCTCCGAGCCGCCCAGGGCCCGCGCGACGTGGAACCCGCGCTCGGGCAACAGGTCGTCGAGGTTGTAGCCAGAGACTCGCCGCGGGATCTGGGGATACCGCGCGCGGATGAGATCGGCGTAGCGGTCACGCAGGGCCTTCAGCCGCGCGTAGATCTCGCCGCGGCGGCCGCCGGACTCGATGATCCGCGCGAGCTCCTCCTCGCTCGTGGGGCCGACGGTCATCCGCGTGCCGTCGTACAGCAGAATTTCCAGCTCGTCGATCTGGTCCGAGGTCCGACCGGTGCCCAGCCCGATCAGCGAGTGGACGCCGCAAGAGTTGTTGCCGATCATCCCGCCCAGGGTGCAGTGGTTGTGCGTCGAGGGATCCGGCGCGAAGGTCAGGTTGTGCTCCTCGGCGTTGCCCCGGAGCTTGTCGAGCACGCAACCCGGCTCGACCCGCGCGAGCTTGCGCGCGGGATCGATCCACAGGACGCGGTTGACGTACTTGGACCAGTCCATCACCACGGCGACGTTGCAACACCCGCCCGTGAGGCTGGTGCCCCCGCCGCGCGACAGGATCGGCGCCCCGTGTTGCCGGCAGATGTCCACCGCGGCGATCACGTCGTCTCGACTGCGGGGGACGATCACGCCGATCGGCACCTGGCGATAGTTCGATCCGTCCGTCGCATAAAGCGCCCGGCTGCCGTTGTCGAACCGGACCTCGCCTGCGATCGCGCTGCGGAGGTCGCGCGCCAGGGCCGAGGCGTCGATGAACAGGGGGATCTGTGCCTCTTTGCGGTGCCGCTGCCTCGGGCTCGTGGCCGTCGCGTGGCCGACCAGGCTGGTCATGATCGGGGTCCCTCGGGTGTCGTTCGGAACCGCTCGCGGATCGAGCCGCGGGGCGAGTGGGTGAGTCGGTCAGATCGCGTACTTCGCCGCGTCCTGCCGCTTGAATTCCAGGCCGTTGCCGGGCCGGCCGGGATCGGGCCGCAGGGTGCCGTCGACCGGCGTCAGCGCGCCGTCGAAGAACATGTGCTCGATGCGGTCGTGGTCGTGGAAGTATTCCAGGTGCCGGAACGTCGCCATCGCGCAACTCGGGTGCCCGTGCAGCGACGGCGCGCAGTGCGCCGACAGCGGCATTCCCCGCGCCTCGCACAGCACCCCGGCGCCCAGGTAGCCCGTGATCCCGCCGCAGCGAGTGCCGTCTGCCTGCAAGACATCCACCGCGCCGGCGTCGAGCATCCGGCGGAAGTAGAACAGGTCGTAGCCGTATTCGCCCGCCGTGATGTCCATCCCGGCAGGTGCCCGGTCGCGCAACAACCGCAGGCCCTCGAGGTCGTCCGACGAGACGGGCTCCTCGAACCAGGTCACGCCGAGGTCGGCGAACGTCTCGGCCATCGCCAGCGCCTGCTTGCGCGAGTAGGCTCCGTTGGCGTCGACGAACAGCTCGGCATCGCGGCCGATCGCCCCGCGAGCGATCCGCACCCGCGCCAGATCGTCCTCGGGATGCCGGCCGATTTTCATCTTCACCCGGGGGATTCCGGCCGCCACCCAGCCGCCGAGCTGGTCCCGGAGCTGCTCGGGCGAGTACGACGTGAACCCGCCGCTGCCGTAGACCGGGGCCGCGTCGCGCACGGCCCCCAGCAACGTTACCAGCGCGACGTCGAGTAGCCGCGCCTTCAGGTCCCACAGCGCGGTGTCGACGGCGGAAATCGCCATCGACGCGATGCCCGGCCGGCCGAGGTTGCGCACGGCCGCCCACATCGCCATGTACGAGCCGGGGACGCCCATCGCGTCCCGACCCTTCACCACGCTCGCGAGCTTGTCGCGCACGAGCGCCGCGGTGGACGTGTCGGCGTAAGAGTATCCCAGGCCCCTGCGGCCCCCCGCATGCGCCTCGACCACGACGATCGTGGTCGAGTCCCACTCATAGGTGCCGTCCGATTCGGGCGCGTCGGTCGGCACCTTGTAAGCTGTGACCTCGACCCGCTCGATCGGCACGCCGGACGGGCCCGGCCGTTCGTTGGCCACGGCGCGTTCCTCCCCGGCCGGTCGCCCGGCCCTTGAAGCCGCTGGATCACACCGGATCCATTTCGGAGAAGATCGAGGTCAGACGAGCTCCTTGATCTTGTCCTTGAACACCGACCTGATGATCTTGCCCGCGTCGGGCTCGCCGCGGATCAGCGACTCGGCGAACTTCAACGCCTGCTGCGGCGTGGCCGCGGCGGGCATCGGCGGCTCAAACGGGTCGACCACCGCCTCGACGATCGCCGGCCTGTTGCTGGAGAACGCCGCCTGGAGCGCCGGGCGGACCTCCTCGGGCCGCTCGCAGCGGAACCCGACCCCGCCGCACGCCTCGGCGAACTTCACGAAGTCGATGGGTTGCAGCGCCACCTCGTACTCGGGGTTCCCCAGGAAGACCATCTGCTCCCACTTGATCTGGCCCAGGGTGTTGTTCTTGATGATCACGACCTTGATCGGTAGCTCGTGCTTGACGGCCGTCACGAAGTCGCCCATCAGCATCGTGAACCCGCCGTCACCGACGAACGCCACGACCTGGCGGTCGGGGTACGCCGCCTTGGCGCCGATGGCGTACGGCAGCCCCGGCGCCATGGTCGCCAGGTTCCCCGAGCAGGAGAACTGCATCCCCCGCCGGATGTGGAGATGCCGCGCCGCCCACGTCGTGATCGTCCCCGAGTCGGTCGAGATGATCGCGTTATCCTCGAGCAGATCGTTGACGTGCCGCGCCACCACCTGCGGCTTCACCGGGGTGTCGTCGCGGCTCTCGCGGTTGCGCATCAGCTCGCGCCACTCCTTCATCCCGCTCTGGGCCTTCTCGAGGAAGGAACGATCCTTCTTCGGCTGGAGCAGCGGCAAGAGCTGCTGGAGCGTCGCCTTCGCGTCGCCGACCAGCCCGACCTCGACCGGGTAGCGCAGGCCGATCCGGTTGGGGTCGACGTCAATCTGCACGCAACGCGCCTGGTCGGGCTTGGGATACCACTTGAGGTACGGGAACGTCGTGCCGACCATCACCAGGCCGTCGCACTCCTCCATCGCGACCTCGGAGGGCCGCGTGCCCAGGAGGCCCACGCCGCCGGTCGTGAAGGGCGAGTCATCCGGCACGGTCGCCTTGCCCAGCAGCGGCTTGACGATCGGCCCGCCCACGATGTCGGCCAGCCGCTCGAGCTCGTCCCCGGCGCCCAGGGCCCCCATCCCGGCCAGGATGACGACCTTCTTGCAATTGTTGATCAGCTCGGCCGCGGCCTTGAGGCTATCGGCCTGGGGCACCGTGATCGGCGGCCGCCACGAGCTGCCGGTGTGGCCGCCGACCATCTGCGGCGACGACTCCTCGTCCGAAAACGTCCAGTCCTGGATGTCCGACGGGGTCGTCAGATGCGAGACCGTCCGGCCCGAGAGCGCCGCGCGGCAGGCGATGTCGACCAGCTCGCTCGCGTGCTTCGGACCCAGGACCATCTGGTTGTAGGCCGCCACGTCGCTGAAGGTCTGGAGGATGTTGATTTCCTGCTGGAAATGGGTGCCAAGCATGTCGTGATACGAGTGTCCGGTGATGGCCAAAACCGGGGCGTGGTCGAGCTTGGCGTCGTACAGGCCGTTGAGCAGGTGGATGGCCCCCGGCCCGCTGGTGGCGAAGCAGACCCCCAACCGCCCGGTGAACTTGGCGTAGCCGCAGGCGGCGAACGCCGCGGATTCCTCGTGCCGGCACTGGATGAACCGGATCTTCTCGCGGTTCTTGCGCAGGGCCTCGAAGATCCCGTTGATCCCGTCGCCCGGCAGCCCGAACGCGGTATCCACGCCCCAGGAGATCAGCTTCTCGACGATGACGTCGCCGGTCGTTTTGGCCATCTGGATGCCTCCTCACGCAGGAAGCCGGCGAACGCTCGCAAACCAGCGAATTCCCGCATATGCGGATGTTTCGGCTGTGGAGGGCGAGGCCCGCCGGCGGGGAGCGCGATCGACCGCTGCTGGCGCGATCGAGTTCGGCGCACGCCGGGGAATAGCCTGCAAATGAGGCGCCAAGTATGTGCGGGATTAGGGAGGTCGGCGGCGTGGGGGACGTGTCGGACGAGGTGCCGAGAGAAGCTGTCGAGTCGATCCCTGCTGGCCGCGCAGGTCGGAGGCGTACCTGACTCGCTCTTGATCGATCGATTCTACAGCTTGATCGTGCTGGGGCTGACCGTGCGATGGCCTGGAATCCAGCGCTCGGCCGTCTTGACCTGGTCCTCCGCCGGCGGAATCAGGGAGGTGGAATGCGGACGAAGGGGGTCGTACCGCCGGGCATAAGCCATCATCTCGTCGAGGATTTCATCGGGGAGTTTCGAGAGCACCGGATCCGGGTTGTCCGGGTCGATCATCTGCAGGCAGTCGATCATCACCTGGTAGCCCGTGATCGAACCGGCTTCGTACATCTCGAGCAGTCGCTTGATCATCCGCCCTCTCCCCTCATCCGGGCGGCCAGTTCGTCCGCATGGTCTTATGTTTGCCAATGAATGTTTCCCGGGTTGTGCGGACTCGTCTCGGCCTCCCACAACTCGACCGGGGCACCGCCTGCAAAGATCGTCCGCAGCATCTCAAGCTCGAACATCTCGTGTCCAATGACGGCCACGATGGCCTCGTCACTCGCCATGATGTCCTTGCGGATCAGGAACGGGATCTTTCCGGTCTTCTTGTGGAAGAACCAGGACCAATCGATGATTGTACCTTCGAACTCCCGGAAAGTTGTAGTCCTCGCCGTCGTATTCTGATCCAGATATCCATATTCATCCACCAAGAACTCGACGTAGCTGGGGATATGGACTTCCCCAGCGCATGGCGATGTTGCAAGCTTCCTCGACAGTCCTGATCGCTCCACCGGGATTGGGCTTCCACTCGTACCGAGGAGCTGACCCGGTGATCATGTGCTCGCCCCTCGTTCGCCACGGTGCAGCCTCCCACTTACTGGAGAAGCCCATCGCGATGCCATCCTGTCCCACTCCGGGCCGCTACGTCATTTCACCGCACCGCGGGCCGCGCGACGGCCCACCCGTCGTGGCGGCGCTCCCTCTCGCGCTGGAACGCGCGCTCGCGCTCGAGCCGCGTCTGGTCGTGGAGCGTCCGGTAGAGCTGCTGCTCCTCGTCGTTGAACGCCTTGCCGCGGCGGCCCATCACGGTGCGCGCCGTCTCGAAGACCTGCTCCAGCGGGAAGCCGGGCGCGACGCGGCCGTACATCACCGCGGTGAACGACGGGATGTGCTTGGGCAGCAGGATGCCCGCCGGCAGCACGTTGCACATCACGCCGATGGAGGTCCCGGTGTTGAGCATGCTCCCCATGCCCGTGCGGGTGTGGTCGCCGATGAAGCAGCCCACCTTCGCCTGGCCGGTCGGGATCGGGTCGCCTTGCAGGGGCACCTGCACCTCGCCGTAATCGTTGCGCAGGTCGCTGTTCGACGTGATCGCGCCCAGATTGACCCACTCGCCGACGTACGCGTGGCCCAGGAATCCTTCGTGGTACTTGTTCGAGTACCCGTGCACGATGGACGCCTCGACCTCGCCGCCGATCCGGCAGGTCGGGCCGATCGTCACGCACCCGCGCAGGTTGGCGCGGAAGAGCTGCGTGTCGGCGCCGATGAAGCAGGGGCCCTCGATCCGGGTGAACGGCTGGACCCACACGTTCCGGCCGAGGATGATCGGACCGCCCGTGGTGTCGAAGACCGTGTAGGGATCGATCCGCGCCGTCTCGTGCACTCGCAGTCGGTTCGAAGGGCCCACCAGCGCCATCGCCGTGAGATGACGGTTCGACACGCCCGGCCCGCCCAGCTCGGCGAAGTCGCGCTGGAGGTAGACCCCGTTGCGCGTGACCAGGTCCCATGGCCGGGCGATCCACTCGCCGCCGACGTCCACGCCGCGCAGCCGGGACGAGAGCCGGTCGAACCAGCCGTCGACCCCGTTGGGCTCGAGCGAGACCGCGTCCTCGGGGCCCACGACCGCGAACGCCGGGATCCCGTCGCACAGGCCCAGCCAGGCCCCCGGCTCCTCGGCGAGCTGGAAGTCCGCCGGCGGCACCCACCGAGCATTGGCCACGATCGCGGGCCCGCGGGCCAGCCAGTCGCGGTCGTTGATCACCCGGTGCGGGTCGCGTTGCCGCTGCACGCCCGCCAGGTGCGACCGGATAACGCCGCCCTGGCGCTGCGGGCCCGGCCCGATCCCGAAGGCCCGCGCCAGCTTGCTCCCCAGCGACGTGGCGCCCAGCATCAGCTCGTAAACCGGACGCGTCAGGGTCAGCGGCTCCAGTCCGCTCACCGCGATGTCTTCGACCAGGCAGAGGCGCATGACTCCTCCGGATCTCCCGCGGTCCGATCGCTGTGGAGGTTCTCCCGATCCGATCGCCGGGGTTGAGCGCTCAGTGTAGACAGGTCCAGCTTCGCCGGCGGTTCCTCCCTGGCCGGCTCGAAGAGGCCGGGGAATCTTATCGACACGGCCCGAACCTGGCTAGGCCATGATCTCGATGGATTCATGCCCCCATTGGCGAGCGGTCCACGACCAGGTGCTCGAAGCGGCCGGTCGCGAGGTCGAGCAGGCCCACGGTCCACTGCGACGCACGATGGAGCGCACCGGGGTTGATGAAGCGCGTTCCCTCCCGCACGGTGTCGTCGGCCTTGTGGGTATGGCCCGAGAAGAGGAAATCCGGCCGCTGGCCGGTCAACTCGGCCAGCTCGCGGTGGGAGTCGCCGTGGGTGACGGCCAGCCGACGGCCGCCCAGTTCGATCAGTCCGCCTCGTTCGAGGCAGGTTCCGTCGATGGCCTGGATGGCGGCCCGCAACTCGGGCAGGTCGAAGTCGCAGTTGCCGAACACGAAATGGCTGGGCAGGGGGGCCAGCTCGTAGACGACGTCGGGGATCGTGATGTCGCCGCAATGGATCAGTGCCCGCGCGCCTGAGTCCACCAGCACTCGCACGGCCGCCCGCGTCCGCGCGACCTGGTCGTGGGTGTCGGAGATGATGCCGATCCGCATGAGTCCTCGACCCCCATCGTCCCCTGCGCCGGCACGTTCGACTGTCCTCTATCCCGCGGGTCAACGGGCCTGCTCAACCCACGAACCAGGCCGAGTCCTCCGCCGGTGCACCAATCCGGATGCGTTTCGCTGGCCGCGGCACGGTCGTCGCGATAGACTAACGGTAGAGACTGCACCGGCCGTACTCAAGTCATCGACGGCCTTCGCGGCCTGATTGGCCGCGGGCGTCGGGCCGATCCGGTTCAGAATCTCGTCGCCCGAGCCTGGTGGGCCGGGCGGGCGGCCGACTGCGATCGACGGTCGGCCGCGGGCGGTGCGTGTGAGCGGTTGTTCACTGCCATTCGGCGGGGCACCCCATCATGCACGGCCCTGGCTCTACCCGCGCCGCGCGGGGAGGTGTCCCGTGTCCGCGATGCTGAAGGTCCGGCCCCGGTTCTCCAGGTCGACGCGTCCCGAGGGACCCGTCGAGGAACGCGAGACCGAGAGCACGGAATCAACGCAAATCCTGAAATCGTCGAATTTACGAGGCGAGGCCCCGGAGACATCGCTCCGGCGGACCGAGCCGCCCGAGACCCGCGAGGAATCTCGCAGCGAGGCCCCCGACGCGGGGGAAGGGAGGGTTGAAACTCTTGAACGTGAGTTCACCCACGGCCGAAGTCGGAGTTGAGCGGTCGGGCCAGGCATCAAGGCCGGTCCGGAGGCCCCACCGCACGGTTCCGCCGGCCGCCTCGTCCACCCGGGACGGCGCCTTCATCGAGGGTCGCCAGGCCCATCTCGAAGTACGACACCCGTGATGTGGCAATCACGACCGCGCCCGGCAAGGACGCCGGGCGCGTTGGTATTCATGCTGTCCGCCTGGGCATCGTCGATCCCTTCCCATGGATCCGCCGCCCACGCCCCGCGATCGCCGGATCAACTCAAGAGGCCGGGCCCTCGTCCAGAAGCTGCCGGGCCCACGCCCGTATCTGCTCGCGGTCCGAGTCCTGCCACACCGGGCTGCCCTTCGGGTCGCGCTCGATCATCAGGCGGACCAGCCGACGACGGATCTCCTCCAGCTCCTCATCGAAATAGTGGTTCACGACGAGGTTGTACCACTCGTCCGGTCCCTCGACATCGCCCGCGAGCCGCTCGAGGAACTCGGCGAATTCCAGGCGATTGTATTCATCCTTCATGGTACTTCCGGCCGCCCGGCGTCCGAGCGGATTGGGCCGGCATTGGCGAGCCGGCTGCCGCGTCTTTTCCGCCGTGCGTCATCACTCGATCATCACACCGCCGCCCCGGGCCCGAGCATATTCGACGGCTCTCAGGAAGTTATCCAGGTAGTGGGGCAGCAGGCAATCCGGGCCCCGGCCCAGCTCGGCACGAAGGCCGTCCAGGTCGGCCAGCAGGCGCTGCACCTCCGCCGCGAACGCATCCAGTTCCTCCGGCTGCACATAGACGTTGGTCTCCGCGAGCTGGGGCAGGAATGTCGCCCCACGTCGACGCATCGCCTCGGTGCCCCAGAGATCCCGGCGCCCGCTCTCGGTGCCGGCCATGTGGTGCCCGTCGTCCCAGTCGGTGAATTGCTCGTATTGACCCGTCAGCGGGTCGAGCCAGTAGGCGGAGACCACCAGGGACATCGTTTTTGGCTACCGTGTCTACAACTCATCGGAACCGTGCCACGGGGCTCGGTGCCCGGACCATGAACCAGAACTCTACCCAGTTCGCAGACGCGGCGGAAGCTTCAGGAAGTGAGCCAGGATCACAACCATCGGAATCCCGCATCCCAGCACCATCGGCCACCACATCTCGAGGGGCGATCGAAGCGGCTCTCGCAGGACGATGGGGCGCGAGGGGAACGGCCCGGGGTCCCACTCGAAAAGGACGGGGAACCAGACCTGCCATGGCGATCGCCACTGGGGCGAGGTAAGACTGGTCGGAACCACGGACCGGTCAAGGGGAAGCTCGTCGTAACCGAGGACGCGGCCGTCCTCCCTGTGCACAATCGTACGAAGCGGCCGGCTGTGGGTGCGGAGGCCCTCGGGGCTCGGTGAAGGCCATCCGGCCTCGGTCCGGTTCCTGGTCGTGAAATGATGGAGCGAATATCCCGATTTGCCGTACGCGACCGAGCCGCCGGCTTCCACGCGGCGAAGTTCTCCATCGCTGTCAAGCACGATGTCGCTGGGCGACTGAAGTGGCCGCCGGATTTCCTGGTCGGCTCCGCGGTCGGGCAACGGGCGATAGGCCAGGCCCGCCAGGATAAGGACCGACGACGATATCCCGATCAGCAGCCACCGCGCGGCCGATCTGGCGGAATCCCTGGCCCGACGAGACGGCGGGTCCAGGATGCGGTCGTCAGGAAGGTCGGGCCGAGCCGGGGAGGGATGACCGATGAGGATCGAGATCACCAGAAGGGTCAGCGCGATGCTGCCGTAGAATGGCGCCCACGCGTGGAGTCGGCTCATCGCAAGCCGATGATAGATGATGCGGACGACTTTCTCTTCCAGCGCCCCCGAGGCAAATGGGCGCCGGATCGTTACGGTTCCATCGGTGTGATACCACCACATTCCTCGGCCATCTCCATGGCCGAAGGCGATGAGCTGCTCGAACGGATAATACCGTGAAGTCGCCACCCATCCGGCCAGGTTCAGGCCGATGAGCGCCACCGCGATCAGCAGGATTCGCACCGAGACCTGGAGCTTGCGGATCGGCATGGGTTCAGGACTCGACAGCCGCGAGATGGAGTCATACCCTCGTGAATCGTCAATCTTCGCCGAAATAAAATGTCGGGATCTCCTGCCGGCGTCGAGCCTCTCTCAGGAGGGTCAGCAATACGGCAACTGTGACCGCGATCGCTCCGACGACTGGCCACCACATCTCCAGGGGCGAATACAAGGGATCACGGATAAATCGCGGTCGGGTCAGGAGCCGCTCCCAGAAGTCAGGGTCTCCATCATAGGCGACCACCGCGCCGTCGGACCTGCAAATGACGGTCTCTAACAACGGTTCAAGAACGTCATCCCGTTTCCAATCGGCGTGATTCCTGGGAGACACAACCCATCTGGTTCCGTCACGATGTGCACCGACCCAGTTTCCTAAGCCAAGAGCCTGTAGATATTCCGGCGATTCATCCCGAGTGTCGACGGGCGGGCGGAAGAGGGCCGCCGCCAGGTTGAGACCGATCAAGGACAGGGCGATCAGGCCCAGGCAGATCCGGGATCGAGCTGTCGGCCAGGGCGTCAATTCATTGACGGGGGCGACTCGCGGGTGAGAATAGCGATCCTGTGATTCCCGGCGATATCGATGCAAGGAGAGCACGAGCACCGTGATCGAAGCGCTGGCGGCCAGGGGGCACCACATCGGAATCCAGCCCAGGACCGGCGCCAACCATACGACTCGCTCCTTACGCTTCCCTGACGTACTCTTCGCGACGAGAACGTAGACCGGGTTGCCGAGGTCGTATAGCGAGCATCCCTTGAAGCGGGAGTTGCCCGGAGACGGAAGCGCTTTATGGCGAAAGGCAGCATCGGGATATAACCTCCAGGTTGTCACGGCACCGCCAAGGTTCAGCCCAACCAGGGCGATCAGGACGACCATGCCACGAATTGTGCACTGGGGTCGTTGATGTGACATTCCAGGACCCTCCTCACGCCGATTGCCGGCCCGGCCGGAGCCTGAGCCACAACAGGAAGACCCCCGAGATCGACGCGCTCGCAAGCACCGGCCACCACACGCCCAGGAACGAGCGAGTCGCCGGGTGCAGGACCAGCGGCCGGCTGATCAGCCGTTCGAGGAATCCGGCTTTCCCCGGATAGGCCACAACGCTGCCATCGCTATTGTAGATGACCGTGTCCTTGATGCGTAACCGCGCATCGAACTGGTGGCGCGGGGCCGCGTAGTCCGCCATCGCGACCGGTCGCACCTCGGTCGAACCGGGAAGCCTCCTGATGAGGTGGTAGCTCGAATCCTCGACGACCAGGCTTCCATCCTCATCCGGCACCGTCGAGGCGTCGAGGAATTTGGGTGGGAACGGTTCCTCGGAGCCGGGGCGCGGGAACGTGTCGAAGCACGCCGCGGCCACATTCAGGCCGACGAGCGCCGCACCGATGACCAACCACTCGGACCAGCGGTGATCGGCGCGACCAGGCTCCGTTGAGGACAGGCCCCCGATGGGCCGACCGAGTCGAAGGCGAATGACGAGGATCGAGAGCGACACCGCTGCGATGAGCGGAGACCACGTCTCCAGCAGGGACAACGGCTGCGGCAAGACCATCATCCGCCTCAATCCAACACCCGGGCCCAACCGGCCGATTTCGAATAGTGTCTCTCCGGTGACGTCGTTCCAGGCAGCAGGTTGCCACTTCCACCGTTCGATCGTCCTCACGCGGCTCAGGTAATCTCGGAGGTGTCTGTCCTGGGACTCGATCGCTCCGACGACGTTCAGCCAGGCGAGTATCGCCAGCATGGCGGCCCATGTGAGGACGTTCCATCCGGGCTTTCTCCAACCAGTGCCTCCAGGCCGGCGGAGCCAACCCCCCGGTGCGATGAATCCCCACGGGATGAGCAGTCCGGCCGCGACGGCTATCGTGATGGCCCCGCTGCCGATCACGGCCCACCAGATTTCGAGGAACGATCGCATCGGGTTCCGTAACACGACCGAACCCGCCAGGAGATCGCCCGGTCTCCCTTCATGCCCGATCAGGGAACCGTCGTCGCATAGCCGAATGGTCGAGATCGTGATGGGGATCCCCGGATATCGGCTGATAATCTCATTGTCGACCATGATGATGAGTCGCCATGTGCGCTCGTAGTAATCCTTCTCCTGGCTGCCGACGCGGCGATCTCGGTGTGAGCCGGCACCCGGCGCCATCGAATCTGGAACGATCACAGCCAGTTTTGGACTGGCGCGCACCGGATCCAGTTTCCCGTCCCCGCGGGCGACATGGATACCCCCATCGAACAGCCGTCGTGCGAGCTCCAGGCCCGGGCGATCAACCGGAGGTGAAGACACAGCGGCGGCGACGTTCAAACCCGCGAGTGCCATCACGATCACCAGCGAGGACAAAGGACCCCGCCGCCGTTTCGCGTGCGCCGTGGAGTGCTGGTCGGCGACCTGTGCATCAGCCGACGACCGGCGCAGCGTCGGGCCAACGAGTGCCAGGATCAGGATGGAGCCGCACGCGCCCGCGATGATGGGCGACCAGGTCTGGATGAGCGACCGCGCCGGCCGCTCGATGATCACGCGTGTTGGTTCCCTGAATCGCCCACCGGTATGAGAGAGACGGGCTCTGATTCCCAGAGTCTCAAAGAACTTGCGGTGATCTCCCGAGAACTGGGTTTCGAACTCATGCCTTGGCAGGTCGGCAGGAGTCCTGAAGTAGGCGACCGCGGCGGCCAGGTTGATGGCCGTCAGCGCCACGATGACGAGCAGGGCACGGATCGTGATTTGAAATCGGCGGCGAGGCATTTCGGGTCGAGCCTCCGTGCGGACAGTCATCAGGTCCTATCCGCCGCGGCACCCGGTCGATCACCGTGGCATCGGAGTCGGTGCCGATACGACGACCCCTGTTGCGACGTGCGCGTAGAACCAGACGATCGCGCCGACGATCAGGGCGAGCAGGATACTGTGCCGCAGCACCGCGCGGAGCAGACTGCCCTCGTGGCCGCCCTCGCCGGTTGCCGCGGCGGCGACGACGATCGACTGGGCGTCGATCATCTTGCCCATCACGCCGCCGGTCGAATTCGCCGACGCCATCAGGATCGGGTCGAGGCCCAGCTTCTCGGCCGTGATCCGCTGGAGGTTGCCGAACAGCACGTTGCTCGCGGTGTCCGAGCCGGTCAAGGCCACCCCCAGCCAGCCCAGCAGCGTGCCGAAGACCGGGTACATCACACGCCCAGTCCTCGTGAAGGCCAGGCCGAGCACGGCGTCCATCCCGGCGTACCGGGTCACGAACCCGATCGCCAGCATGAACAGGATCGCCGCGATCGCCGGAACCATCCGGCGCACCGTCCGCCCGAACTGCCGCGCCATCGCACCCGTCGGCAGGCCGAGCAGGTAACCGCTGAGGACCGCGGCCAGGAACACGGCCGTTCCTGTTGAGGACAGCGGCAGGAACTCGGCGATCGCCTTCTCGCGATCCGCGTCGGTCGCGACCTCGCGGCCGGTCACCGCCTGGCCCCGTGCGACCTGGAGGTGCAGCCACGACACCTCGGGCTTCCATGAGACCAGGCGATCGAGTCCGTCCTTGACGGCCGGCGTGCCCAGCGTCTTCGAAGCGGGCAGACCCCAGATCAGCACGAAGGCGGTCAGGAGCGCGAACGGCATCCACGCCCGCGCGACCTGGCGGGTCGTCAGGTGGGCCGATTCGAGAGTGGAGGGATCGGGATCGCCCTCGAATCGCCAGACCTCGCGGGGCCGCCAGAACCGGACGACCAGGACACCCGCGATCAGGCTCGCCACCGACGAGGCGATGTCGACCAGTTCGAAGCCGACGGCATTCGACCAGGCGAACTGCACGGCAGCGAACGTCCCGCCGATGACCAGCAAGGGGACGCGGACCGCCCAGGTCTCGCGCCAGGATGTCATGGTGGCGACCAGCCAGAACGGGATGACGAGCGAGAGGATCGGCAGGATCCGCCCGCAGGTGGCGCTCAGGGCCTGGACGTTCAGGCCCGTGACGGCGCTTAAGGTCAGGATCGGCGTGCCGATCCCGCCCCAGGCGACGGGTGCCGTGTTGGCGATCAGACAAAGGAGTGCCGCCTGGAAAGGCCGGAAGCCCAGGCCGACCAGGAAGGCGGCCGAGATCGCGACGGGGGCGCCGAAGCCGGCGGCGCCTTCGATGAGCGCCCCGAAACAGAAGGCCACCAGCACCGCCTGGAGCCGACGGTCGGCCGATAGCCGCGCGATCGATGCCTTCATCACGTCGAACTGGCCGGTCTCAACGGCGATATCATAGAGGAACACCGCCGCGACGATGAGCCAGACGATCCGGATCGTGGCGAAGACGAAACCGAGGCCGATGCTCGCTGCCACCATCCGCCAGGGCATGCCGAACGGGCCGAGGGCGACAGCCGAGGCTGTGGCGAGCCCGGCCAGCGCGGCCGCCCAGGCGGTCACCCGCCCGGTCGCCAGCAGGCCCAGGAGCACCAGCACTGGCAGCGCCGCGACGAGCGTCGAGACCGGCCAGCTCCCCATCGGATCGTAGTGCTGGGTCCACACGCGGCCGGACTCCTTCACTCCAAAGCACTTAAGAAGGCGGATCGAACCCAAACGGTCGGGTTGATCCGTGCAGGACGGGCGCCCAGGATACGGGATCGAGCGGACGTCTGAAAGCCCCCTGGCGAGAGGCCGGCCGGTCCGGAACTTGCGGGCGTGGGATCGTCGCCGACATTGCCGACACGCCCCACCGGTGCCGTCTTGACCGTGCGACGGTGGAGGGGGTAACTTCGGTGGTCGGCCTCGACCGTTTGATCATGAGGTTGGCCGGTAGTCCTAGCGAGGAGCCTCTGGGTGCAAATCGAGATTTCGATCCGTCATGGCGGTCTGGAAGCAGGGCAGCAGCAGTACTTGCACGAAAAAGCCGAGAAGCTGCAAAAGTACTTCGCCCGCCTGATGTCGATCGAGGTGGCGGTGGACCACGTCAAGCATGCCTGGGAGATCGAGATCCTCGTCTCGGCCGAGCACAAGCACGACTTTGTGGCGCGCGAATCGGGGGCGACGCCGGAAGCGGCGATGGACGCCTGCGTGCACAAGATCGAGCAGCAGTTGCGGCGCTACAAGGAGCGGGTGCAGAATCATAAGGGGGATGTGCCGCAGGGGGGCATCAGCTAGTCTGGCGGCCGCGGCGGATGGCCGGCTCTGTGGCTTCCCCTGGGTTCCGCGTCCCCGGGCGGGGATGTGGCTGGGTTGCGGAGCGGGGCGGGCATCGCGCGGGGACCGGCGTTCGTTGACGGTCCTGGGCACGCGTCCCGCCCGAGGGCGGTCGGCGGCGATGCGCGAGCGAGCGAGGGAGGCGGGGCGACGCCGGGTCGCGACCGACCCGGCCAGCCGGTCGGCCCGTCGATGGAGGGGCGGATGAAGCTTTTGGATTTCGTGGTTCGGGAAGCGATCGTCGTGGACCTTCAGGCCACCGGCAAGGAGGAGGCGATCCGCGAGATGGTCGGCAGCCTCCATCGCGCCGGCCGCCTGGCCGACAACGATGTGGAGAGCGTGATCCGGGCCATCCTCGGCCGCGAGGAGCTGGGCTCGACCGGGATCGGGCAGGGTGTGGCCGTGCCGCATACGCGGCACCCGACCCTCCAGCGGCTGATCGGTACGGTGGCGCTGTCCCGGCGCGGGGTCGACTTCGCGGCCCTCGACGGCGAGCCCGTCGATATCTTCTTCCTGCTGGTCTCCCCGCAGAACCAGCCCGGCGATCACCTGCGGGCCCTGGAGAATATCTCCCGACACCTGAAGGACGAACGGTTTGTGAACTTCCTGCGGCAGTCGCAGTCGCGAGAGAGCGTGGTCGATGTGCTTGAAGAGGCCGACCATGGCTCGGCCTGAGCGGCCGGCCGCCGGCGGCGGCCGGAGCGGTCTGCTGGGGCCAGGCCCTGGTCTCCGCCGGCGGCTGCGTCCGGGGGTCGGGAAGCCGGCGGTGCGGGGCGTTCCCGAAGGCTGAAGCACAAGACGAATCCTGGCCGCCGCGGCGTCCGCGATGACCTGATCCGGCGTCCGCTTGTCCCCGGCCCTGGCCGATCGAGCTGCCGATGAGCGAGGATACGACGGTCGCCCGTCGCCAAGTCGAGATCACCAATACCCTGGGCCTGCACGTCCGGCCCGCCATGAAGTTCGTCGAGCTGGCGTCGCGGTTCCCCTGCGAGGTGCGAGTTCGCCATAATGACAATGAATTCAACGGGAAGAGTCTGCTGGAGTTGACGATGATGGCCGCCGAGTGCGGCACCCGCCTCGAGCTAGTGGCACGCGGCCCCGGCGCCCTCGCGGCGATCGAGGCTCTCCTCGAGCTGGTCTCCGCCCGCTTCTATGAAGATGAGGACGGCGAGCCGGTCGAGGCCGCCCCGGCTCCGGAGCCGGGCCGATGAGCCCCCCAACCCGCCGCCCCCGCGCCGACGCGGCGGGGCAACCGGCGAAGTCGCGGAGGGGTCGGGCGGGGCTTGCCGGCGGGTCGTCGTCGCCCGGTGGGAACAGGTGGGGGGCCGGCATGCGGCCGAAGGCGACAGCCAATCCGACGACGCGCCCCGCCCCGCGGACCATGCAGGTCCTGCAGGGGATCGCGATCAGCCCCGGCATCGCCATGGGGCCGGTCGTCGTCGTCGACCGCAGCGGACTGGCCCTGCCCACGCGATCCATCGTCGAGGAGGCGGTGGCCGGCGAGCTCGATCGCCTCGATCGGGGGCTCCGCGATGCCCGCCAGGCCGCCGAGGACGACGCCGCCGAAGCGCGCGACCGGCTGGGCCCGCAGTACGCCGAGATCCTGACGGCGCACAGCCGGATGATCGCCGACCCGACCCTCCAGCGCGAGGCCCGCCAGCGCGTGGAGAGCGAGCGGATCTCGGCCGAGCACGCCGTCCTCGAGGTACTCGAGGGCTATGCGGCCCGGCTGGAGGGCTACACCGGGAGCCACCTGGCCGCGCGGGCCGCCGACGTCCGCGACATCCAGGGGCGAATCCTCGGGCAGTTGGTCGGCGCGCGCCCCGAGCCGATCCAGGATGCCCTGGCGGCGCCCACGATCGTGCTGGCACACGACCTGACCCCCAGCGAGGCCGCCGGGCTGGATCCCCGCCGCGTCCCCGGCTTCGCCACCGAGGCCGGCGGCCGCGCCAGCCACACCGCGATCGTCGCCGCCGCGCTCGAGATTCCCGCCGTGGCCGGCCTCGGCCCGGTCCTCGACCTGGCCCGCCACTGCCGCACCGCGATCATCGACGGCGACCAGGGCCTGCTGATCCTCGAGCCCGACGAGGCCACGCGCGAGCACTACCGCCGGCTGGCCGCCGAGCGATCCGAGCGGTTCGCGGTCCTCGCTCGCCAGGCGGATCGCCCGGACGAGACCCTCGACGGCTGCCCCGTCGAGCTCTGGGGCAACATCGAGTTCGGCGGGGAGGCCGCCGCCTGCCTGGAGCGGGGCGCCGCGGGCGTCGGGCTGTTCCGCACGGAGTTCCTGTTCCTGAGCGCCCAGGAGCCGCCGGGCGAGGACGAGCAGTACGCCGTCTACGCGGCGGTCGTCCGCTCGATGGCCGGCCGGCCCGTGACGATCCGGACGCTCGACCTGGGCGCGGACAAGATCGCTGGCTACCGGCCCGGCGCGGGCCTCGAGTCGAATCCGGCGCTGGGCCTTCGGAGCCTCAGGCTCTCGCTCCGCGATCCGGGGCTCTTCCGGCCTCAGCTTCGCGCCGTGCTCCGCGCCTCGGCGCTGGGGGACGTGCGCGTCCTGTTCCCCCTGGTGTCCACCCTGGCCGAGCTCCGCGCCGCGCGCGCCGTCCTCGAGGGCGTCGCCGACGAGCTGAGGGCCGAGGGGCACCCGCTCCCCGAGCGGATACCGGTCGGCGTCATGGTCGAGGTACCGGCCGCCGCCCTCATGGCCGATCACCTGGCAAAGGAGGTGGACTTCTTCTCGATCGGAACCAATGACCTGATCCAGTATACCCTGGCCGTGGACCGGACCAACGAGACCGTCGCCGAGCTGTATTCCGCCGCCGATCCCTCCGTCCTGAAGCTGATTGCCATGGTGGTCGAGGCCTGCCGAAAGCAGGGTATCCCGGCCACCGTCTGCGGGACGATGGGAGGCGAGCCGCTCTACGCGATGCTTCTGTTGGGCCTGGGAATCCGCCAGCTCAGCATGCCCCCGCACCAACTGCCCGAGATCAAGCGAGTGATCCGCAGCATCCGGCTGGATGACGCCCAGGCCCTGGCGGCCCAGGCTCTCAGCCGCTCGACGGCCCACGAGGTCGCCGAACTGCTGGACGCGGCGCTCCGGCAGTCGCTGGCCGAGCCGATCCCGGGATCCGCCAACGCGGTCCGGCCGGCGGAAGCCGCCGGCATGGTCGGGCAGGGGGCGGCGAGCTGACGACCGTCCCGGCCCCCGGGCCGGCCCATCGCCCCGATCCCGCCGCGGCGCCCGAGGTGCCGCGGGGCCGGATCGATCCATCGATCACCATCGTGCGACTCGAGGCAGACCGTCAACGAGCGTCCGACCCGCCGGCCTCGTCCGACCCGATCCCCCGCGATCCGGCCCGGACCAGGCGGCCCGAAGCCGGCATGGCCAGGGGCGGCACCGAACGGATCGGCCTGAGCGAAACCTGACGAAACCCGCGGGCGAGCGGATGGCGAGGCGGCCCGGCCCCTGAGGCCCGGCCTGCCCCGTCCCTCGCGACCCGACCGGAGCGGCCCGATTGGCCGCCGGATATGATGACAACCACCAAGGTCCGACTCCGCTTCGGCAAGCGCGGCGACCTCCGCCTGATCAGCCATCACGACCTCATGCGCTGTCTCGAGCGAATGCTCCGCCGCGCACGCGTCCCCATGGCGACCACGCAGGGCTTCAACCCGCGCCCCCGGATGACCTTCGCCCTGGCCCTCGGGCTGGGGATCGAGGCCCTGCGCGAGGTGGTGGACCTCGAGCTGACCGAGCCCTGGGAACCGTCGGTGCTGCTCGCGCGTCTGGAGGCCGGCGCCCCGCCCGGATTCGTCTGGGTCGACGCGAGTCCGCTGCCCACAGCCGCCCCCGCGCCGCGCCCGCGGTCGGCCGTCTACGAGTTCCCCGTCCCGGCCGATCGGCGTGACGCGGCCCGCGAGGCCCTGGCACGACTCCTGGCAGCCGAGAGCCGGCGGGTTGTCCGACGGCGGGCCGATCGCGAGAGCGAGCTCGACCTGCGCCCGCACGTCCTCTCGGCCGAACTGGCCGGCGACGGCGTGCTGCGGTTCCGCCTGGCGGTCGCGCCGGAGGGCTCGGCGCGGCCGGAGGACCTGCTCGAGACCCTGGCGCTGCGCGACCTGCTCGACCAAGGAATATTCCTGACCCGCGTCGACGTGGAGATCGACGCGTGACGTCCCGCGCCCGGCCCGCTCGTCGCCAGACGCCGCGGCGGGCCCGGGCGGCCCCGAACCGGCTCCATCAACGACCGAACACCACCGCCGACCCATCGGCGCCAGTCCTGGAAAGAGACCGCATGAAGAAGGAAATGCTCATCAACGTACTCCAGCCCGAGGAGTGCCGCATCGCGATCGTCGAGGACGGAGTCCTCGAGGAACTCTACGTCGAGCGGACCAGCCACGAGAGCTATACGGGCAACATCTACAAGGGGAAGATCGTCAACCTCGAGCCGGCCATCCAGGCGGCGTTCGTCGACTTCTCGGTCGGCCGCAACGGTTTCCTGCACGTGTCGGACGTGGAGCCGCAATACTTCGAGGGGCGGGCGCCGGCGGGCGAGGAAGAGCCCGAGGCTCGCCCTCGCGAGCGGGTGAAGAAGCGCGATCCGCGCCGCGACCGCGACCGCGGTCGCGGCAGGGGCGAACGCCGCGCCCCGTCCGAGCCGGTCGAGGACATCGATCCGTTCGAACCGCCCTCGCCGCCGCGAGCCGAGGACCGGCCCCGCGATCGCGATCGTGACCGCGGCCGTGACCGGGAGCGGCCCGATCTTTCGGTACGGGGCCGGCGCGATCGCTCGGAACCGCCTCGCCGCCGATTCGGCGAGGGCCTGACCGACCAGGGCGAGGAGCCCGAGCCCTGGGGGCCCGAGCCGGAGCCGGAGCCGCAGCCCGAGCCGCAACCCGAGCCGCGCTTCGGGGTCGAGAAGCACCCGGAGGAGCCGATGGCGGCCCGCGCCGAGCCGGAGCCCGAAGCCCGGGCCGAGGATCTGATCGGTTGGCGCGGCGCCCTTCAACGCGACCCGGACGACGCGATCGGCTGGGAACGCGAGCCGGAGCGCGGCCGGGCTCCCGACTGGCGATCCGAGCGCGAGCCGCGTCCGGCCTCGCAGGAGGGGCCGTCGGCGCATCGGGCCGAGCGCGACGCGTTCTTCGATCCCGATCTTCCCCCCAGCCGGACCGACCGGGGCCGCTCGCCCGGCTCGCGGCAGCGCCCGCCCGAGCCCGAGTCCTTCGAGCGCGGCCATCAGCGGATCACGCCCGCGTATCCGCCGGAGCGAGAATACCGTCCCCACGACGAGCCCGAGCCGGCCGAGCCCGAGCCCGAGGCGGACATCGAATCCTTCGGCGCCGGCCGCGAGCCGAGGCGCGGCCGTGGCCGGGGCCGCGGCCGTTCCGCCGGCGCGGCGGGCCGGTCGCGTCCGAGTCCGCCGGCCGAACCCGAGGAGCCGCTGCCGCCCCTCGAGCCGGAGCTGCCGGCCGAGCTCCCGCCCGATGAGCCCGACTTCGGCGACATCGGCCGCTTCGACGAGCCGCCCCGCCGCCGCGGCGGCCGCGCCGCGATCCGATCGCGCGGCGGCGACTGGGGAGAGCGGCCCCGCGAGGTCCCGCCGCCCGAGCCCGAGGCCGGCCGCCCCGCCGATATCGGCTGGCGCCGCGGACCCGAGGTCCCCGAGGCGCCACGCGAGCGGGAACGGCCCCGCGAGCCCGAGCGACCCCGCGAGCGCGAGCCCGAGCGACCCCGCGAGCGCGACAGGGAGCGGCCCCGCGCCCACGACCGCGCCGGTGAGCCCGGCTATGTGCCGCGCCGCGAGCGGATGAAGACGGGCGATTCGACCTTCGGCGCTGACCTCTTCCCGCCCGAGGCCGAGTGGTCCGACCGCGAGACCGAGGAGCTGCTGGCTCCCGGGATCCCGCCTCGAGACGCCGGGCTGGGCGAGGAGGACGAGGTCGGCCTGGCGGAAGAGGAGGGCCCGGGCGCCGCGCGTCCCGAGGGCCGCCGCCGCCGCCGCCGCCGCGGCCGTCGTCGCGATCGCGAGCCGCGCCGCGAGGGCGAGGGCGAGGGCGAGGGCTTCGAGTCCTCCTCGGCCGCGGGCGACGAACTCGAGGCCGACTTCGACGAGCTGGATATCGACCATACCGAGGCGAGGGCCTACGCCCACGCCCGGCACGATGAGCCCGAGGCCCTGGGCGATTTCGCCGAGCTCGACCTGGAGGACCTCGAGCCCGCGGATATCGACGAGGACGAATATGCCCCGGCCAGCGCCCGCACGGCCGTCGAGGAGGAGATCGACCCCGAACTCGAGCTCGAGATCCGCAAGGAGATCGAGGAGATCGAGGAGCTCGAGCGGGAGATGGGCCTCCGCGGCCCCGAGGCCCGCGGCCGCGCCCTCGACGAGGCGACGCGGGGCGCACGCGGCGGCGGCCGCGGCCGCGGCCCGTCCAAGCCGCCGATCCAGGAGATCTTCCGCCGCGGCGACGAGGTCCTGGTCCAGGTCATCAAGGAGAGCATCGGCACCAAGGGGCCGACCCTGTCGACCTACATCAGCATCCCCGGCCGTTATCTCGTGCTGATGCCCGGGCTCAACCGCGTCGGCGTCTCGCGCAAGATCGTCGACGAGTCCCAGCGCCGCAAGCTCCGCGAGATCATGAACGAGCTCAACCCGCCCAAGGGGCTGGGCTTCATCGTCCGGACCGCCGGGCTGGAGCGCTCGAAGCGCGAGCTGGCGCGCGACCTGGCCTACCTCCTGCGGCTCTGGAAGGTCATCCTCCGCCGCATCAAGAAGTCGCGGGCTCCCGTGCCGATCTACCAGGAATCGGACATGATCATCCGGACGATCCGCGATATCTTCACCTCGGAGATCGACACGATCTGGATCGACGAGCCGGCCGCCTTCGAGCGGGCCCAGGACTTCCTCCGCGTCGTCATGCCCCGGTTCGTCAACCGGCTCAAGCTCTACGACGAGAAGGTGCCGCTGTTCCACAAGTACGGCATCGAGGAGGAGATCTCCAAGATCCAGCGCCGGCACGTCCCGCTGCCGGAGGGGGGCTCGATCGTCATCGACCAGACCGAGGCCCTCGTCGCCATCGACGTCAACTCGGGCAACTTCCGCGTGGAGGACGACGCCGAGAAGACCGCCTACGAGATGAACCTCCGCGCCGCCCGCGAGATCGCCCGACAGCTCCGGCTGCGCGACCTCGGCGGCGTGATCGTCAACGACTTCATCGACATGCGCGAGGAGCGGCACCGCCGCGGGGTCGAACGCGCCCTGCGCGAGGCCATCAAGCGCGACCGCGCCCGCACCAAGGTCCTGCGGATGAGCGCCTTCGGCCTCATCGAGATGACCCGGCAGCGCATCCGCCCGAGCCTCAAGCGCTCGATCTATCAGGACTGCCCCGAGTGCGCGGGCGCCGGCGTGGTCAAGACGCCCGAGAGCATGGCCATCGACGTCATGCGGCTGCTGGCCCTGGCCACCCACCGCGAGGAGATCCGCAAGATCGCCGTCGCCGTCAACCCGAGCGTCGCGTCGTACCTCAACAACCGCAAGCGCCGCGAGCTCGCCCGGATGGAGTCCGACTGCAACATGACCATCCACATCGGCCCGGTGGACGACGCCCCGGCCGAGCACCTGGTCATCGAGTGTCAGGACGCCAACGGCAACGAGGTGCGGGTGCAGCCCCAGCCGCCGGCCCACCATGGCCATGGCCATGGCCATCACGGTCATGGGCACGGACACGGATCCGGACACGGTCAGGGCCACGGCCCCGGCCCCGGCCCGCGTCGGGGACGTTGACACTCGGCGATCGTGGAAAGGAAAGGACCCGCGGATGCCATTCCAGCCCGCGACCGGTTACCCCTTGCACCGCCCCCGTCGTCTCCGCGGCCATCCCGCCCTGCGCGGGATGGTCGCCGAGACGCGGCTGGCGGTCGACGACCTGATCTACCCGCTGTTCGTCTACCACGGCAAGGACCTCCGCCGCGAGATCCCGTCGATGCCGGGCCAGTACCAGCTCTCGCTGGACCGACTCGGGGACGAGGTCGCCGCGGCCGCCGAGCTGGGGATCCCGGCGATCCTCCTGTTCGGCATCCCCGATCACAAGGACCCGCGGGGCTCGGCCGCGCTCCGCGAGGACGGGATCGTGCAGCAGGCGATCGGCGTGGCGAGTCGGGCGGCGCCGTCGATGCTCGTGATCACGGACCTGTGCTTCTGCGAGTACACCGACCATGGCCATTGCGGCCCGCTGGCCGAATCCCGCGGCCGGACGGACGTCGACAACGACGCGACCTTGCCGCTCCTGGCCGAGCAGGCGGTGAGCCACGCCCAGGCCGGCGCCGACGTCATCGCCCCGTCGGGGATGATGGACGGCATGGTCCAGGCGATCCGCCGGGGCCTGGACGGCTTCGGGTTCCTCGACGTGCCGATCCTCTCGTATGCGGTCAAGTACGCCAGCGCCTACTACGGCCCGTTTCGCGAGGCCGCCGAGAGCGCGCCGAGCTTCGGCGACCGCCGCAGCTACCAGATGGACCCGGCGAACACCGACGAGGCCCTGCGCGAGGCCGCCCTCGACCTGGCCGAGGGCGCCGACATGATCATGGTGAAGCCCGCGCTGGCGTACCTCGACATCATCCGCCGCGTCAAGGACGAGTTCCGCGTCCCGACCGCGGCCTACAACGTCTCGGGCGAGTACGCGATGGTCAAGGCGGCCGCCGCCCGCGGCTGGATCGACGAGCGCCGGATCGTGCTCGAGACATTGACGGGCATGAGGCGAGCCGGCGCCGACATGATTCTCACCTACCACGCGCCCGACGTCGCGAGGTGGCTGCGCCAGGGCTGAGAGTCCCTTCCGTCATCGTCGCGATGCCGTTTCGTAGGTCAGGCTCTCAGCCTGACTCCGGAGAAAGCCGTCAGGCTGAGAGCCTGACCTGCGGGTCCGGCGACGCCATTTCTCCGTTCTGTCAGGGCACAAGGCGTCGCCGTCCCGCCCCACACGAAGGCCCGAATCCGATGACTGCCACAACACCCGCCGTCTCGCGCCCCGACTTCAAGCTCCCCCGCAGCCGCGAGGCGTTCGCGCGGGCCAATCGCGTCATCCCCGGCGGCGTGAACAGCCCGGCCCGGGCGTTCGGCGCCGTCGGCGGCGAGCCGCCGTTCATCGAGTCGGCCCGCGGCGCCTATCTCCACGACATCGACGGCCACACCTATATTGACTACATCGGGTCGTGGGGCCCGATGATCCTGGGGCATGCCCAGCCCGTCGTGAGCGCCGCGGTGGCCGATGCCCTCGCCCTGGGCTCGAGCTTCGGCGCGCCGACTGTCCGCGAGATCGAGATCGCCGAGGCCGTCGCCGAGGCGGTGCCCTCGATCGACAAGGTCCGCTTCGTCTCCTCCGGCACCGAGGCGACGATGTCGGCCGTGCGGGTGGCGCGGGGCGTCACGGGCCGGTCGAAGATCGTCAAGATGGCCGGCCACTATCACGGCCACGTCGATGCGCTGCTCGTCCAGGCGGGCTCGGCCGCCACGACCCTCGGCACGCCGAATAGCCCGGGCGTGACCGAGGGTGCCGCGCGGGACACGATCCTCTGCCCGTTCAATGATGCCGGTGCCGTGGCCGAGGTCTTCCGCCGGTTCCCGGACGAGGTCGCGGCCGTCCTGCTCGAGCCGATCGCCGGCAACATGGGGCTCGTGCCTCCGGAGCCGGGCTACCTCGAAACCCTTCGCGAGCTGACCTCGAAGCATGGCGCGCTTCTGATCTTTGACGAGGTGATGACGGGCTTCCGCGTCGCGTTCGGCGGCGCCCAGGCGCTTTACGGGATCACGCCCGACCTGACGGCCCTGGGCAAGGTCATCGGCGGCGGCCTGCCGGCGGCGGCCTACGGCGCCTCGACCGCCGTGATGGACCGGGTCTCGCCCGCCGGGCCGATCTTCCAGGCCGGCACGCTCTCGGGCAATCCTCTCGCGATGGCCGCCGGACTGGCCACGCTCCGGATCCTCCGCGACGAGCCTCCTTACGAGCACCTCGAGTCGCTGTCGGCCCGCCTGGCCGAGGGCCTCGACCGGGCCGCCGCCGACGCCGGCATCCCGCACGTCGTCCAGCGCGTGGGGAGCATGCTCACCCTCTTCTTCCACGATGGCCCTGTGCGTCACTACGACGACGCCGTTCGGAGCGACACCCGCCTCTTCGGCAGGTTCTTCTGGGAGATGCTCGCCCGCGGGGTGTATCTCCCGTGCAGTCAGTTCGAGGCGGCCTTCGTCTCGGCCGCGCACACGGCCGACGACATCGACCGCACCATCGAGGCGGCTCGCGAGTCCTTGCGGGTCATCCGCGGTTGAGGGCGGGGAATCGCAGGTTCCCCCACCGCCGCGAACGGATTCTCACCGCTGGTCGTTCCGCTCGTCCTCATCGGGCTCCGGCTCAAGTCCGTCGAGGCGGGCCTTGAGGCGGCGGGCGGCTTTTCGGGGGCTCTGCGCCCGGACGACCGAGCCGGCGACCGCGATCCGGGTGGCTCCCGCTTCCAGGACGCGGTCGACGTTCCTCGCGTCGATCCCGCCGATGGCGAACCAGGGCAGGGCAGTGGTCTCGGCGGCGAGGCGGACAAACGACAGCCCGGCCAGCTCGGGCTCGGAGAACTCCTTGGTCGCGCTGGGGAAGACGGGCCCGACGCCCAGGTATCCTGCGCCGGCGAGCACAGCGGCGTCGAGCTGCTCGCGATCGTGGGTCGACACGCCGATCTGGGCCGTCGCGCCGATGACGCGGCGGGCGTCGCGGACCGAGACGTCGTCCTGGCCGAGGTGGACACCGTCGCAGCCGGCCAGCCGGGCGAGGTCGGGGCGATCGTTCATGATCATCGGCACGCGGGCGCGGGCCGTGACGATCCGCAGCTCGCGGGCCCGGCGGAGGCACTCGCGGTCGGGCACTCCCTTCTCGCGGTACTGGATCGCGTCGGCGCCGCCGGCGATGGCCTCCTCGGCGACCCAGAGCAGGTCGCCGAGCGTCGGCAGCCCGCCGATCAGCACCATCAGTCGGGCGTCGCCCAGCGACCGGCGCGAGGCCACCGCGGTCATGGTGAGCTTCTCGATCGTGTAGACGTCGTACCGCAGCACCTCGAAGCGGCCGGCGAGCCAGACGTCCACCAGTTTGCTGTACTCCTCCAGCGACCGGAGGGCCTCGGCGATCCGCTTGAAGTTGGCCGCGAGCACGGCGCGGGGGTTCTCGCGGATCTGTTCGGAGGCCGTCATGATGTGCGTGCCGACGTCCTCGCGGGTCTCGCGCGAGTCGATCAACAGGCAGGCGTCCAGCCCGCGCTCGGCCTCCGCGAGGCGATGGCGCATCTCCTTGAGCCGCCGGGTGAGCCCGGGGTCATCCAGGGCGAAGCGGACGTAGTCCTCGACCACGCGCAGCCCCTCGCGGGCGCGGTTGGCCGAGGCGTCGAGGATTCGCGCCAGGTCGACGCCGCCGCCCGGCTCGGCCAGGTCGAGCGGCGGGATGTCGTCGGCCATCGGCAGCGGGGCGGACTCGACCGCGGTGGAGCGCGTCAATCGGTCCAGGAGCGCCGGAATCTCGAGCCCGGCGGCGCGGAGCACGTCGGCCACGGGGGTCGAGGCGGCGATCAGGGCGGCCAGCAGGTGCTCGGTGCCGACGTCGCGCGAGCGGTCGATGCCGCGGGCCTGGCCGGCCGCCTCGCCGAGCACCGACCGCAGGTCGGCCGACCGGGGGATCGGCACGACCAGCTCATCCTCGTCCGGGGCCTCGGCGTCCTCGCCCCACGAAGCCGGGTCCATCGCCGCGCGGAGCCGCTCGGCCGGGGCGCCGAATTCCTCCATCAGCTCGGCGGCTCGGCTCTCGGTCTCGAGCGCCAGCGCGGCGAGCAGGTCCATCGGTTCCACCAGCGCGGCGCCCCGGCGCCCGGCCACCGCCGCAGCCCGCCGGAGCGCCCGCTCCGCACCCGCCGTGAACGACTCGAACATCAGCCCGATGACTCCGACACGCCGCCGCTGTTCTGTTCCCTGCCGTCGCGCCGGACACGATTTTACCCGCTCCGGGTCGATCGAGCTCCTCGCGAGGCCGGTCGATCGCCGGCCCGGCTCGACCGAGCCCACCGATCCCGATTCTTCCCATCTTGCATTTCCCCGGCGGGATTACCATCATGAAGTGGTATCGCCCGGGAAATGTCGTCTCGAAGCGTCGACTGCGAGCGGCCCGACTTGTCCGCCTACCCCACCGCCGCCCCGCGCCTGTCGAGAGACCTTTCCGGGCCCGCTCCGGCATCCGGGCCGCCGTCGCAACTGGCCTGCGCTCTCCTCCCCGCGGGCGGTCGCCTCGACCCGTGGCTCCCGATGACCGGCGACAGGGTCATGGGCCTCCCGACTGGATCGTCCCACCCCGAACCGAACCACGCCCCACGCTTCCTCCACGCACAAGGAACCACCAACGTGCTCGCTCGGTCTCTCTTCCTCGCTGGCCTCGCTTCCGCCGCGGCCCTCGTCCTGGTGACCTCCGCCGCGGTCGTCTCCGCCCAGGATGATTCCAAGAAGCCGGCCTCCGTGCTCGACTTCCAGGTCAAGGACATCGACGGAAAGGACGTCAACCTGGCGAAATACAAGGGCAAGGTCCTGCTCATCGTCAACACGGCCAGCCAGTGCGGCTACACGCCGCAGTACAAGGACCTCCAGGCCATCTACGAGAAGTACAACGACAAGGGCTTCGAGATCCTCGCCTTCCCGGCCAACGAGTTCGGCGCCCAGGAGCCGGGGACCAACTCACAGATCAAGGAATTCTGCTCGACCAGGTATCACGTCGAGTTCCCGCTCTTTTCCAAGATCGTGGTGAAGGGGCCGGGCATCCATCCGCTGTACGGATACCTCACGAGCAAGCAGACCAACCCGCAGTTCGCCGGCGACATCCCCTGGAACTTCACCAAGTTCCTCGTGAACAAGAAGGGCGAGGTGATCGCCCGTTACCAGCCCGGCGACAAGCCGACGTCCGAGAAGGTCAGCGGCGAGATCGAGAAGGCCCTGGCTGAGAAGTAAAAGACGGTCTCCGAAGGCTCCGCGATCGTATTCGGTGGTGCCGGCGCGCCATCCCGGCTCGGCTGGAGCCTCGCCCTCCCATGTCCGCGTCCGGATCGGGAGGGCGAGCCTCCCGCCCGGCGAGCCGTCTTTCGTTGTGGTGGCGTACCATCCCGCCTCGGCGGGAGCCTCGTCCCTCACTCCTGCGAGCGACCCTCACAAATCCTCGGGGTTGAGCGCCGTCGATGCCGCCGGGCGTCGGCGGGACGGAGCCGAGACCGGGGCTGATGAACGCGCGGCACCGGCATCGGCATTGTCGGGACGGACGGCCTCCAGCGGCGGCGGGCCGCTGGAGCTGGAGTCGTCATAGAGCCGGAGATATCGGTAGTAGACCTCCAGGGTCATCGCGGCCAGCGCCGTGCAGTAGATCCGTCCGCCCTTCTGGCCGTACAGGCTTTTGTCCGGGTCCCAGCTCCCGGCGCGATGCCCTTTGAGCTGCTGGAGACCGACGATCCGGTCGCGCATCGTCGCGTTCCAGCGCGTCCAAGACGGGCCGCCGTCCTGGTACAGGGCCAGCGTGGCGTAATACCAGTAGTAGAAGTTCGACTCGCCGCGGTCGTTCTCGTGATTCACGAGGTAGTCGGCGGCCTCATCGCTGGCGGGGCCGGGCCCTCCGGCGTCGAGGAACTGGCGACAGACCCAGGCCTCGGCCGTCATCGTCGGCGTGGCCCGGTCGCCGGGCTGGTAGCAGGCGAGTCCCCCGTCGCCGCCCATCGCGACGCGGCCGAGCCACTTCAGGGCACCTCGGCGGGCCGCGTCGTCGTCGGGGATCTTCAGCCCGGCCTCCCTGGCCGATTTCAGGCTCATCACGGCCCAGCCCAGGATGCTGGTGTCCCCGATATCCTCGCCCGGGCTGTACCGCCAGGCCATCCTGTCGCGCGCCCGCGACCGGACGAGCCACGCGACCGCTCGGGTCGCCGGGTCTCGGAGCCGCTCGTCGCCCGTCAGCGCGTAGCCCTCGCACAGGGCGAGCGTGGCCATCGCGTGGCAGTACATGCCGACCGCCGTGCTGTCGCCCCGGAGGTCGCCGTCCTTCTTCTGGCTGGCGAGCAAGAAGTCGAGACCCTTCGTGACCGTCCCGGCGTAACGCCCCTGGACATGCGTGTGCCCGGCACCCAGGTAGGCCAGCAGAGCCAGGCCCGTCAGCGCCGTGTCGGCCTCCCAGTAGGCGCATTCGCCCGGGCAGACGTCGCCCGGCGGGCAGTGCGCGGTGAAGCTGGAGTCGCCGCGCATCGCGGTGCCGTCCTCATAGCGGGCGATCGCCGCATTCCACCGGCCGTCGTTGTCCTGGTGCCGGGCGAGCCAGTCAAGCGCCCGCTCGACGGCCAGCTCGCTGGCCACGCTGGCCCCGGCGCGCCGGGCGCGGGCCGATCGATCGGGCTCGACGCGGGACCGATAGACCCGGGGGATCTCGGCGGGCGTCCGGACGATCATCGGAGGGCGCTCGCGCAGCGACGCCAGACCGGGCGAGGCGGACGAGGAGCCGCCCGTTCGCGACGGCGGCGTGACGTGTTCTAGGGCGAGCGGGTCTCGCATGGCCAGGGCGCCCGAAATTGCCGACGCCGGCGCCGGATCGGCTGTCGAGTTTGAGCCCCGACCACCGGAGGATGAGCGTTCCGGCGGGACGGAAGCCGTCATCGGTCCGACGAGTTTCCCTCCCGGGCCGGGCTTCGTGCTCGGAGCGGTAGCCGTCGTGCGGGGCGATGGGCTGGTGCTGGGATTCCGGCGCGGGCGGACATCGGCCCGGAGCGAACGATTCGACGTGCCCAGGGCCTGCTCGACCGGTCCCGGGCGCCGGCCCGGCCGGCGGTCGCCTTCGGGCCCGATCGGGTCCTTTCGGCCGGTGGATACCGCGGTCAGCCGGTCCAGCTCGGCCCGATCGGCCGGCGCGGGGGTCGGTGGAGCTGGGGGCGGAGGCTCCGCGCCCGAGGATGGGTCCGGCCGGGCGCTCGGTGCGGGCGGATCGGCACCCGGCCGGGTCGAGCGGGGCGTCGCCGTGGCCATCGCGAGCGGCGGGCCGATGGGAGGCCGCGCGGCATCCGGCCGGGCGGGCTCGAGAATCCTCGGCCGCTCGACCTGTAGCGGCCGGTCGACCAGCGTGGGTGAGCTTGCCCCCAGCGCCAGGCGCGAGGCCGCGGATCCCGGCGTGCCCGACTCGGACGAGCCCGATTGACCCGGCTCGGCGATCGGGGCCACGCGAATCTGCCGGATATGCTCGCGCTCGGACGGGTCGGACAGCCCGCCTCGCACGAACTTGCGCACGGCGGGCACCGTGCTGCCGTAGATCACGACCCCGAGGTGAGCCGCCAGCGACAGGACCAGGCACTTGCGCAGGATCCGCCGCGAGCCCCAGCTTGACCAGACCAGGAGCGCCAGCCCGATCCCGCCCAGGCCCAGCGTGATCCAGCCGCCCAGGTCGGCCCGCAACAGCCGCAGGAACGTCTCCAGGTCGAGTCCGTTCATCTGGTCATTGGTCCTTGGTCATTAGTCATTAGTCATTAGTCATTAGTCGCCTGTTCGGCCGGCGATTCTCGGCTTGGCTCCACGCCCTTCGTCCTCCGAGGGGCCTGGCGGCGATGGTCGTTGCCGCACCGGTCGGCGGGGTCGTTGGTCCGGGCGCCGGCGTTGCGGCCGGACTGGCATCATAGCCGAACGGGCGGTGGGGACGCAGCGCCGGGGGCCGGAGTGGTGCGTCCTGTGCCGGACGGTCCCCAGCCCGGGATGATCATCGCACGCGTAACGACGCGTTCGATGGCATCCCGGGTCCAGCAACGCGCCCGGCGTCGCCCTGGGTCATCAAGCGATCAATCCGACCGAATTGGGAAAGAGCAGGGCTCGCGAGCGATGGCCGGGACCACGGCAGGAGTCCGGCCGAGCTCAGCGATGATGTCGCGGTCGAGGCCGACCGTACGGCGATCCTCCCGGCGCGCACCGGGTCAGCACGGCACCGTGAAGGACGCCCTCGGAGGCGGTCGAGCGGCGGAGATCGCGGCGTTTTGACGCCTCGGCGGGCCTCGCGAGCGGTCGCGCGGATGCGTCGAGGCGGGCCT
>DAIDHB010000469.1 GCA_027452145.1 Planctomycetales bacterium
GGCGGTCCGACCCCGGCCCGGGGGGCTGACGCCCCCCGGCTACGTCCGATCGCCCCCTGACGGGGGCTCAGAGCCCCGTCGGCACCGACTCCTGGCCGGCCCGGCCCCTCCGTGTGCCACCCATCTGCAATGCGCTCTAACAAGAAGGGCCACGTAACCCTGTCCGGGGGAATCCTGGCATTCCCGGGAACCTCGGGGTCAGACCCGGACCTCGGACCTCGCGGACCTCGGGGGGGCCGACCTGGCGGCGATCAGCGGCGAGGGAGCGCGACCGTCAACCGCGACAGGCTGGGGGATGAGGCCGCGAGGCGGCCATCCACGTAGACGTCCAGGCCCTTGCGTCCGTCGTTCAGGCGGTCGGGCGAGCCCGGGGCCGGGTCGTCCCAGGCGATTGTGATGTCGTGGCCGTGGTAGCGCAGGCCGTCGAGGATGAAATGGGTCAGCGCGTGCTCGGGCAGGAGCGGGTCGACCTCGAGGGTGTCGTCGTCGCGCGGGACCACGCCGATCAGCTCGGGGATCAGGATGTCGAGCCAGGTCGAGTGGTTGTAATCGCGCTCGGCCGTCTTCCACCGGCCGTCGTCGCCGTTGTAGAACTCGCCCGTCCACGGCCGGCCGAGGTCCTGGTCGCGGTACTGCGCCCGGGTGAACGACGTGAAGAGCGCCCAGAGGTGCTCCTTCTTCAGCGGCGAATCCTTCACGCCCTGGTCGCGAGTGGCGCGAAGGGTCCGGGCCATCGCCGTCATCACCAGCGCATTGGCGTGCGGCCAGGTCGGGCCGTTCCACATGCAGGGCGCCGCGCGACCGTCGCCCGGCCAGTTGACCTGCGAATAGGCCGGGCATTTCCTCGACGCCGACGCGACCGGCCAGGCGGTCCAGAACTGCTCGGGGTCCAGGATCGACGCCCAGGCGGATTCGTAACCCTTCCCCCAGGGCAGCATGCCGAAGTAGAAGGGATAGACCCCGATGACCTCCTTGACGTCGGCGATCGCGTCGTCGTCGGCCCGGAGCGAGTAGAAGAAGCGGCGATCCTTTTCGGGCCGCCACATCTTCGCCGCGACGGCCCCGGCGATCTTCGCCGCCAGCTCGTCGAATTCCCGGGCCTGCTCGGGCCGGCCGAGCAGGCGGTAGATCCGCGCGACGGCCGTCGCGTTGCCGTAGTTGTATGCCGTCAAATCGACCCGCTCGAGGTTCACCGGGTGGGCGGGACTGTAGAAATCCTTCGAGGTTTTGTAGTTCGAGAAGGCGAAGAACGACGGCTGGTATTCCATGCCGGTCCACCAGTGCGAGTCGACCATCAACAGGCCGTCGCCGTCGGAGTCATACACCTTCTGCCAGCCGCGGACGTTGGCCGCGAGCTTATCGACGACCTGCGCCAGGAACGCGCGGTCGGGGTGGACGAGGTGGCCGTCCCAGGACGTGGAGGTGATCCAGTCGGCGTACTGGCCGCCCGCGGGGCCTTTGGGCGTGACGTGGCTGGGATAGACGCCGTCGGCCTTCTCGTTCTCGGCCCAGGTGCGCAGGTGCCCTTGCCAGTATTGCGGGTCGCGGAGCCAGCGCGCCTCGCGGACCTGGTGGCCCGCGCCATAGCTGATGACGTTGGGATACCAGGTGCTGCGCCAGCGGCCCTCGGCCTGGGTCGGCCACTGCATCCGGCCGAGCTTCGGCTCGAGCATGTTCTTCCGCAGGACGTACGCGCGATGGTCGTACATCTTGCGAATCCACGGGTCGGAGCAGTCGAAGTATGGGACGTTCGCGTCGAACCACGCCTGGTAGGTCGCGACCTGGGTGGCGAGGAGGTCGTGGTTGTCCTGGTCCTCGGGACGGATGAGCCAGTTGCGGTAGCTCGGCGGCTTCAGCACCGAGCCGATCCGGGCGGGCTCGCGCGGGGGGCGCAGCTCGAGCGCCGCCTTGAAGACCTTCGTCTTGCCCGGGGCGATCGGGTGGCCCTGGAGCTTCAATCGCTCGTCGGGCTCGGATTTGACATCCAGGCTTCCGAAGCCGTTGAACCGCGTGCCTTCCCAGGCCTCGTGGACGAAGCCCATTTTCAAGGCCCGGGGCGGATCATCGACGACCACGTAGCGAAAAAGAAAGTCGACCGGCTCGCCGTGCAGGACGGAGCGTCCCTCGAGCGCCAGGGACCGCGGCTCGCGGACGATGGTCTCGCCCCGGCTGGCGACGTTCACCAGGCCCGAGGCGCTGCCGATCTGCTCGTGGTGGAAGGTCCGATCGGGCTGGATGACCGGCTCGACCTCGATCGTCTGCACGCGGTCGGTCGGGTTATGCACCCGGATGATCGAGACCAGCACGTCGTCGGCCGTGATGAACTTGTCGGCGGTGACATCCAGCGGGCTGGGCGCCGGGGCGTTGTTGCCGTTCCTGTCGCCCACGGGCTTGAGCCCGTACAGGCCGGTGTAGAACCGGCTCCCCGCGTGCTGGAACACCAGGCGGAAGCGCGACGAGCGCACCGGGGCAAACCGGACCTCGTTCTTTCCCGGCGTGGGCCGGTCGACGTGGGCTCCGGTCGGCTGGACCGGCTCCCAGTCCGGGCCGCGGGCGGCTTCCACCCGGAACGATTGCGGCGGCCGGCATTCGCCGTGCGGCGCGTCGTCGAAGAAGTAAACGTCGAACCCCGAGAGCGTGCGCGGCGATCCGAAGTCGACCAGGTACCAGTCCTCGCGCTTGCCGCTCGACCAGCAGGTCCAGCGCTTGCGGGGCTCGAACGGCTCGGAAATCGGGTTCCCGACGTTGTCGAGCGCGTAAGTGAACGATGCCGAGGCCGACATCGCCCTGCGGACGGTGCCCTCGTAATGGATGTGGCTGGGATAATAGGTCGCGGGTCGGGGCTCGAGCAGCCCCACCTCGTCGCGAATGCGGAGGTCGAAGGCGTTGAGGTTGGTGAGGAAGAGCCAGTGGACGTCGTCGGCGAATGCCCAGCCCTGCGGGCTCGACGCCCAGAGGCGCCCGCCGACGCAGCCCATCGGCACCTCGCGGTCGTACGGGCGGGTCAGGGATTCGTCGATCGACCGAACGCTCGACGTGAACACGCGCCCGGCGATCCGCCGGGTCAGCGGTCCGGGCGGCTCGCCGGCGAGCGAATGCGATGTCCCGATCGCGGTCGCGAACCCGATCGTCCCCAGCAGCGCCGCGGTCAACAGGCGACCGCCGCGGATCGGTCGAGGCGCGCGACTCATGATGCGATCGTCCCCAATCGTGGCGATCCGCTCCCGTCCCGTCCCGGCGCGCGGGCCGGGAGGGACCGGTCGGTGCGTGCGGTCGTAGCGGTGTGCTGGGGCTGGGCCGGGGGTGGATGGCGGCTCGATGAGGAGGCCTGGCCATCCGGGAATCCGGCGATTTCGGGCCGCGGATCGGGGCGGGCCGGGCGTGTGTTACTTCTTGCGGTGGCGGATGCGGCTGCGCATGCGGCGCTTCTTTCGTCCCACCTTGCGACGTCCCTTGCCTCGTCGACGACTAGCCATGCGTTCTCCTCGGGTTGTCCTGGACCGGGATTCCGGATCGAGACGGAACGCGTCCCAAGCGTCCGGGTTAGGTCAAAGGGCCGATTCTATACGGAATCCGATGCAATCCTCAAGGCCGACATGGGGA
>DAIDHB010000470.1 GCA_027452145.1 Planctomycetales bacterium
CCGGGGGGCTGACGCCCCCCGGCTACGTCCGATCGCCCCCTGACGGGGGCTGGGAGCTCCGGTGTGTGGCGCGGCGGTGCGAGCCCTGTCCGGGGGGCTGACGCCCCCCGGCTACGTGCGATCGCCCCCTGACGGGGGCTCAGAGCCATGCCGGCACCGTCTCCTGGCCGGTCCGGCTCGGCCCGGCCCCTCCGTGAGCCACCCATCTGCAATGCGCTCCAAGCCTCACCTACGAGGTCGCGAAGCCCTTTCGGAAGAGGGACTCGCCTCACGAATCGATCTGGTCCGAAAGCCGGTACGGCTCCTGCTGGCGGAACAGGTCGAGCAGGTAGTCGCACCATTCCTCCATCTTCTCGTCGTCCTTGACCAGCGCGCGGGCCTTCTCGACGTCCTTGATCGCCGCGTCGAAGTCGCCGGCCTCGGCGTGCGCCGCGGCCAGCGTGGTGATGAACTGCGCGTTCTGCCACTTCGTCCGCTCGCACGCCTCGGTGGCCGATGCGACGGCGCCCTTGCCGTCGCGCAGCAGGGCGTCCGGGCACGCCGAGCGGATCCACGCCTGGCGCTCGCAGCTCGCCGCGTACATCGGGTCGGCGCACTTGAGGCGGACGACCTCGTCGTAGTCGGCGAGGGCCTCGCGGAACTCGCGCTTCGCCTCGTGCAGCCGGCCCCGGTAGTGGAGCGCGTCCTCGCCCTTCGGGTCGCGGGCGATCGCCGCGTCGAGGTCCGGCAGCGCCTTGTCGTACTGCGACTTCTTCAGGTAGAGGAGGGCCCGCGAGGCGTAGGCGTGAGCGAGCTGCGGCTCCGGCCGCTTGCCCTCGCGCGCGATCGCCGCGTTGTAGTCGGCCATCGCCTTCTCGTCGTCGTCCCTGAGCAGGTGGATATAACCCCGGTAGGCGTAGCACGCGGACTGGTCGGGGGCCAGCTTGACGGCCTCGTCCGCCTGCGCGAGCGCCTTGTCGATCTCGCCCTTGCCGGCGAGGTTCCTGGCCCGCGACAGGTGGACGCGGAAGTCCTTCATCCCCAGCCGCGCCGCCGCCTCCAGGTCCAGCCGCTCCTTCTCGGGCTCGTTCCGCTGCGAGTAGATCTGCGCGCGGTTGAGCAGGCTCGTCGCGTCGGCCGGATTGAGCTTCAGCGCGCGGTTGAAGTCCGCCAGCGCCCTGTCAAGGTCGCGCTCCAGGGCATAGAGAGACCCGCGCAGCGACAACGCGTAGGCGGGATTCGGATCGCGCCGGATCACCTCGGTCACGTCGGCGATCGCCTTGCGGATGTCGCCGAGTCTCTGGTGGCACAGCGCGCGGTAGGTCAACGCCTGGGTATCGTCGGGCTTCTGTCTCATTAACTCGTCAAAGTCGACAAGCGCTTCATTGTATTGATCCTTGCCGAAAAACAGCATCGCGCGGGCCATACGGGTGCTGTGGTCCTTCGGGTCGATTTCGAGCGCCCGGTTGGCGTCGGCCATGGCCCTGTCGGCCTTGCCCTGGCGGAAGTGCAGCTCGGCCCGGCGGGCGAAGGCCTCGGGATGGCGCGGGTTGAGCTTGATGACGTGGTCGAGGTCGGCGATCGCCCTGGCGTATTGCAATCGGCCGTAGTAGCACGCCGCGCGGGTCATGTAGCCGTCCGGATCGAGGGGGTCGAGCTTGATGGCCTCGGTGGCGTCGGCGATGGCCTTGGAGAGCCGGCCTTTCATGTACAGGCTACCCGCCCGCTGGAGCAAGGCATTCTGGCACTTCGGGTCGAGCCTGAGCGCCTCGGTGGCGTCGGCCACGCTCTTGTCGTAATCGCCGTGCCGCCCGTACGTGCCGGCGCGGCTGGCGAACACCATGGGCTCGCGGGCGTCCAGCTTCAGGGCGTCGCGATACTCGCCCATCGCCGCGTCGAAGTCGCCGCGGGCCGCCAGCGACTCGGCCAGGTGGCAGAGCATATCGGCCCGCCCCTGCCCCACCTCGAGCGCCAGGGCCTGGGTGTAATCGGCGACGGCCCTGTCGTGATCCTCCCGCACCTGGTAAACGTAACCCCGGAGCGAAAGCCCCCGGGGGTTCCGGGGATTGAGCTTGATCGCCCGGTCGACGTCGGCGAGGGCCTTGTCGGGTTCGTTGCGCGACATCCAGACGCTGGCGCGGAGGAGATAGCCGTCGGAATCGGCCGGCCGGACGCGGATCGCCGTCTCGGCGTCCCGGAGCGCCTCATCGAAGCGGCTGTGCCGGGCGAAGTAGTGCCCCCGGGCCGCCAGCACCTGGCCGCCTTCCGGATCGCGGCGGACGGCCTCGTTGAGGTCGGCCAGTGCCTTCGCGTCCTCGTGCCTGTTCGACCAGCACCGCGCGCGCTCGATGTAACAGTACGAGTCGGTCGGGTCGAGCTCGAGGGCCCGGTCCAGGTCGGCGATCGCCCTGTCGGGCTCGTGCCGATGGAGCCAGGCGGATCCCCGGACCCGGTAGCCGTCGGGGCATTTCGGGTCGAGGCGGATCGATTCCTCGAGGTCCTTGAGCCCCGCGTCGTACTTCGCCTGGTAGACCAGGCAGAACCCCCGCATCGCCCGGATTGTCGGGTCATCGGGGGCCAGGCGGACGGCCTCGTCGTGGTCGGCCATCGCCCGGTCGAGCTCGTGCCGGTGCTCGCGAACCCGCGCCCGCATGGAGTAGGCGCGGGCCAGCTTCGGCTCGAGCCGGATCGCCTCGTCGCAGTCGGCGAGCGCCCCGTCCAGCTCGCGGCGATCCGTCCGCGCGAGGGCGCGGGCGAGCCGGGCATACGCCTCCTTGGGATGCTCCTTGATCCGCCCGTCGAAGTAGGCGATGGCCCGATTCATGGCGACGACGTCGGCGGCCGACGCCGTGCCCTTCTGCGCCCAGTGGAACAGCCGGACCCGGTCCCCCTTGACCGCCTCGACCACGAAGATTCGAGGAAACGCAGGCGCGGTGGACGAGCGTTCGCCGTCCTTGACGACCAGGCCTGGCGACCTGGGCACGACCTGTGTACCCGCCCGGAGCTTCGCGTCGCCCCCTCCGCCGCCATCGTCGTCGGCCCGGGCCGGGCCGGGCGGCGGGCCCGTACAGATCGCCACCGAAAGTGCGACGCACAACCCGTACACATGTCGGATCGGAGTCATGGTGCGGACCTCACGGAGGTTGACGGGCTGGAAAGGGGCGGCGGCCGTGCGCGAAGCGCCGGCCCGACCCGAGGCGGCCGGCGTCGGCTTTCGCATCCACGATCGAAGGGCGATTGAGGATACTGTGTAAGAATCCGGCCGCTCGGTCAAGGCGGCAGTCCGGTACGCCGGCGTGCAGTTTGCCGGTCCGAATTGACCCGCTTCGAAGTGATGAATAGAATCGCGTATAAGAACAAGCGACTGCACGCGACGCGCTGTAGCGTCGCGGCGGCCATGCTGGCCCCCTTAACGTCACGGACGGTCGTGAACGCCACCCAGCGGATCCTCGGACTCATTGCGCCCTACAGGCGGCGAGCGGCCGTGGCCCTCGCCCTCACTGCAGCGGGCTGCCTGCTGAATTTCCCGGTGCCCCTGCTGATTCAGGGGCTGGTCGACGGCGCGGTGGGCACGGGCGGATTCTCGCTCTTGCTGGTCCTCGCACTCCTGGCGGTTTTCGCCGCGCAGGCCGGGGCGTCGCTCGCGGTCGCACACATCGCCGGGCCGGTCGGCCTGGGCGTCGTCCGCGATCTGCGCCATGCGCTGTATTCCCGGCTCCAGCGGCTCGGGCTGCCGTTCTACGACCGGGTGCCGGCCGGGGCGATCATCTCGCGGCTGATGGACGATGTCGCCGTTGTTCAGGCACTTGTCACCTCGCAGGCGCTGGCGATCCTGGCCGACCTGGGCACCGTGGCGGCCGTGCTGGTGCTGTTGCTCTCCCGCGACCTGGGCGTGGCGATGATGGCCCTCGCGGTGATCGTCGCGTATGCCGGGCTGTTCGCCGGGTTCGGCAGGCGGATTCGCATCGGCACGGCCGAGGTTAGGGAGCGGCTCGACCGGATCTTCGGCCATCTGAAGGAGCGGCTCGACGCCGCCGTGGTCGTCCGCGCCTGCGACGGACAGGACGCCGAGATCACCGAGTTCGCCCGCCGGATCCACGAGGCGCATGGCCCGCGTGTCCGGGTCGGCTGCCTGGGCGCGGCGCTCTCGAACCTGAGCGCCGGGCTCAACGGCATCGGCACCACGCTGGTCTTCGGCGTCGGGGCGATCGGGGCGCTTTCGGGCCGGATGACGCCCGGCGAGGCGGTATCGGCCGCGGCCCTGGCAGCCCTGGTCTTTGGCCCGATCGCGCGGCTGTCGGATCTCATGAGCGCCTTCCACCAGGCGGCGGCGAGCGTCGAGCGGCTGGGCGAGATCCTCGACGGGGATCCCGGCGTGGCCGAGGCGGCGTCGCCCGAGCCGATCGGCCGGCCGCGCGGGCTGGTCGAGTTCGACGGCGTCTCCTTCGCCTATCGGCCCGGCCGTCCCGCGGTTCGCGAGATCTCCCTCCGCGCCGAGCCGGGCCAGACGGTCGCGATCGTCGGGCCGACCGGCTGCGGCAAGACCACGCTCGCCAGCCTTCTGTTGCGGTTCCACGACCCCATCGAGGGCGAGATCCGGCTCGACGGCGTGCCGATCCGCCGGGTCGCGACCGCCGACCTTCGCCGCCAGGTCGGCATCGTCCCGCAGGAGCCCGTGGTCTTCACCGCCAGCCTGGCCGACAACATCCGCTACGGCACCCCGGGCGCGAGCGACGAGCAGGTCATCCAGGCCGCCCGCGCCGCGCTCGTCGACGATCTCGCCCGCTCCCTACCAAATGGCTACGACACGATCGTCGGCGAGGGCGGACTCCGGCTCAGCCAGGGCGAGCGCCAGCGGCTGGCAATCGCGCGGGCGTTCTGCAAGGACCCTGCGATCGTGATCCTCGACGAGGCGACCAGCTCGCTCGACTCGGCCGGCGAGGCCCGGATTCAGGACGCGCTTGCGAACCTGCTGGCCGGCCGCACCACGTTCGTCATCGCCCACCGGCTGTCCACCGTCGTCGACGCCGACACGATCGTCGTGATGGACGATGGCCGGATCGTCCAGGCCGGCACCCATGACGAGCTGCTCGACGATCCGAGCGGCCCGTATGCCCGGCTGTGGGAGCGTGCCTCGGGCGGCGTGCTCGCGAGCACGAGTGGCGAGGTCTGGCGGGCCGACGAGCCGGCCGAGGCGCCGCCCCGGCCGGCGGTTGCGACGGTTAGCGCCTTCCGCGAGGCTCCACGCGAGCGCCGGGAGGTCGAGGTCGGATGAAGACAGTCGACAGCAGGATCGTGGACCAGCCGTCATCGTGGGCCGGTTTTCGCCGGCTCGAGGCTCGCTTCCTGCGCCCGCGCCGCGTGGTGCTGATCGCCGCGCTCCTCGGGCTGCTGATCCAGGCCGCGCTCGGCGTGCCGGTCCCGCTGCTCCAGGGGATGGCCGTCGATCGGCTGGCCGCCGCGTGGCATCCCGGCGGCGCCGGCCCGTCACCGGCCGCCACGGTCGCGCTGCTCGTCGGGGCGATGCTCGCCTGCCACCTCGCCCGGATGGCTCTCGGCTGGAAGGTCGCCACCACGATGTCGACACTTGCGCTCGAGGTCGTGCGCGAGCTGACCGACACGATGCACCGCAAGCTCCAGCGCCTTGCCACCAGCTACTTCGACCGCGAGCCGACCGGCCGGATCATGACCCGGCTGACCAGCGACGTCGGCTCGCTGATGATCTTCCTGGGCGGCGGCTCGCTGCAACTGGTCTCCGACCTGGTCCTGGCGGCCCTGATCTCGGTCCTGCTCTTCTGGATCCAGTGGCAACTTGCGGTCGTCGGGCTGCTGGCGATGCCGCTGTTCGTCCTGAATCACCGGGCATTCTCGCGTTCGATCCACGAGCTGTCGCACGCGATGCGCGAGCAGGTCGCCTCGCTGTACTCGCTCCTGAGCGAGCGGGTCTCGGCGGTCCGGGTCGTCCGCTCGTTCGTCGGCGAGGAGGCCGAGATCGCCGAGTTCGCCCGCCGGATCGACGCCCAGCGCGCGGTGGGCTGGTCGAGCATGCGGACCGTGGCGTGTCAGGCCGCGTGGGCGACGTTGATCAACGGCCTGGGGACAGTCGGCGTGCTGGCCTGCGGCGCGGCCCTGGTGCAACGGGGCGACCTGACCGTCGGCGAGCTGCTGGCGGTCTCGGCGCTACTCGCCCAGCTCTACCAGCCGATCGTCCGCCTGACCGGCGCGCAGGCGATGATCGCCGCGACGCTGGTCGCCGTGGATCGGATCGTCGAGGTCCTCGACGAGCCCGAGGTCCCCTGCCCGGCCGACGCCATCCGCCCCGCGCGCCGGCCCGAGGGCCGGCTGGTCTTCCGGGATGTCCGGTTCGCCTATCCCGGTGGGCCGAAGGTTCTGGACGACATCACGCTGGCGATCGAGCCGGGCATGACGCTCGGCGTCCTGGGCGCCAGCGGCTCGGGCAAGAGCACTCTGTTATCCCTGGTGCCGAGGATTCACGACCTGCCCGAGGGACATGGTACGATCACGCTCGACGGTCACGACGTTCGCCGCCTCGATCTCTCGGCGCTCCGCCGCTCGGCCGTTCTGGTCCCGCAGCAGGCCGTGCTGTTCGAGGGGACGATCCGGTCGAACCTGTTGTATGCCTCGCGCGACGCGGCCACCGATGCCGACATCCGCCGCGCCCTGAAAATCAGCGACCTGGACGACTGGATCGCCCAGCTACCCGAGGGCCTGGACACGCCCGTCGGCGAGCGCGGCCAGACGCTTTCCGGCGGCCAGCGGCAACGGCTGGCGCTGGCGAGGGCCCTCGTCGCGGATCCCGCGCTTTTGCTCCTGGACGACTGCACGAGCGCGCTGGACGCCGCGACCGAGGCCCGCATCCAGGCCGCGCTCCGCCAGACGCGCCAGGGCCGCACCCAGGTCGTCGTCTCGCAAAAGGTCTCCTCGGTCGTCCACGCCGACTGGATCATCGTCCTCGAGGCCGGCCGGATCGTCGAGCAGGGGACGCACGAATCCCTGCTACGCCAGGGTGGCATTTACGCGACCACCTGCCGCCACCAGGCCGGCGGGATGACCTTCGCCGGCGACCCAGCCCTGCCCCGCCCGCACCTCACCCCGATCACCACCGTCCGCCGCGAGAACGCCGCCGGGCGGCCTCGCTGAGTCCGGAAGGCGGACGATTCTGGCCCGAGCCCGGGAATGGCCTCGTTTCCCGAGTCGAGCCTCATTAACCCCATCCGTTCTTCTCGATCAACTCGAACACGTCAACGCCATCCTTCTCGACCCTCACCTCTCCGTCGCCGGGCCAGACGGAGATGATGGTCTCGCCCCTGTCAGACCCGACCTTCAGGGTCATTGGCTCGAGTTCAAAGGAATCCCGCACCATCACCCTCTCGCCGGAGGACAGCGCGACCTGGACACACTCCGGCTCGATGTTGACGATGACGGGACCGGGCAAGTCGTTCTGGATAATAAACCGACTGTGGTTGGTCATGGCTCGTCTCCCATCAATCGAACAACTCTGCGATTTCCCGGAGTTGCGCCGCGCGCCAGGACGCACCTGGGTTCTTCGGCGTGATCCGGGCGATGTGCTCGTACCCCTCGGCGACATCCAGCAGCCGCTCTTTCGTCCAGCCCTTCGACAACAATTGGTCCTTCGTGAAGTCCGATGCGGTCTTTGTCACCGTGCTCGGCTTCTAACCGAAGAACTCCCCGGCTTCTCTCAATGTGGCCCCACCAGCTTTCCTGATCCGTCCTGGTAGATCGACTTCCCTGAGCGTCATGAAAAGTCTCTGGCGAGCATTCCTGGGGGCCGCCTCGAGGGCGGCTCGCCGATTCCGACCCGGCCGCTCCCTATCCATTTTAGCAAGGGTTGCGCCTTTGACGAACGGGTTCCCGTTCGACTCAAGGAATCACCCGGGGCGTGCAAGGGCCCGGCACTGTCGGTGATCTTATGTGATACGGTCTTTGACGACGTAGTTCAGCATCCCCGTCAGGAAGACCTCATACCAGGGCTCGGAATCCTGGAACGTCCAGAGCATCAGCCGCATCTCGCGGGGGATGTAGAAGTCATCATCGCTCCAGCGGATGTGCCAGCCCCCTAACCGCGCGAATGGCGGCGAGGCCGACATAAGCGGGCAGCGCTCGTTGAAGTAGGGCTCATAGCCCTGCGTCTCTTTCCTCGGCAGCTCCGCATACTCCCAGCGCCGCAGGCCGCGTTCTGCCAACCAGGTGTCGACGGCCGGACCGCCGTAGAGGAGCACCGCCTCCATCGGCGGCAGGGAGATGGACTGAACCGCCTTCAGCGGGACAGCTCCAGGAAAGCTCACACCGGTCACGCTGGCCGAGCGCACCTCCTGAGCGACGGCTCGCTCGTCGCCGTCGCGCAGTTCATTGAGGGCGAGGGCGAATGGGTAGCGTCCCTTGAGCCCCAGGGCGTCCCATAAGGACAGATCGACCGAAAGGAGGTGTTCAGTGGACCGGATCGCACCTACGGACTTCTCCGGCAGGTCACCCCGCCTCCCGCCCCAGTAGGCAACCGGCTGATCGCCTCGGGACGCCGGGACGAGATCGAAACAGGGAAGGGCCAGTGCCTCGGCTTCCCGAATCGCCCAATCCATCGTGGCACCTCACCGATTTGTCGGACAGGCCGTCTCCCGACAACGTGCGTTCGAGATCCTCGCCGCCGATCTCTCGCTCCCGCAATCCTACCGCGACGGCCGGAGGACGGGCAGGGCCTTGATTGTCGTCCTCGGTGCGGCCATGATATCGTCACGGGTCGATCGATCCGGGTCCGCGGCTCCGCGGCTCCGCGGCATCATTCCCGTGAGTCTCCGATCCCCTCGAGGAGCGAGCCCTCGTCATGCCCGAGCCGGACCAGGCCGCCCGCCGGCCGTCGTGCCTGATCCTCCACGGCCTGGGCGGCGGCCCCTACGAGCTGGGCCCGCTGATCGAGGCGCTCAAGGCCGACGGGTTCCGCCTCGCCGCGCCGATCCTGCCGGGCCACGAGGGGCCCGGGCCGGTGATGCCGCACTCCTCCTGGCATGACTGGGCGGCCGCGGTCGAGAAGGCGTACGACGAGCTGGCCGCGGCCGGTGGTCCGGTGGCCGTCATGGGCTTCTCGACGGGCGGCACGCTGGGCCTTTATCTGGCGCACCGACGGCCAGTCGCCCGGCTGGTCCTCCTGGCGCCCTTCCTGGCGATCCGGTACAGCCGGCTGATCCCGATCCGGCCGGCGGCCTATCTCCGGCTGGCGTCGCGGGTCCTGCCGAACCTGCGGCGCCGCCCGCCCGCCGTCCGCGACAGGGAGATGAAGCGCCACTGCGCCGCGTCGGCACGCTACCGGACGTTCAGCCTGCACGCGACGCTCAGCGCCCTCGAGCTGATCGAGGAGGTCAAGAGGCTGGTGCCCACGATCCGGACGCCGACCCTGATCATCCAGGGCCGGCTCGACACCGTCGTCGAGCCCCGCGCCGCGGTCTGGCTCCGCGACCACCTGGGCTCCGATGAGAAGCAGTTGGTGATCCTCTCCCGCTCGGACCACCTCGTCGCCCTCGACTGCCAGCGCGATCGCGTCATCGCCCTGACGCGCGATTTCCTGCTCGGGTAGAACGGAAACGGGGCCCATCAGACCGACCGGAGCACTCAGATGCCGGCACTCGGCGAATTCGTCACGCGACTGCTGGAAGAGGGGCGGATCGTCCTCGGCACGGACCCGCCGCGGGTCGAGGCGCCGACGGACCGCGACTCCGCCGCGCTCGCGGACGCCTTCGCGGCGCATGCGCTCGCCGTGGCCGGTCCGCCGATCGCCTTTGATCCACGGACAGCGATCGAGGCCGCCGAGCTGGTCCGCCAGGCCGCCTGGGCACTCGTCGACCACCGCGAGGCTCCTGTGTCCCTCAGGCTACGCCTCCGCATGGCGCGCGACCCTTCGTCCGCCTCGCATCACCTCTCGGCCGACCTGTTCCTCCGCTACCTGCCCCAGGTCCTCAAGCGCGCCCGCGCCCTCGACCCGACGGATCCCCTGGTCGACATCCTGGCCGAGGTCTTCCGCCGCTGGCCGCTCTCCGGCGCGCTCTCCGACATCGAGGAACCGCCGATCACCCCCGTTGATCTCGACGGCCACCCCGGTCTGTTGCTCCTCTACGCCGAACGCCTTGCCGAGGGCGACCGCCCCGCCTGGCGTCCCGAACCCACGAGTCCCCCGTACCCGTTCGTGGAACTCGTCACCGATCGCCCGGGCCTCCCCACACCGACCTCCTCCGGACCGCTTTCGGCTCCCTAAACCGCGTGCATGCTTGGCATCTGTCCAGGAATACCGTCGTATCCGTGGAGATTTGCGCAAAAGGCGGCCTCGGCCTGCTGATTATTTGTAGAGAGGGGCGAACATCCTGAAAAACCTCATTCAGGACACCCAGGATGGTCGGCGTGCTAGCATCGTTGGACTCTTGGTGTTTCCTGGCGCAGCGAGGCCGGCGATTGTCGGTGTGTCTTTGCATCATGGAGTGCGTGATGTTGCGTGCCCAGGGGGCGATCGTGGTCACCGACAGGGTGGAAATCGACAAAACGAAGCCAATTTGGTCCACCGGCGAATGCGCCAAACGAACCCAACCGCCAGGATGGCAGTCCATTGTCCCGCATCTGGTAGCCGCAACGAAATTGCACGAACGAAGCCAACTGCCAGGGTGGCAGTTCCAGGAGACCGATCTGGCAGTTGAAGGGAGATTCCTCGAACGAAGCCAACTGTCAGGATGGCGGTTTCAAGAGCCGACCTCTGAAGGGCGAATCACCGATTGGCAGTCGAAACTGCGGCGACGCGGGGAGGAACGGTCGTGAGCGACGACGCGGTGGCTCGGCTGCGCGCCGAGGTGATCGAGCCGCTGAAGCGGCGGTTCGTGGGGCGGGATGAGGTGGTCGACCTGATCGCGCTGGCGGTCACGGCCGGCGAGCACCTGTTTTTGCACGGGCCGCCGGGGACGGCCAAGTCGGCGTTGATCCGCCAGTTCGCCACGGCAGTGCGGGCGCGGTATTTCGAATACCTGCTGACGCGGTTCTCCGAGCCGAACGAGGTGTTTGGCCCGATCGACCTGGTCCGGCTGCGCGAGGGGACCGTGGCGACGGTGACGACCGGCATGCTGCCGGAGGGGGAGTTCGTCTTTCTGGATGAGCTATTCAACGCCAACAGCGCGATCCTGAACAACCTGCTGACGGTGCTCAACGAGCGGGTCTACCGCCGGGGTTCGGAGGTCCACCGGCTCCCCTTGCTGTCGCTGTTCGCCGCGTCGAACCACCTGCCGGAGGACGAGGCGCTCGGGGCGCTTTTCGACCGATTTTTGCTGCGGTGCCACGTCGACAACCTGGCGCGCGACGAGATGCCGCGGCTCCTGGCGGCCGGGTGGGCCCTCGAGCGCTCGGTGCCCCTGGAGTCCTCGGTGTCGTCGGCGGACCTGCGCGGCCTGGCCGGCCGGGTCGACCGGGTCGAGCTGGCGCCGATCCTGGAGCGCTACGCCGAGGTCGTCTGGCGGGTGCGGGACCTGGGGGTCGGGCTGACCGACCGCCGGGCGGTGAAGGTGCTCAAATTGGTGGCGGCCTCGGCGGTGCTCTGCGGTCGGTCCGAGGCGCAGCCCTCGGACCTGTGGGTCCTGCGATACGTCTGGGACCGTGAGGAGCAGGTCGCGCCGCTGGCGGCGCTCGTGGCCGGCGTGATCGAGCCGCACGCCGGCGAGGCTTTGGCCCATCCCCTGGCCGCGCCGGCCGAGCGGGTCGACGCCGAGGGGCTCGCCCGTCGCCTGGACGCCCTGGCCGGCGAGGTCCAGGGGCGGACCCTCAGCCTCTCCGCCGCGGCGCGGGCCCGCGAGCAACTGGCCGATCTGGTCGACCGCGCCGCCTGGCTGCCGGAGGATCCGGCGCGCAAGTTCCTGGTCGACCGCGCCAACGAGCTGCTCCGGCGGCTGGGATAACCTGGTCCCTGGCGGGCTTGGCCCGGCTGCTTCCATCATCAGGCCCTTCGAGTCGCACCGCGATGAACTCCCGATGGCCCGACATCCGCTGTGCCAGCATCCCGGTCGATGGGCTCTCGGCCCTGGCCGACCTGCGCCGCGAGCCGGGCCTGCGCGTACTGGTCGTCGGTGCCCGCGCCTGGATCCGGTGGGACGAGCCGCGCGTCGACGGCAACGGCGGCGACCGCTCGTCGGGTCCGCTGCCTCCCCTGCTCCGCCGCCTGCTGACGCTACCGGGCGCCGAGGTGTTCATCCCGGGCGAGCGCGGCCGGTGGCATCGGCCGGGCGAGAGCCTGCCGGCGTTCCACGTGCCGGCCGCGATTGGCGGGGCCATCCCGGGCGGATCGTCGCTCGACGCGGTGGTCCTGCCCGACCGGATCCATCCCGAGTCGCCCGACGGCACCCCGCCGGGCGCGGTGCCGCTCCGCCTGGTGCGGGACGACTCGGGATGCCCGCGCCCGGCGACGGCCCAGCGGTCCCGGATCGCGGCGCTGGCCGGCTGGGCCGATTCGGCGCCCTCGGCCTGGATCGAGGCGCTGACCGCCGCCTGGGCGCCCTCGCCGTCGGGCGATCCGGGCGAGGCCGAGGTCCTGCTGCTCGGGCCGGTTGGGCGGCTGCCGTGGGTGCCCGGCGGGACCCGATTCTGGGGCGTGAGCGTATTGATTCCGCTTGGATATCGCGCGTCGCCCGCGCTGGGCGAGCCAGCGCTGCGCGAGGCCGTCGCCGCGGGGCCGGACGACCTGGCCATCCTGGACGAGCGCGGGCCCGAGCTGGTCCCGCGCGGGGCGTTCGGCCGGCTGAGCCGCGCGAGCCTGCGGCTGGCCCTCGCGCAGGCATCCCCCCATCCCGCGCCCGGGGAGGTGGGCCCATGAACCAGCACCGGGCGGGGCTCTACCTCCAGATTCCTGCGGCGTACTGCCGGGCGTTCGGCGGCCTGCGCTGGGCCCAGCGCGGCGAGGCGGTCGAGTTCCTCGAAGGCCCGGGCGGCGGGCGGACGTTCGCGTTCGCCGGCGAGGTCGCGCAGTTCCTCCAGGGTTTGCTCGGCCCGGGCCGGCCGTGCCCGGCGTTCGGTTCAGTGCTGCACCTGATGTATCTGGTCGGCCTGGGCGACCGCGCCGGCGACCCGACGAACCCCCGTCGCATCGCCCGCGTCGCCGACGTCTTCCGCGAGCTCGGCAACCCGTTGCGGAATGCCGGGGCCCTGTGCGCCCGGATGCACCGCGATCTGCCGGGCGTGGCCGAGCCGCCCTTGCTCTCCGACCTGCTCGGCCTGCTGGGCGGCGGCGGCTGGATCCCGCAGATCGTCCTGAGCCACCCGTCGCTGGGCGCGATGGACTACGCCGAGCAGCCGCTGCTCGAGGCAAACGACTTCGAGGCCCGCGTCCGCGCCCGGATCGAGGAGATGCCGGCGGACGCGATCCGCCACTGGCTCAAGTTCGGCCGCGAGCCGGTGCCCGGAGTCGTCGACGCCGCCTCATTGATCCCGCCCCGCGGACTCGGCGGCCCGCTCGATGACCTGGAGAAGCAGCACCCGCGCCTGTCCGGCCTGGCGCGGCTGGTCGAGCACCTCGAGGGCGCCCTGGCGCTCCCCCCGCGCCGGCCGGATCCGACGGGTCTGCCGGCCGGCGGCTACTGGGACCTGACCAACCGCGGCGAGCCCGAGCAGGTCTTGCCGATCCAGTTCGCCCTGGAGCCCGAGGAGTTCCTCCGCCGGTTCGCCGAGCGCGAGCTGCTGTACTTCCACCGCGAGACCCCCGCGCGCCCCGTCACCCGCGAGCTGGTGCTGCTTCTGGACCAGGGAATCCGCACCTGGGGCGACGTCCGGCTCGTGCTGGCCGGCGCCGCGATGGCGATGGCCCGGCAGGGGCGTCGGCGCGACCTGGCCGTCCGGCTGGCGACCACCGGTGGCGAGGGCGAGCCGGTCGATCCCGAGGCGCTGGGTGCCGAGGCCCTGGCAAGCCTGCTGGAGGGGAGCGACCTGTCCTCGGATCCGGCCGCTGCACTGGCGCGGCTGCTGATGAGCGGCGACGGCCGCCGCCCGATCGACCCGAAGGCCGCCGATGTCGTCCTGCTGACGCACCCGCGCAGCCTCGCCGAGCCCGAGGTGGTCGAGACGGCCCGGCGGCTCGGCGGCGAGACCCGCCTGTTCGCCGTCGCGATCGACGCCGACGGCGACGTCGAGCTCTCCGAGCTGCGCCGGGGGCGCGCGGTGGCGCTGCACCGCTGCCGGGTCGACCTGGCGCCGCCGGCCCCCGCCGAGTCGCCCGTTCCCCCGCCGCCGCGGACTCGCCGATCGACCCTATGGCGCGGCCCGGTCGAGCCGATCCCGTTCCCGTTCCAGTGCGGCCTGTTCGGCCCGCCGTTGCACTCGAGCAAGCCGGGTGCCCGGATGGTCGCGTTCGACGAGGGAGGACAGCGCGTCCTGGCGGTGTTGCGCAACGGGCTGCTCGCTTGCTACCGGATTGACGGCAAGGGGAGCGAGTACCTGCCGCGCCCCTGGTACGGGGGCGGAGTGGGCCCGCCGATCCACACGGTGATCGGCGTGCAGGGCGGCTTCGTGCTGGTCTGCGGCAACCCGGGCGACCCGATGCTTGCCCATTACGATTTTACCGATCGGGTCTGCACGCTCCATGGGCTGGATCTGCCTGCCACGAGCAAAGTTCCGATCTCGTGGTACTATTACGCCGATCTGCACACGCTCGTCGGGAGGCTGGCTGACGAGCCGATCTCCGACTATCCCGTCGACCTGGGCGAGCGTGGGCCCAGGTCGTCGCGCACGCGCCGTGCTCGCCGGGCCTCCGAGCGGTTTGGGTCCGGCCAGACACCCTGGCCAGCCCCGTCGGCCCAGTTGCAGCCCCATCCCAGCGAGCCCTGGCTCCACGTGCCGCTGCCATCCGTCCGGCTCAATGCCGGCACGGGCGAGTTGCACTACGACCAGGGCGACGGCATGCGTCGCGTGATCATGCCGAGGATCGACGGCGAGCCCGCCCTCCGCGGGCCGGGTGCCGGGGTCGTCGGCGTGCACCAGGGTGGCGACGCGCTGGCGGTGCAGATGGAAGGCAGTCCGGGGGCGGGGATCTGGTTCGTGTCGATCGCGCGTGCCGAGGTGATCGGCTCGCTTCCGGCCGGCGGGACGCCGCCGAATCCGGCGAGCTTCGCCCTGTCGCGTGACGGCCAATCCTACGCGCGGTGGATCGGCGAGACGTGGCTGGAGATGCGCGACGTGCCCGGCGACCGCCGCTCGCTGCGTGGTGTGGGCCGCGAGCCACGATGGCACCACGACGTGACCCTCGGCCGGTCGTGCCTGCTGGTCCACAAGACCGCCGAGCCTCTAGGTCGTCAGCCGACAAGCTGGGTCCTCGTTCGCTGGGACCGCGGCCGGCTGGAGGTCCAGACCGACGAGGATGCCGAGAGGACCTTCGAGGTCCTGGGGGGTGAGGTCGCCGACCATGGCAGTCCCTCAGGCGCGCCACTCGCCTCGCGCTACGACTCGATCCGTTACGTCCGGCGGGTCGGGGGTCCGACGTTGCAGGTGCTGATCGACAACTTCAACCACCTGGCGGTGCAGGACCGCCGCGAGCGGCTGCTGGTCGTCTTCTACGTGAGCGGTCGCGACTTCGCCGCCTGGATGCCCGACGGGACGAGGTTCGGCACCGGCCGGCTGATCGGCGGAGGTGCCCCGAAGGCCGCCGCCGAGCGGATCGCCGCGGCCCTGCGAGCGGCCGAGCGCGAGAAGGGAGGCGAGCGATGACGATCCCGGTCCGCGTACCGCTCCACCTGCGCCGTCGGTCCGAGGCGGGAGAGCCCGCCGCGGTGTTCCTGCCGGGCCGCGACGCCTCGGCATTACTATCCGCCTGCGCCCGGCTGGGCGTCGATCCGTCGAACCGGGTGCGCGCGGTCGCGGGCGGCTTCGTGGTCGAGCTGAATCGGCCGACGGCCGGGCCGTTTGTGCTGCCGGGCGCCGTGCGGCTCCGCGAGCTGGCGCCGGGGCTGCTCGTGCCGGTTGACGCCGAGCTCGTCCCCGCGCTGCTGGACGACGAGCGTGCCGGGCTGGTCCGCGACGGCGGGCTCGTCTTCCTGCCGGACGGGCGCGTGCTGCGCTACGATCGCCGCGCGGCCGTCGCGATCTCGGCACTCATCGCCGCGCCGCCTGCCCCGCGCCGCGGGTGGCAGCCTCTCCCCGAGCCCCGCCGCCTGGCCGAGCGGATCATCGAGATCGCCCGGGACGAGCCCGACGCGAGCCCCGAGGACCTTTACGACCGGCTCGGCCACAACCTCAGCGACCCCACGAGGGACCGGCGGAATTCGGGCCGCGGCGAGGGCGGTGGTGAAGAAGGCGCCGGCGCGGCCGCAGGCGGCGAGGAGAGCGCCGGCCTGGGGGGCGCGCTGCGCGGCCTGCTCGGGCGCGCGGGTGCCGGTGCGCGGTCCCTGGGGGAATCGATGCGATGGTCCGGGCTGGATCAATCCCAGCTCCTCCGGAAGCTGCTCCGCGAGTTCCGCCAGGGCGACCCGGCGCGGGCGCTGCGGCACGCGCTGCCGGTCTCGGAGGCGGGGCACGGCGGGCGGTCGCGAGTGCCTCTCGGCGGCCGTCTGCCGTTCAGCCGGGCGATCTACAGCCTGATGGAGCTGCTCGGCGGCCCCCGGCGAGGTCAGGACGTCGGCGTCTGGTCGGCTCCGCCGGACCTGGTCGCCGAGCTGCCCCGCGAGTATCACCGCCTCGCCCAGGCGGCCCAGCGCCAGGGGGATTACCGCCGCGCCGCTTACATCTACGGCAAGCTGCTGGGCGACGATCGCTCCGCGGCGATGGCGCTGCGCCGTGGCGGGCTCGACCACGACGCGGCGATCCTGTTGCTGGTGAAGGTGCGCGACGAGGCCGCCGCCGCCGAGGCGTTCGAGGCCGCGGGCGAGCACGATCGCGCAATTGCGCTTTACATCAAGCTCGGTCGGTTCGAGCAGGCGGGTGACCTGCGTCACCGGATGGGGGACGAGGCCGGCGCCTCGCTCCATTACCGCAACGCGATCAGGGCACTCATGAAGCCCCTCGACCGGCCGACCGACTGGCTCGAGGTGGGCCGGATCTTCCAGGACAAGCTCCACGATCAGGACCTGGCCCTGGAGGCGTATCGGGACGGCTGGGCCTGGCGCCCGGAATCGAACGCGATGGCCTGTGCCTTGCGGTTGCTCCGCATCCACGCGGCCCGCGGCGGCGGCGAGCCGATCGCGCGGCTGCTGGACGAGGCCGACATTTTCCTCCGCGACCGTGGTGCCCACGACGCCCGCGACTTCTACAACGAGGTCGCGGCGATCGCGGCCGATGAGGCCGGGGCCGGCCTTGTTGTCGATGACGTCCGCGACCGGGCGCTGCGGGTGCTGGCGCATCACGCGCGCCGCCTGGTGGCCGACACCGCCGGCGCGTCGGCCCCCGTCGTCTCGGCGCTATTCACCGATCCGACGCTCTGGACGCCAGCCATCGCCCGGGATGCCCAGTTCGCCGCGGCGCGGGCCTCCGCCGCCCGCCGTGTGACCCCGCCGGTGCGCAACGTAACGTCGGTTGCCCCGCTCCGGGCCCGCGTCATGCGAGTCGGCCGGGCTACGGTCACGGCCGTGGCGTCGGCCCCCGCCTCCTGCGAGGGCTTCCTCGGCTTCGACGACGGCCAGATCCACGCCGTCCTCCGCGACCAGGACCGCACCGAGAGGGTCGGCGACGTGGGCGGCCCGATCGCGGCGCTGGCGACCGAGCCGATGGGCAGGATCGTCGTCGCGCTCCGCCATACCGAGATTGGCAGCGTCCTGACCTCGTTTCTCCGCTGGCCCGACGGCGGCTTTCGCCGCGCACAGGAGCTCCACCACCGCGCGTCAACCGTTCATTGGCTGAGCCCTATTCACGGTTCCGAGAACCTGATCGCCCTGTGTGACGAACAGATGGTCTCCGTTTACGACGCCAGCTCGTGGATCAGCCAGTCTCAGATCCCGCGCCGTCCAGCCGACAGCCCGCCAGTCGCGGGACTGCTCGTGCCGCATCTCGATGCGATCGGCGTGCTGCTCCAGTACGTCGACCTGGGGTGGGTGCTCTACAACCACGAGGGGTCACTAGTCGCGGCCTCGCTGGCGCCCGGCCAGGCGATCACCGGCGGCCGTCACCCTCGCTGCACGGTCCCGGCGACCTGCCTGCCCCTGCCCTCGGGAGTTCGGTTTGCTGGGGTCGATGGGCACGGTTCGGTCCAGGAGGTGGTGTTCTCCATCAAGGATGACGCGATTGAGCTGACGTCCGTGTACCATGCCTCCGTCGAAGGCGGATTCCTCGCGGTCGTGCCGACCTGGAACAACCGCGTGATCGCCGCGACCTCCGACCGGCTCATCATCCTCGGCCGTCGCGCGGGCTCAGCGGCCTTGCAGGAGCTGACCAGCGGAGCCCACGCCTCGGGCCCGATCGCCGCCTGCTTCCTAGCGAAGGACCTCGGCGAGGTGGTACTGGTCGATGTCGATGGCTGGGTTTCTCGCGTGTCGCTTCCGACGGCACCACCGCCGCCGAGGAAAGGACGGGTCGCCCAATGACGACACCAGCCACGACCCGGATCACCCGGTTCGCCTCAATCCTCGGCGCCGATGTACTCGACCGGCTCGCCGGGCAGCGTGTACCGCCGCTCGACGGCCGCGCGGATCGCCGCGCGCGAATCCTGCGGCGAGAGCTCCGAATGCTTCTCGACCTCTTCCGCCTCGGCCGCCAGGTCGTTGTCCTTGATCTTCGAGCGGAACCACTGCGAGTAGTCCCCCTGGCGCAGGTGGTGCGTCCAGGTGTCGTCGTCCACGCCGTCGGCGATCTGGAGGAACAGGTGGAGGTTCTGCGCCCGGAGGTTGAGCTTCCCCTCGGGCCCGCGGAAGTGGAAGCTGCGCTCCGGCCCGAGATTCCCCTCGGCGTACTTGCGCGAGTGTCGCCGTCGCTCGGAGCGCTGGGGGATGCAGCGGACCCGCACCGGCGGCTCGTTCGAGCGACGCCACCAGGCCATGACCTCCAGCGGCTCGAGGTCCGTCGGCTGCATCGGCGGGGATGGCTCGTCCACGGCCTCGCAGAACTCGGCGATCGTCCGCTCGGGGCCCTCGCCGACGGCCAGCACCAGGTCGACCGCGTCGAGCAGCGCCCTCGACACGCTGCCCGGATGCACGGTGATCTGGATCAGGCCCGCGATCCGCTGCGGGAGCGTCAGCGCGACGGGGTGCCAGGTCGTGGGCATCAGGTGGTGCGTCTCGTCGATCACGATCCAGTGCGGCCGGCCGGTGCGCGCCCGCAGCTCGTGCAGCCGGGGCAAGAGGCTGTCGGAGAACTCGGGCCGGTGCTCGATCGGGATGCCCACCAGGTTGATCACGGCGTTCGCCTTCGGCGTCGCCAGCAGGTCCAGCGCGCCCTCGACCGTCGGCGCCTGCTGCGGCTCGCCCATCACGACGGCCCCTTCGAGCTCCGAGTAATCCCCCTCGGGGTCGATCACGGCGAACTGATACCCCTGCTCGGCCAGCCGCTCGAGGATCCCCGTGGTGATCGTGGATTTGCCGCTACCCGACGTGCCGGCGACCAGAATGTTGAGCCCCTGGCACTCGATCGCCTGCTCCGAGCCATCCTCGCGATGGCCGAGCAAGACCCGGTGCCGCACCAGGCACCGCGACAGCTCGGCCAGGTCGTCCTCGAGGACCTGGTCCATCAGCTCGACCACGCCCGCGCCGTGGGTCGCCTTCGTGACGTGATCGGCGCGCTCCTTCACGGTCGGCAGCGCGTTGCCGACCGCGACGGAGAACTCGCAGAGCGCCAGGAACGCATGGTCGTTCTCGGCGTCGCCCACCCCGACGACGTTATGCGGCGAGAGGTTCAGCTCGTCGAGCACGGCCGACAGCCCGGTCGCCTTGTTGACGCCCGAGGGGAGCACCATCACCGATCCCTTGTTGAAGATCACCTGCCACTCGAGGCCCAGCTCGCGGATCGCCTCCAGCACGGCGACCTCGTGGGGCTCGCCCGTCGCGATGATCCCGCGGCCCACGGACAGCGGCTCGACCCCCAGCTTGCGAATGGCCTCGATCAGCGCGGGCGGCGGCGGCTCGCCCAGCAGCTTCTCCTCGCGCAGCTCCGGGCGATAGATCAGCGCTCCGTTCTCGGCCACGACGCGCTCGAAGAGATCGAGCTGCGGGAACACCTCCATCAGCTCGTCCAGCTCGCGCCCCGTCACCAGGATCAGCCGGCGTCCCGAGTCGCGGAACCGCCCCAGCGCCTCGAGCGTCGGCTCATCCACGTGGCCGTGCCGCGCGAGTGTCCCGTCGTAGTCCGTGGCCAGGGCGAGATATCTCATGATTCGGTCCCATGCGGGCAGGCTGTCGGGCGGTCCGTCGGGCCCTCAAGAGCAAAGGGCGTGCCGGCGTGTCCGGCGCCGGTCGTCGATGATTGGCACGAGAGTTGCCGTGAGGGTCCTCAACGAAATCCGTCTCGATCCAACGGAGGAATCCATGGCCGACGATGCGACCATCAGCCGCGAGCGGCTCATCGAGCTGCTGAACGACGACCTGGCCCGCGAGTATCAGGCGATCATCGCCTATGTGGCGTACTCGCAGGTGCTCAAGGGCGCTCAGTACATGAACATCGCGCAGGAGCTGGAGACGCACGCGTCCGAGGAGCTGGCCCATGCGCTGACGATCTCCAAACAGATCGACTACCTCGGCGGCCAGCCGACCGTCACCCCGAAGGCGGTCAAGATGTCGAGCAAGGCGGAGGATCTGCTCCGCTTCGACCTGGACAACGAGAACGAGACCGTGCGCAATTACCGCGAACGGGTGCGCCAGTGCGAGGCGCTCGGCGAGTTCGCCCTCGCCGAGCAGATCCGCCAGATCCTCGTGCAGGAGCAGGAGCACCAGATCGACCTCGCGACCGCGCTGGGGATCGAGGTGCCGGACGTGAGCAAGATGTAAGGCCGGGCGGACGGTCGACTCGGGTTGGCCTGCTCGTTGTTGGTCTGCTGACGATGGCTCTGGCTCCGGGCGCTCGCGCGGCCGGTGATGAGCCGGCCGGGTCGCGCCCGCTCGCGCCCGTCGAGGCCGCGCGCGGATTCCACGCGCCCGAGGGCTTCCACGTCGGCGTTTTCGCCGCCGAGCCCGAAGTATGCAACCCGATCGCGATGGCCTGGGACGGCCGCGGGCGGCTCTGGGTCGCCGAGAACTTCACCTATGCCGCGCTCCCCGACCGCTTCGACCTGAGCCGACGCGATCGGGTCCTCATCCTCGAGGACACCGACGGCGACGGCCGCGCCGACCGTCGCACCGTCTTCACCGAGGACGTCCAGCGCCTGGCGAGCGTCGAGATCGGCGCGGGCGGCGTCTGGCTCCTCTGCCCGCCTCGCCTGCTGTTCGTCCCGGACCGCAACGGCGACGACGTCCCCGATGGGCCGGCCCAGGTCGTCCTGGATGGCTTCGACGTCGCCCGCGAGAACCATCATACGTTCGCGAATGGCCTGCGCTGGGGTCCTGACGGCTGGCTGTACGGCCGTTGCGGCGCCTCGTCGCCCGGCGAGATCGGCGCGCCCGGCACGCCGGCATCCGGACGAGTTCCTGTCCGCGGTGGCATCTGGCGGTATCACCCCGCGCGCCGTCGGTTCGAGATGCTGGCGCACGGCACCACCAATCCGTGGGGCCACGACTGGAATCCGTTGGGCGAACTGTTCTTCATCAACACGGTCAACGGGCACCTCTGGCACCTGATCCCCGGCGCCCACCTGACGCGCCCGCACACGGTCGAGCCGAACCCCCGCGCGTACCTGCTGATCGACCAGCATGCCGACCACTACCACTGGGACAGCTCGCGCCCGCTGAAGCTCGGAAACCGGGTCGACGCCGATGCCCTGCGACGCGGCGGCGGCCACGCGCATTGCGGCGTCCTGATCTACCAGGCCGCGCAATGGCCGGCCGAGTACCGCGGTAAGCTGTTGACCCTGAACTTTCACGGCCGGCGCGTCAACGTCGAGCGCCTGGAACGCTCGGGTAGCGGCTTCCTCGGCCGGCACGAGCCCGACGTCCTGTTCGCCGCCGATCCCTGGTTCCGCGGCATCGACCTGTCCGCCGGGCCGGACGGCTCGGTCTACGTGCTCGACTGGAACGACGACGGCGAGTGCCACGACCACGACGGCGTCCATCGCGAGACCGGCCGGATCTACCGCGTGACCTTCGGCAAGCCTGGCGCGGCTTCGCGCCCCAGCGTAGCGAAAAGCGGCGAGCGGGCACTCGTCGACCTGCATCGCCACTCCGACGAATGGTTCGTCCGCCAGGCCCGCCGCGAGCTGGCCGGCCGCGCGGCGCGCGGCGAGGCACTCGACGAGGCCGTGCGGTCGCTCCGCGAGATGCTCGGAGGCGACACCGACCCGGTGCGCGAACTACGGGCGCTCTGGACGATGTTCGTGATCGGCCGTACCGACGAGGCGATGCTGCTTCGCCTGCTCGACCACCCCCACGAGTCGCTCCGCGCCTGGGCGATTCGCCTCATCGCTGACGACTGGCCGATCGACACGATCTTCGGCCGTCGCGTCGGTACGGACGTTATCCCTCGCCCCGAGCTGCTCGCGCGCCTGACGGCGATGGCCCGCGATGACCGCTCGGGGCTGGTCCGCCTGGTGCTCGCGTCGACGCTCCAGCGCCTGCCGGTCGACCGCCGGCTTCCGCTGGCCGGTGCCCTGCTCGCCCATCCCGAGGACGCCGCCGACCAGAACCTGTCCCCCTTGATCTGGACCGGCCTGATCCCGGTGGCCGATGCCGATCCCGAGGGCGTGGCGCGGCTGGCCGCAACGGCGCGGATGCCGCTTGTTGTCGCGGCGATCGCGCGGCGGCTGGGCGAGGAGGTCGACGAGCGGCCGGCGCCGGTGAATGCCCTGCTGGCGAGCATGATCGACCGGCCGATGGCGAATCGCGTCGCGGTGGTTTCGGGCCTGTCAGCCGCGCTCGCCGGCCGGCGCAAGGCGCGCCGGCCCGAGCGCTGGGACGCGTTTCGCCAGGGGCTCGTTGGGGCCGAAGACGGCCGCCTGACTGAGCAGGTCCGCGCGCTGGAGGTCGTCTTCGGCGACGGCCGGGCGCTCGACCAGGTCCGCCAGGTGGCGCTGGACGAGTCGGCCGGGCTCGACGATCGCAGGGCCGCGCTCCGCACGCTGATCGACGCCCGGCCGCCCGAACTGCGGGCGGTCTGCGAGCGGTTGCTGGGCGTCCGGTTCCTGAATGCCGTGGCGGCCCGCGGCCTGTCGCTGTTCGACGACCCGGCCGTCGGCCGGTCGCTGGCGCGGAGCTACCGCTCGTTCCATCCCTCGGAGCGTGCGGCGGTCCTCGAGGTGCTGGTCTCGCGCCCCAGCTTTGCCCGGGCGCTGCTCGACCAGGTCGCGGCGGGCCGGATTCCCCGCGAGGATGTCACGCCCTTCCACGCCCGCCAGATCCGGAGCCTGGGCGACTCCGACCTCGCTCGGCGGCTTGATGAGGCGTGGGGCGCGGTCCGCGCCACGCCCGACGATCGCCGGCGACGGATCGCCGAGTTGAAGCACCTGGTCGGCCCCGACGCGATCCGCCAGGCCGACCTGTCGCGCGGCCGCGGCCTGTTCGACCGGGTTTGCGCGAGCTGCCACCGCCTGCACGGCCAGGGCGGCGCGATTGGCCCCGATCTGACCGGGGCGGGGCGCGACAACGTCGATTACCTGCTGGAGAACCTCGTCGACCCGGGCGCTTCCGTCAGCGCCGACTTCCGGATGGCGGTGGTCGCGATGAAGGACGGCCGCGTCCTTAACGGGCTGGTCCGCGAGCAGTCCCCTCGCACTCTGACCGTCCAGACCCAGTCCGAGGCGATCCGGCTGGAGCGTTCGGAGGTCGAGGCGATCCGGCCATCGCCGTCGTCGCTGATGCCGGACGGCCTGCTCGACGCGCTCCGGCCGGACGAGGTCCGCGACCTGATCGCTTACCTGGCGCACCCGACGCAGGTCCCCCTGCCCTCGGCCGTGAGGCCCGCGATGGAGGTGAAGCCATGATCGACTCGAGAATCCACGTTTCAATGACGACCGATGGCGGCCGTCCAGTGCGTGACCTGTTCGGGGGTCATCGTGCCGCGGGGCGCGAGCCGAGCGTCCTCGTAGCCCCACGACGCGATGTCGATGAGGTACTGTTCGCGCGAGAGCAATGTGCCGCGGCAGACGTGCTCGCGGGGCGGCGGCAGCTCGGCCTCGGCGAGCAGGCGGCCGGCGAGCTTACGGATGACCCACGGAGGGATGATGTCTCGCTCGCCGGGGTACACGAAGCCGAAGTTGACGAGGTGGGCCAGCAATACGCGCCAGTCGTCGCCGAACCGATCGAGCAGTCGGTTCCAGTCGAGGCTGGGGCCGCTCTTGAGGAACAGGTGCGCGATGTCGGCCCCGTCGAACCGCTCGCGCTCCTGAACATAAGCCTTGGACCAGATGACCTCCTCGGGCGGGCAGAGCCGCACCGGGATGCCCAGCAGCTCGGCCTCGACGGCGTTTTCGAACCAATGGTCATCCACTGTGGCCACGCCGTTGCCCGAGCGGTAGATCACGTCGGCGAACCGCTCGGAGACCCAGGCCTTGGCCAGCCAGTGCGGGTAGGTCACCTCGGTGCGGTAGCCGGCGTCCCGCAGGGTGCCGAGCACCCGCTCCAGGTCCGCCTCGCGGATGAACACATCCAGGTCCTTGGTGTGGCGCTCGATGCCGGCGAGCGTCCCCATCGAGTAGGCCCCGCCCACGAGATACGGTATCCCGGACTCATTGAGCACCGCGAGGGTACGGACGTAGAAGTCGCGCGTCCCTCGATCCAGCTCGACCTTGATCGGTTGCACTCGGCTGTCCTCGACCGCTGGAACCGCATGAAGGGAAGTGTATCGAGGACGATTCCAGGTGCAAAGCCGATGCCAGTTCGGCACGCATGTTGCCCGCACTGGGGGATGGCCGGAGTCGAGGCGTCGACCGCCGGCCGTCCCGAGGGGTCGAGGAGACAGGCCGATGGCGGGCGCGGAGACCGGGAATGTCGTGCGAATCGCCGCGATCGGAGACCTGCACTGTTCGAAGAAGTCCGAGGGGCAGTTCCAGCCGCTGTTCGCCGCCGCGGCCGAGGCGGCCGACGTCCTGGTCCTGTGCGGCGATCTGACCGACTACGGGCTCCCGGACGAGACGGCGATCTTGCTCAAGGAAATGGCCGTCGCGACGCGACGGCCGACGATTGCCGTCCTGGGGAACCACGACTACGAATCGGGGCGCGAGGCCGAGGTCACTCGCATGCTCGTCGACTCGGGGGTGATCGTGCTCGACGGCGACGCCGTCGAGGTGATGGGGATCGGCTTCGCCGGGGCCAAGGGCTTCGCGGGCGGCTTCGGCCGCGGGACGCTGGGCGCCTGGGGCGAGCCGGCCATCAAGACGTTCGTCCAGGAGGCGGTCAACGAGGCGATGAAGCTCGAAGCGGCGCTGGCCAGACTGCGCACCGCCCGGCGGATCGCCGTGCTGCACTACGCCCCGATCCGGGCGACGGTCGAGAACGAGCCGGTCGAGATCTTCCCGTTCCTGGGGTGCAGCCGGCTGGAGGATCCGCTCAACCGCTACCCGGTCACCGCGGTCGTGCACGGCCATGCGCACAACGGGGCCCCCGAGGGGGCCACGAGCGCCGGCGTGCCCGTGTACAACGTCTCGCTGCCGCTGCTGCGCAAGACCTATCCGGGCCAGCCTCCCCTCCGGCTGCTGGAGGTCACGGTCCCGGCCGAGCCCGCCGCCTCGTCCGGCGCGGAGCCGCCTCCGTCCTCCACATCCGCGCAAACCTGAGATTCGGCCACGAAGGGCTCGGTACTGGGAGGGCGAGCCTGCCGGCGAGCTGGCTCCTCAGGCTCGACAGGAGCCTCGCCCTCTCAGAGGTGGGACGGAGGCCGACCGGTCCGCTGCCCTTCGTGTATCTGACGAGACTGCAAGGGCGCGGCACCGAGGCCGCCGCGCGCGATGGCGCGCCCTCATCGACGAAACGGGGAACCTGGCGGCGTTGCCGGGTGTCCAATCCCTCGCGAGACGACGATGGCCCGGGGCCTCTTGCCGGCTCGCCGGATCGGAGCACATCCACCATGTTGATGACCGTCGAGCGCGAACCGACCACGATCACGTCCGAGGAGCTGGCGGCGGTCCGCTCTCTCCACGACGCCGGGCAGACTCTGCGCGCCTTCGAGCGGGCCGGCGGGCTCGAGCGGCTGCGTTCCCTGCCCGAGACCGAGGCCCGGATCCTCGCCGGGTCGATCGTCGCCCACCTGGGATCGCAGCGGTTGGGTACGGCGATGCAGGTCCACGCCTGGCGCGACGACCCGGCCAACCCCGAGGCGTGCCTGTACCGGACGTTCGCCCTGCTCTCGCGCCGCGGGCCGCTGCCGACCTGGGAGTTCCTCGGCTCGGTCGGCCCGCTGCCCGACGCCCCGCCGCGCGAGCGAGGGCACTGGCTGTCGATGCACGCGATCGTCCTGGGCCACTTCCGCGACTTCGACGCCGCCGAGCTGTGGCGCGCCCGCGCCGACGACGCGGCCCCCGGCGAGCCCTGGCTGCTGGTCCAGCGCGCCGCCCTGTTCGAGATGGAGGACCGCTACGACGAGGCGCTCGACGCCTCGCGGCGCTCGCTGGAGATCCGTCCATGGTACCGGCCGGCCGTCCAGCAGCGTGCGCACCTGCTCCAGCTCCTCGACCGCGACGACGAGGCCGTCGCGCTCCTGACCGAGGCCGCCGACCGGATCGAGTCGGCCGCGCTGGTCGCGCAGCTCGGCATTCTCCAGGCCGAGATGGGCGGCCACGCCGAGGCCCGACGCACCTGGGACCGCATGGCGTCGTTCCCGCTGATCGACGAGAAGACCCGCAA
>DAIDHB010000471.1 GCA_027452145.1 Planctomycetales bacterium
CGCCGTCAAGTTCCTGGTCGTCCAGGACACGAATGTCACGCCGCTGGCGCACCGAGCCGACGTCGTGCTGGCCGGCGGGACGTTCGCCGAGAAGGCGGGCTGCTACGTGAATGCCGACGGCCGGCTCCAGTACTCGGCCGCGGCCTTGCCGCCGCGGGATGGATCGCTGCCCGATCTCGACATCTTCGCCATCCTGCTGAATCGCCCGGGCGTTGGGCCGGTCCGTTCGTCGGACGTGCTGGCCGAGGCGGCCGAGATGATCCCGGCCCTCGCCGTCGCGAAGGGGGGCAAGCTTCCGACCTACGGCGTCCCGATCGGCCAGTCCCAGGGCGGTGCCCCTGCCAACGGGCAAGCCGCGGGCGCCGACGGCGCCCCGCCGTTCACCGATAGCTGGTTCGTGCCGCAGGGTGCGGCGCGGTATCGCTAGCAGACGGGTTTTCGGTTTTCAGTTTTCGGTTCTGGTGACAGGTTGCGGTCGTCTCTCTTCGTTATTCGCTTTTCGGGCCTCGCGATTCGGTGTGCGGTGGACAGAGGGTTCTTCCATCGCGGGATCGACGACGCCATGCTCTTGTAACCCGCCCGCGGGCGGGAATCACGGGCCGGGAGGCAGGAAATGAGAAGCGGAGAATCGAAGACCAGGAGTGGCCAAGAATGCTGGAAGTGATGGTCCCGATCGTTGGTATCCTCATCAAGATGCTCATAGTGATCGGCGTCACCCAGGGCGCGGTGGCGTATCTGATCCTGGTCGAGCGCAAGGTGGCGGCCTATGCGCAGGACCGGATCGGGCCCAATCGTTGCGGCCCCTTCGCGCTGATCCAGCCGCTGGCGGACGGGGCGAAGATGCTCCTAAAGGAAGACGTGGTGCCGTCTTATGTGAACAAGCCGCTATATATCTTGGCCCCGCTCATCGCGATCGTGACCGCCACGATCGGTTTCGCGGTGGTCCCGTTCGGGCCGGTCGGGGCGTCGGCCCCGACGCTGGGCGGGTATCGGGTGGATTTCCAGATCGCGCCGTACATCGACATCGGCATCGTCTACATCTTCGCAGTCGGCAGCCTGGCGGTGTACGCCGTGATCCTGGCGGGCTGGTCTTCGAACAACAAGTACTCCTTCATCGGCGGCCTGCGGTCGAGCGCCCAGTTGATCAGCTACGAGATCCCGCTCGGGCTGTCGATCCTGGGAATCGTGCTGATGGCCGGCTCGCTCGACCTCAACGACATCATCAACTGGCAGGACCGGCACTTCTGGGGCATCGTGCTGAATCCGATCGGCTTCCTGATCTTCCTGGTCAGCGCCTTCGCCGAGACCAACCGCCTGCCGTTCGACCTGCCCGAGTCGGAGCAGGAGCTCGTCGGCGGGTTCCACACCGAATACTCGGCGATGAAGTTCGGCATGTTCTTCCTGGGCGAATACCTGCACGTGATCACCGTGAGCTTCCTCACGGTCATCCTGTTCCTGGGCGGCTGGGACATCCCGTTCGTGCTCGACGCGAACCAGACCGGCCTGATTCCGGCATTCGCCAAGATGATCGTCATCGTGACCAAGGTCGCGTGCGTCATCCTGTTCATGATGTGGATCCGCTGGACGCTGCCGCGGTTCCGCTACGACCAGCTCATGGACCTGGCGTGGAAGTCGCTGATCCCGCTGGCGCTGGTCAACCTGGTGGCGACGGCCGCGATCCTCCAGTGGATCCGGGGTTGATTTTGCCGCTTGACAGAAGTCGAAGACACCGCGGAAGTGAACGCCGCCAGCCGGTCGAATCCCGGCGGTCGCGATCGAAGGGGACAGGAACCGTGAAAGCCGACGACCCGAAGCTCAAGCGGATCGTGCCGCCGACGCTCAAGTGGCACGAGAAGCTGTATGTCCTGCCGATTCTTCAGGGCCTGGCCGTCACGGCGCGGCACATCACGGGCGTCGCGTTTCGCGGCACCGCGGTGACGATGCAGTACCCCGAGGAACAGCACTATCCCAGCCCGAATTATCGCGGGGTGCACCGGCTCAACAAGGACGAGCAGGGGCGGGTGAAGTGCGTGGCCTGCATGCTGTGCGCGACGGCGTGTCCGGCGCACTGCATCGACATCGTCGGAGCCACGGCGCCTCCAAGCTGGCCCGATCGCGAGAAGTACCCCGAGAGCTTCGTGATCGACGAACTGCGGTGCATCTACTGCGGCATGTGCGAGGAGGCCTGCCCGGTCGAGGCGATCGAGCTGACCGGGCTCTACGACATCACCGGCCTGTCGCGCGAGGGGATGATCTTCGACAAGGCGAAGCTGCTGTCGGTCTACGACGCGACCCGCGACGCCGAGCCGATGCGGTACAGTCAGCCGCCGGCCGAGGAATCGAGCGCGACGAGGATTCTGCCCTCGCTCGAGGCGTGAAGAACAGGACAGCGGCCCGGGGTTATTCCGGCCCCGCCCCCGGAACACCGACCAGACTCGCCGAATCGTAAGGGACGAACCGAATGACGGACATCTGGCAGTTAATCCAGTCCTCCTGGGACGAGATCAGGGCGATCCTGGTCCCCGCCCTGGTCGTGAGCCTGGGCGCGATCGGGACGTTCCTGATGCTGCCCCACCGCCACCTCGCGTCGCGGCCGCGGGTCGTCATCGGGGCGGGGGCCGTCGCCGCCGGGCTCGGGCTGCTGGGATACATCGCCTACTGGAGCCCTCCGGGGCCGTTCCTGCCCAGGATCTTCCTGTACGTCTTCGGGATCACGTCGGTCGTCGGCGCGTTGCTGACGATCACCAGCCGGGATCCCGTGGCCAGCGCGCTCTGGTTCGCCTCGGTTGTGCTATCGACCTCCGGGCTTTACCTGCTGGCCGATGCGCCGTTCCTCGCGGCGGGGACGATCATCGTCTACGCCGGGGCCGTCGTGGTGACGTTCCTGTTCGTGATCATGCTGGCCCAGATGGAGGGCAAGGCCCACTACGACCGCGCCGCCCGCTCGCCCGCCATGGCGACCGTGATCAGCTTCCTGGTCCTCTGGTGCCTGCTGTACTCGGTCGCCACCGTGCGGACCGGCCCGACCAGCGAAGACAACACGCCGCGCGGCCGCGTCGCGCACGAAAACGCCCTGCATCGCTCGTACGACCTGGGGGCGTTCCTCGGCGAGAGCGACCGGCCGGTGTTCGAGCAGTCGCTGACGGCGACGGCGCAGATCTCCGAGCCGCCGCCTCCGCCCGATCCCGCGGCGCCCTTCGACCGGCCGACCGGGCGGGCTGAGAAGCCGAACGTCGCCGGGCTCGGGGCCTCGCTGTATTCCGACCACCTGGTGACGGCCGGCATCGCCGGTGCCCTGCTATTCGTGGCCCTGGTGGGCTGCGTGGCGATTACCAACCCGCGTCGTCCGATCCGGCCCGGGAACGACCCGGCGCAGGTCGCGGCGGTCGGGTCCAGCCGCCCCTGATCGAAACAGGCGGACTCCGTCGCACGAGCTGAACGACCGAACGACCGAACGAAGCGCAATCGACCAAGCTGGGGAATCGAAGACCATGCCCGCCACCGACGTGTTCTCGCTGGACGTCCTCCGGGATTACCTGCTGATCGGCGCCGCGCTGTTCGCGCTGGGCATGCTGGGCCCTCTCTGCTTACCGCGAGCGCACGGGGAGAGGACCGTAAGAGCGCGGAGATTCAGCTACTCTATTCCGTTCGCGCGGCTTACATCGAAGTTCAGCTCGGGATTCAGGAGCTCGAGGCCATCGATGATTCTCTGAAGCTGTCCCGAGCCCAGGCCCGTGACGTGCAGACGCGTTTCCGGGCCGGAGCCGCGGCCCAAATCGACGTCGTGACCGCGGATCGCGCGGTGCTAGCCTATCAAATGCAATTCGAGGAGCGTCAGGCGCAG
>DAIDHB010000472.1 GCA_027452145.1 Planctomycetales bacterium
GCTGCGTTATCGGCCGGGCGACGAGCTGCTTCGATTCCTGGATGAGCTGTGACGAGATTATGCGGAGCGAACTCCGACGCCGGCCCCAGCCGTCGAGGGCCGGCGTGCGCAAACTCGGCATAATCGCGGGCTGGACATAATACCCACCCAGGACGCTCGCGGTCCCGGCTCGACTGCCGCCCCCCGGCGCGGATCGACGAGGCCGAGGTCCGCGTCCGCCTTGCTCTAGAGCGGCGTCGGGCGAGAGGTCGGCCCGTACTGCGACGACGCTCGAGACCCCAGGACGCCCGCCGGGCGGACCGCGGCAGTCGGTTCCCCTCGACGACTGATCGCCACTATGATGACACACATGGTCGAGGAATACACGGCCCTGTTCCCGATTGCGTCCCGGAGGACCCCACGGTGGCCAGTCCGATCTCGTACTCATCCGGCCGGCGCGTCGGCTTTTCCGCGCCGACGATCCTTGCCGGAAAACGTCGAGCGCCGGGTTCCCCGTTGCGGCGCAATGCACGGCGCGGTGTCCTGTGCATCTTCGCCGTCGTCATCGCCGGCAGAATGGGTTTCCCGCCCGGGGCGAGGGGCGACGATCCGGCCTCGAGCCCGATGCCCGCGCCGGGGCGGATGTTCGTGGTCGGGAAGGTGCTGGATGAGAAGGGCCGGCCGGTGGCGGGGGCGGTGGTCGGGGTGCAGGCCCGGGTCTCGCCCTACGAGTCCCGGCCGCGGGTCTCGACGATGAGTTCGGTGGCGCTCGGCGGGGGTCGCGCGGACGCCGCGGGCCGGTTCCAGGTCGAAGTGACGCGGACCTCCTCGTCGCACCACGATCTCCTCGTCGCGATCGCCTCGGCCGAGGAGCGCGGCAGAGGGCCTTCTGAGCATGCTCGACCCGATCAATCACACCGGCGATCCGACCCCGGACGCCGGAGGCCATATTCGCCTGCCTGCCCTGATCCCCGGCGCCTCGTATCGGATCATCGACTACACCGAGACCCACCCTGGCCCCGACGGCCCGCCGATCCGCAAGGAGTTCACCGTCGCGCCGGGCCAGACCGTCGAGCTGGGGGATATCCTCGTCGCGAAGCCGGCGCGATGACCGCTCGTTCCCGCCGGAGGCTCACTCGTCCGTTCGGCTCGTCGCCGGATCAGTCGAGGGTCGTCCCGGGCGTCAGGTCCTTGCCGGCGAGGCCGGCGAAGTCGGGGGCATAGCGATACGCGCGGAAGACCGCCACGCCGCTGGTCTGGTTGCCGCGCGGGGGCGCCACCCGGTGGGGGACGACGTATTTCCAGACGACCTGCCTGGCGGGCGTGACCTCGAAGATCGTCCCGTTCATACTGTCGCAGACCAGGGTGTTGCCGTTCGGCAGGCGGTTGGCGCCCGACATCAGCGAGGAGAAGAAGGTCTCGCGTTCGGGCGCGGCAAAGGTCCAGGCCGGTCCGGCCGGGCCGAACCGACGGCCCGGGTCGAGGGAGTATCCCCCGCGGGCATCGAGCGGCGGGACGACCTCGTCGACCGAGGAGAAGTTGCGATCCGCGCGGCCGCCGCCGTTGTTGAAGACGAGGAGATTCCCCGCGCCGGGGCGGCCGCGGGGGATCCACTGGGCGTCGTGGGCGTTGAAGAGGCGCTGATCGTCGGCGGTCCCGGCGTGATGGGCGGCCGGGTTGCCCCAGCGATAGAGCAGATCGCCCCCCCTGCCCCGGCGCCCGCCGGTGTGGCCGGCGGCCTCGGCGGTCGTGGTGCTGTGGTCGATGATCCAGACCTCGCTGAAATGCCGAGGCGTCAGCAGGATCTGGTCGAGCTCGGCGTTGTAGGCCACGGCGTTGATGTGGGTCCACTCGGGCAGCAGCCAGCGATTGCCGGCCGAGGCCCGCGAGCTGACGTAGCCGAGGCCCCGGAGCTTCTCGATGTCCCGGGGCCCGGGAACATCGCCGCCCTGCTTCCTCGCCTCCTTCGCGGCCGTCGCCAGTCGGGCGGGCATGCCGGGGGCGAGGATCGGCCGGCCGTCGTCGCCGACGTTCACGTCGATCCGCTCGGGGTGATTGGCCACCGCGCCGTAACTGGGCAGCGAGGGCTCGATTTCCTGGATCGCGTGGTCCCAGGCGTGCCACTCCCAGACGATCTCGCCGGTCGTCTTGCCGGTCGGCTGCACCTCGAAGACCGCGTCGGCCAGCCAGCGGTCGTAAATGCGCTCGGGGTCGCGGCCGATGGCGAGGGCCTGGTCGGCCGTTTTTAGCTCCCAGGCGACGATCAGCACGTTGCCGTTGGGCATGCGGCAGACGTCGTGGTGCGCCAGCCGCCGGTCGTCGTGGAACTTGAAGTCCCAGACGAGCTCGCCGTCCCAGGCGAATTCCTGGACCCGCCCGCCCTGCCCGCTGCCGGCGAAGAGTAGCTCCTCAGGCCCAAGCCGGGCGGGCCGCAGCAGATGGCCGTTCTCGAGCAAATAGGCCGACTCACCGGGAAAGTACCGGCTCCGCCAGGTGCGCACGACCCGCCCGTCCAGGTCGAGCAGATAGGTCGTCGTCGCATTCATCGGGGCGACGAGCGTGTAGCCCGGGCAAGCCGCGGATTCGCGGACCACCAGGCCCTGCTCGATCCGGGCCGGGGCGGGCGTCGGCCGGACGGATTCGTCGACCGACCGCTCGCGAGGCGGCAAACGGTCGCTCTTCGCCCGCACGCGGCCGACGTGCATCAGGGCCCGCCCCATCAGCAAGAGGCCCAGTGCCGCGGCCATCGTGGCGGCCCAGAGGACGCGGCGCGGCCTTCTCGTCGTCGAGGATCTCAAGGCTCATCACTCCCGGCGCGGACGGCGACCGGCCGGCCCGATGGGACCGGAAGACGGTGCCGTCGCTGGATTTCGTTCGCGCACCCGTGCCGGGCCCAAACCGGACCAGGCGGTCATGGCTGGCGATCGTGCAGTCTCGTCACCAGATTCCCGGAGGACGGCTTCGTACCGACGTGCGATCACGCGACCGAGGCTTCGCCCACGGTCCCGCGATCGAGCGACCTTCCATCTGGCGGCCGGCGCGGAGCCCTCCGACCGCTATCGCTAATAACGGAAATGAGCGTCGTCTGTCTCGCGCCTGGCCAGACAGCAACGAAGTTTTACGATGATAAGGGATAAACAGGGGGATAAGGGATGGGGAGGCGGCTTCGCGCTCGCCTATCGCGGTTCGGCCGCGGGGGACGAATCGCCGGGGATATCGTTGGCGGGCTTGCGGTTGCGGTAGAGCGAGGCATCGACGGTGGCCGCCATTTGCGCGGGGTCGGCCCGGCCGTCGAGGAACGCGGCGATCCGCGCCGATTCGTCCGCGGGATGCGCGACCAGGTCGCGGTAGCGGACATACAGCACGACGAGGTTCGGCTGGTCGGCCAGCCAGGCGCGGACGCGCTCGAGGTGCTGGGTGAACAGATGGCGGATCTGGTCGGCGGGCGCCGCCGGCTTGCCCAGCCGCTCCAGCATCTTCTCCTGCGAGGCGATCATCTCGTCGAGGTCGCGCTCCATGAAGATGATGCGGTAGCGCTGGCTCGACGGCAGCTCGTACAGGAGCTGCGACACCATCTTGAACGCCTTGCCCCGCATCGACGGCAGCCACGAGGCGTCGTGCTTGATCTTCTTGACCTGCTCGAGCTCGTAATAGCCGCGCGGGTTATCCGTGTCGGCGGAGCGGATGTTGTCCGTCGCGACCGGGACACCGCCGCGGTCGAGCATCTGCATCATGAGCGACGTGCCCGAGCGCGGCAGGCCCGATACGATGATGATTTCGTCGGCCACTGGCGGACTCCTTCGCAGGTCTCGTGTCGAGGGCAGGTCGATCAGATCTTGACGTTGAGCGCGCGGCGGAAGCCCAGCGCCACCACGAACGAGACGACGAACCAGTAGATCACCCAGGTGCCCGAGCCGTAAATCCATGACGATCGCTCGGGATAGGCGACGGCGATCGAGCGCACCGGGTCGCCGGGCCGGAACGGCGATTCCCAGGGATAAAGCAGGATCGACGACCAGTTCCAGCCAGGTCGTTCGAGGCTCACGCGCATGAAGCCGTCGCCGATGGCGAGCTCCTTGGCGACGGCCTGATTGCCGACCTGAAACTCGAGGCGGTGGCTGCCGGGCTCGCGGGCCCGGAGGTTCCAGCAGACCTCGCGCCGATTGCGGACGCGCACCGGCCCGGCCTCGACGTCGACCGCATCGGTCGGCCGCAGGCTCACCGACGGCCAGGGGGCCGAGGCATCCCCGGCCAGGGCGAGGGTCACGACGGATTCCTCGCCCACGCGCAGCGGGCGGGCCTCGTACCAGAGGCTCATCTGGCCGAGGACCAGCGTCACCGGGATCGCCATCACCAGCATCGGCACGACGGCCAGCAGCAACAGCCGGGCCGCGCCCGCGATCACCCGGGCCTGGGCGCGCAGCGCCACGGCGGCGCTGTCGCGAAAGAGCTTGAGCGCCAGCAGGTGGGCGTCGATGTCGTTGCGGACGCGGTGGATCGCCCGCTGGTTCGACGTGTGCTTGAACACCGCCAGCAACACGACGCCCGTCACGGCCCCGATCGCGGTGGCCGACACCCAGCCTGGCAGGACCGCGACGGGGGCCAGGAGGTATCGTCCCAGGAAGCTCGCCCCGGCGCTCAGCCAGGCGGCGGCCCACGCGAGGAAACCCGTCATTCGACGTACCCCAGGCCGCGGAGCTGGTCCGAGACCGCGGCCTCGTCCTGCTCGACCTTCAGCCGCTGGATCTGCTTCTCGATGCAGTCGGCGATGAACTCCTCGACGCTGCTGTACCCGGCGGCCTGCGCCGCCCGCTTCGCCCGCTCGAACAGGGCGGGGTCGATCTTCACCTTGACCATGGGCATTCTCCCCTTTCAGAACACGTTCCGGCCGACCATCCGCGACGGCGTATCCAGGCCGAACTGCGCGAGGATCGACGGGGCCAGGTCGACGAGCGTCGGCTTCTCGCCCCGGATCGGCCGGTTGCTGAACAGCACGCCGGGGACCTCCAGCGCATCGGCGCAGTGATCGGCGCTCCAGGCCTGGTCATTGGGCAAAAGGACCTGCTCGGTCAGCTCGCCGAGCGTCGTCGCCCACGAGGCGCGGAAGCCTCGGTGGTAGCCGATGACCAGGTCGGGCGCCAGCGCCGTGGCGTCCCCCTTGTAGATCTGATCCGAGCGATAGGCGCCGCGGATCACCGGCCGGCCGTCCTCGTCGGTGACGGCCTGAAGCCGCTCGACGATCTCGGCCAGGAGCGCCTCGCGCTGGTCGCCGGGCTCGACGATCCCGTCGCGCTCGCGGCCCTTCATGTTCAGATACAACCCGTTGATCCCCAGGCCATAGGCGACCGTCTGCGACCAGTCGACGTCCTTGAGGATCGAGGTGCACTCGGGCGGGCCCAGGTAGCCCCAGCCGCGGAGCCACGAGTTCACGTTGAACTGCTGGCCGAAGTTGGCGAACCCGTGATCGCTCATCACGATCAAGGTGGCGCGGCTGCCGTAGAGGTCGATGAGCTGCCCGACAACCCCATCCAGCCGGCGATAGAGCCGCCGCACATGCTCGTTGTACTTCTTCGCCTCGGGCGCCGAGCGGATCGGGTGCGGGTCGTCCGAGTCCCACCAGAACATGTGCGACTGGAGGTCGCTGCTGGAGAAGTAGAAGAACAGCAGGCCGTCCTCGTAGTCCTCGATGGCGCGCTCCAATAGCGCCAGCCGCTCGTCCAGCACCATGCCGGCCTGGCGGGCGTATTCATCGTCGTTGAACACGCCATTGGTCCGGGCCTTGTAATCTTCCTGGAACCCGGTGGTGGCGAACGGGCCCAGGCGGGTCGCGATTCCCCGGGCGAACGAATCGGGCTCGGAGATACTGGGCGCAGGGGCCGACGGGTCGATGTTGATCGGCGAGACATACAGGCGGAACCGCGGCGCGACCTCCTGGAGGTAGAACCGGCAGATCCCGTGCAGGCCCTGCATGGGCAACGACTGATCGAATGCCAGCGGGGTCCACCGGCTCCACTGGCCGGCCTTCAGGACGATCCGATGGCCCTGGACGTCGATCACCGCGGCATTGGCCTCGCGGTCGCGATGGACCTGGAATTCGACCGAGGTTTCCTTCGCCGTCGGCGAGAACGCGTCGCCGGGTCCGGCGATCCTCGCCCGCGCGGTATCGTCCTCGAACGCCAGCCGCGCCCGCTTGCCGCCCGCCTCGTCCACCGGCTCGGCCGGCCCGTCCTCGGCGAAGAACTGGTAGGTGCCGTAGGTGCCCAGCATGTCGGGCGTGCCCATGCCGCAGAGGCACCGATGATGGCCGTAATGCGACGGGCTGGCGGGGTAGTTCGACGGCAGGTCGTAGAACGTCGACGGCACGCCGGCCGCGTCGAGGTAGTCCCAGAACGGCACGCCCTGGCGCTTCAGCTCGGTGCGAGGGAGCTTGTGCCGGAACGGCCAGAAGTCGAGCTGGAGCCGGCGGCCGGCGACGTCCCAGTGGCCCTCGCCGGGGATGGTTTCGGCGGCCGAGTAAAAGGGCTCGCACTGCTTCTCGGGATGGCGGTGGATGAAGTCGAAGATGCCGTGATCGCCGGGTCCCGCGCCGTTGATGAAGCTGGCCCAGGCGACGGGGCTCTGCGGCGGTGTGCTGGTGCCCAGCGGGCGGAAGCCGCCGCCGGAGTAGAGCTTCGCCAGGTTGGGCAGCAGGCCCTCGGCCATCATCCGCTCGGAAAGCCGCGGGTCCATGCCGTCGATGCCGATGACGATCACCTTTTTTCCCGAGGCGCGCGAGGGATTCCGACCCGCGCCCAGCCAGTAATTCCCGGCGGCGATCGCTGCGGCACCCGCGGCCACGGCGGCCGTGCCCTTGAGGATCGTCCGGCGATTGATGGCGGATTGGGGCGAGTCGGTCATGACGCCACCTCGGCCAGCGATTTCGTTGGAGATGGCACCGGCACGGCCTCATCCTCCTTCCGCCCGGCCTCGCCGACCGTCCAGGCCTTGCCGTCCATGTAGTCGGGCACCGGCACGCCGAAGAGGCTCAGCACGGTCGGCGCAACGTCGATCAGCCGGGGATTCGGTTCGGCGATCGGCCGGCTGGCGAACAGGATGCCCGGCACGAGCGACGGGTCGACGCAGTGATCGCCGCTCCACGCCTTGGTATTGGGGTGGAACACGGCCGTCGTCGTCTTGCCGATGGCTGCCTCCCACGACACGCGGAACCCGCGCCGGTAGCCGACGATCAGGTCGGGCGCGTTGTCCTTGTAGGGCCCTCGGTAGAACTGGCCGGCGACATAAACCCGCTTCACGGCCGACTCGCCATTCGACGGATCCACCAGCCCCTCGAGCCGCCCGGCGATCTCGGCACGCAGGCGGTCGGCCTCGGCGCCGGGCTCGACGATCCCTTGCTCGTACTTATCCTTCAGGTTGATGAAGATCCCGGCCAGGCCGATCGCGAAGGCGCGGGTGCGCGACCAGTCGACGCCGGCCAGGTGCTCCTCGCCGCGGCGGGAGTCATCCACGACGAGGTATCCGTTCTCCTCGAGCCATCGATTGAGGTCGACCCCGGTGCGAAACGGGCCGAAGCCGTGGTCGGAGAGAACCAGTAGCAATGTATCCTCGCCGCGGCAGCGCTCCATCGTCTTGCCGACCAGGGCGTCCATGCGGCAATAGAGGTCCTCGATCACATGGCGGCCGGCGAGGTGCTCGGCGTCGGGGTGCGCCGGGTGGTTCTCGTCGATGTCGCGCCAGAACGTGTGCTGGAGGCGGTCGGTGCCGTCGAACACGCAGGCGACCAGGCCCTGCGGAACCTTGTCGAGCGCGTCGAGGAACATCGCCTCGCGCTCGTCGTCCATGTCGAGGCACTGGCGGATGAAGTGGTCGTCGTTGATGACGCCCTCGTTGAGCGCCCAGGTGTCCTCGGCCAGGCCGAGCGTGGCGAACGGCCCCTGCTTCTTGGCCAGGTAGATCGAGTACACCGGCGGATAGCCGACGGGCATCACCGGGTTCTCGGGGTCGATGTTGATCGGCATCACGTACAGGCCGAACTCGGGCTCGGTCTCGAGCAGCAGGAACTTGCAAATCCCGCCGATCGAGACGCCCGGCGCGGGGCGGAAGCGCACCGGGACCCACTCGGTATACTCGTCCTTCGCCAGTTCATATCGGTTGCCGTCGATCTCGAGCGCGGCCTTGCCGGGCCCGAGGATCGTCACGGTAAAGGGCAGGCGAAGGTCGCCGGCCTCGTCGCGCATCGGGTCGCGCGGGCCGAGCAGCTCGGCGCGGATGACGGCGCCGGAGCGCTCGACGTGGTGGACCTCGCCGCCGATCTTCTCGCCCTCGTCGCGGCGACGGGTCGTGTAATACGCGAACATCCCCTGGGTGCCGCGCAGGTCGGGGACGCACATCGCCGACAGCAACACGCCGCGAAGCTTCTCGGGCGGGAACGTGATCGGCACGCGCTGGACGCAACTGAAGATGCCGTGGTCGCCCAGGATTCCCCAAAAAGGCCGGCTCTTGCGGAGCATCCGCAGCTCGGGCTTGCCCAGCGGGATGCGCAGCTTCCCCAGCCGGATCGACCGCCGCGGCGGGTGGATCTCGACCGAGCTGAGCTTGGCGCGATAGGTGCGCAGGTCGGGCGTGAGGAAGTCGAAGATATTGTGCTTGCCGGGGTTCACCCCGGTCTGGAACGTCGACCACGCGACCGGCGAAAGCGGCGGCACCGTCGTGCCCAGCGGGCGGAAGGCGCCTCGATCCCGCAGCGCGGCGAGGTTGGGCAGCTTGCCGGCCTCGAGCATCGACCCGGTCAGGCCGTGGTCCATGCCATCGAGGCCGAGGATCACGATGCGGCGGAATCGCGCCTTGCGCCGGACCCGCCAGCCGAACAGGACTCGCTTGATCAGCCGGACCGGCCAGGTGAGGAACGTCAGGAACGCCGAGGCGATCGCGGCGAAGAAGGCGAACAGCGAGCCCGCGACGGCAAACCCTGCGCCGGGGCCGATGTAGGCGTGCGCGGGGTGGGCGTCGGCCATCAGCACGAGGAGCAGCGCCGCCAGCACAAGCGTCCGTGCGAGCCTTCGGCGGCGCCGGGTCGAAGCCCGATTCGAAGTCGGCGTCATCGCTTCTGGGACTCCCCGGGCTTCGGCTCGTTCTTGCCCTTATCCTTGCCGGTCTCCTTCTCCTTGTCTTTCGGCTGCATCTCCTCGACGGTCTTGCCCGGCTTCAGCTCGCGGCCGGCGAGTCCGGGGTAGTCGGGACCATAACGATACGCGCGGAACACGCCGCTACCGCCGGGCGGGCCGGCGAAGAGGAAGGCCGGAGGTCCGCCGCCGGGCGGTCCGCCGCCGGGTCCGCCGGGTCCACCGGGTCCACCGGGTCCGCCGGGTCCACCGGGTCCACCGGGTCCACCACCGGGTCCGCCGCGGAGGAAGTCGGAGCGCATCTGCTTCAGCCGCGACTTCTGGTCGGCGTTCAGCGTCTTCTCGATCGCGGCGTCGGCCTCCTTTTGCAGGGCCGACAGCTTCGTCCGCTGCTCGGGCGTGGGCCGCAGGGCAACCTGGGTCGACATCGACATGAACTGCCCGGGGGCCGGCATGGCCGCGAACATCGCCGGGCCGGGGGTGCTCCGCTCCCTGAGGGTCTTCTTCTGGGCGTCGGTCAGCGTCGCGGCGAGGGTGTCGTCGATTGTCTTCTGCAAGGCGTCGGCGGCCTTCCGCTGTTCGGGCGACAGGTTCAGCATGTCGCGGACGAAGAATGGCAAGACCTGGCCGGGAGCCGGCGGTCCGCCGGGTCCGCCCGGACCGCCGGGTCCTCCGGGTCCGCCCGGAGGGCCGAAGCCGGCCTTCACCGGGTTGACGTACTTCCACACGGTCTTCCCCTCGGGCGTGACCTCGAAGATGGTGCCGTTCGGCCCCGAGCAGATGAACGTGTTCCCGTTGGGCAGCCGGTTGGCCCCCGAGATGAAGAACGCGTAGAAGTCGGACTTCTTCGGCGCCGTGTATCGCCAGGCGGCGGCCTTCGGCCCATAGGCCTTGCCGGGCTCGCGCGCATACCGGCCCTTCTCGTCCACGGGCAGGACCAGCTCGTCGACCGACGAGTAAGCGCCGTCGGGCCGATGGGCGCCGTTATTGAAGACCAGCAGGTGGCCCGCGCCGGGCAGGCCCGGGGCGATCCAGTGCGCGTTGTGCTGGGCGAACAGCGTCTGGTCGGCCTTCGTGCCGGCGCGGTAGATCCGCGGGTTGCCCCATCGGTAGAGCAGATCGCCCCCCCTGCCCGACCGGCCGCCGGTGTGCCCGGCCGCCTCGGCGGTGGTGGTGCTGTGGTCGATGATCCAGATCTCGCTGAACTCGTGCACGCTGACGACGATCTGGTCGAGCTCGGGGTTATAGGCCACCGAGTTGACGTGGGTCCAGTCCGGGTTGACCCTCTGCCGCTGCTGCGTGGCCGAGCCGACGTAGCCGATCGACTTGAGCTTCTCGGTCTCGGCCTTGGCCTTCGCCTTCTGGGCGGCCCTCGTCGCATCGTCGGCCTTCTTCGCGACCGGCCGCGGCCCGGGTCCGCCGGGTCCGCCCCCGCCGGGTCCGGCTCCCATCGGGTTCTCGACGACGTTGATGTCGACCAGTTCGGGGTGCGCGGCGACGTCGCCGTAGTTGGCCTTGCTCGAGTCGTGGTCCTGGATGAGGTGGTCCCACAGGTGCCACTCCCAGACGACCTCGGCGGTGGTCTTGCCGGTGGGCTTCACCTCGACGAGCGAGTCGGGCAGGACATAATCGCTGACCAGGTCGGGCTTGCGGCCGGCGGCGATCGCCTCGTCGCGCGACTTCTTGTCCCAGACGATCATGAGGACGTTGCCGTTGGGCAACTTCGCGGCGTCGTGGTGGAGATACTGCTTGTCGTTGTGGAACTCATAATCCCAGACGAGGTTCCCGTCCCAGTCGAATTCCTGGATCCGCCCGGCGGAGCCGGGCCCGCCGCCGAACTTGCGCTCGCCCCCCTCGAGCACGGCGATGCGGAAGAGATGGCCGTTCTCCAGCAGGTAGGCGGCGTGCATCGAGTTGTGCTGCGATTCCCAGAACTTCACCACGCGGCCATTCATGTCGATCAGGTAGGTCTTCTTGAAGTTCATCGGGTTCAGCAGCGTGTAGCCCCGGAACGCGGCCGGCTCGTTGATCGACAGACCGAGCTTGACCTTCGGCTGCGCGGGCGCATCCTTCTTCGCGGCGGGGCCGGGGCCCTTCTTCTCGGTCGGAGCCTGGGCGGGCGGCTCGGCCGCGGCCAGGACAATGGCGGTCGTCGCCATGGCCGACGCGATCGTAATCGCAATTGCGGCCGCCAGGCCGATCCGGCGAGTGAGGCGTATCGAGATCACGGCCTTCGGGATCATCGGGGCTTCCCTCGCGGTGGTGGAAACAGAGCGGTGCGGATGAGCGGCTTGCCGGCGCCGCCAGCCGCCGCGGGAGGCGGTCCGGCCGCAGTGTAAGCGCCGGTCCCGATCGCGAGCGTGCAGCCGTCGGGCGAGATCGCGACGGCCTGCACCGTCCCCCCTTCCACCGGGTGGATCTTCGCCACCAACTTTTGCTCCAGGTCACCGATCGCCGCGTAGGCGCCCCGCGTGGCCACCGCGACCATCCAGGGCCGCGCCGGGGTGCTCCGAAGCGATCGGAGGTTCGTCGCCATCCCTCCTGAAACGCCCACGAATAACCGCGGCCCGACCACCTGCGGCTTCAGGTCGACGGCCGTCAAATATCCGGTCCCATCGGCGACGACGCATCGATCCCGATCGATCGCCACGATGCACGGGCTACCGACATATTCACGCGAATAATGGACGCACGTCGTCTCCATCGCCCGACGCCCCCCGTTGTCAGCCGGATCGACCCGCGGATCCCGGTCGCACACGAACCGGTTTTACCGCGCCGAGGCAGCCGGATCCTAGGCGTCGTCCTGCGGAATAAGGGGCGATGGATGCCGTCCGACACCGCCGCGTTGACTTCGGGCGACATGGTTGCCAGCGTCGGCGGCCGTCGCGGACCGGGCCGTTCGGTTGTTACAATCCAACGCCCGGCGCGGGCCCGGCGCGATGGGCCCGGCCGTCCCAGATTCGAGGTCGAGGAGATTTTCATGCGAGTCGCGATCCGCCGTGCCTGGATTCCGCTCTCGATCGCCGCGGCGATGCTCGGGGCGTGGTCGAACGCCCTCGCGGGCGAGTTCGATCCGGCGCGCGACTGGCCGACTTACAACCGGGACCTCCTCGGCTGGCGGTACAATCCGGGCGAGTCGGCCATCGGGCCGAAGAACGCCGGGCAGCTCGTCGAAAAGTGGCGATTTCCGGCGCGTGAGTCGGACCTTCGGATCGGCGTCATCCACGCGACGCCGATCGTCGTGAACGGCGAGGTCTACTTCGGGACGGCGACCGACCCGACCTTCTACAAGCTCGGCCCCGACGGCAAACTCCTCTGGTCTTACCGGAAGCCGACCCGTTCCGGGCTCGCCGCGAGGACGATCCCGGCCGGCGAGCCGGCGCCCTCGCACGACTTCCGATCGGCGACCACCCGCGAGGGGATCATGACCTCGGCCCTGGTCGTCGGCGACTCGGTCTACTTCGGGGACATGGGCGGCTGGTTCTACGCCCTCGACCGCCAGACCGGCAAGGAGCGCTGGAAGATCGACGCCCGCTCCGCGGAATTCCCCGGCGCCCATCCGATCAACCTGTTCTTCACCTCGCCGATCTTCGTCGACGGCAAGGTCATCGCGGGCGGCGGAGCGCTCGAACAGATGATCTCCGGCGGATGGCTCTATCGAGGCTCGACCGGCCGCGGCTTCCTCATCGCCCTCGACCCGAAGGACGGCCGAATCGTCTGGAAATATGACCTCGGCCCGAAGCCTGAGCGGCTCAACCCACCGATGGTCCTCAAGGACTACTGGGGCAGTCACACCTTTTTTTATGGTCCGGCCACCAGCACCATCTGGAGCACGCCGTCTTTCGACGCCGAAACCCAGACGCTTTATTTCGGCACCGACGTCAACACCGCCCCCCGCCGACCGACCTCCGACAACCCCCGGTTGCATACCCCCGAGTCGTGCGCCATCGTCGCGCTCGATGCCCGGACCGGCAAGGAGCGATGGGTCAGCCAGATCAAGCCGGGCGACGTCTGGACCTCGTCGATGCCCGCCTATAATTCCGTCGAGCGCCGATACAAGGATCAGTCGATTGGCGACACCCCCAAGATCTACACGATCCCGGTCGACAAAGTGCCGACGAAGGTACTCGGCTTCGGCTGCAAGGACGGCGGGTTTTACATCCTGCGCGCCTCCGACGGCAAGCGGATCGCACAAACGCCGACCTACAACGGCCCGCCCGTGTTTCCGCTCTCACCCGCGCCCGATCGTCGGATGATCGCCCTCCCGGGTTGCATCGGCTGAACTCAGACAGGTTGCGCCACCGACGGCAAGACCCTCTTCACCAACGGGATCGACGCCTTGCAGTTGATGACAGGGGAATCCCTGATGAAGAGCGCGATCCCGCCGACCGGCGGGCGGGTCGTCGCGATCGCGCCCGACGCGCAATCCGAGCGATGGCGGCACGAGCGGCCGAAGGTGGCCTCGCTCGGCGGGCCGCCGCCGAAGCCCGAATTCCACGACGTTGGCGACCCGGTCGCCTCGGGCCTCGCGGTCGCCAACGGCGTCGTTTTCTTCACCACGGTCGCCAGCGGCAAGCTCATCGCCCTCGATACCGAAACGGGCGCCGTGCTGAAGGAGTTCGCGATCGGTCCGGTCTGGTCGGGGCCCTCGGTCGCGCGCGGGCGGGTTTATGTGGGGACGGGTAACACGCTCTTCAGCCCCTTCGACGCCGAGGCCTTCTTCCCCAAGAAGTCGACCGGCGAACTCTACTCCTTCGGCCTCCCCAGCGAGGACGAGGTCGACCGGATGACCCGCGCGTCGACGCCGTAGCGGGCAGGTGCTGGTCAAGGAACGCGTAAGCCTGCCGCCGGACGGCCTCGGGGAAGGCATGCTCGGCGTCGGGATGGACGGCGGCCAGCCGATCCCCCGCGCCGAGGAGCCGGTAAACCGGACGCGCCGACTCGATCGCGACCCGCACTCCCTCGACCTCGAAATTGGCGTCGTGGAGCGGGGCGTTCGCGAAGAACGCCCGGGGCGCCAGCGCGCCGATCAGTTCGGGGAAGTCGAACGGGACCCGGGCGAGGTCGAGGTCGTATCGCTCCTTCAGCCTCGGCATGTATCCCCGGTGCGACCACCCGGCGATGTTCCCCTTGTAGTAATGAGGGAACGCGTTGAACCCGCACGACGAGACGACCGCGCGGATTCTCGGCTCGAAGAGGGCAGTGAAGATCGCGTTGTGGCCGCCGAGCGAATGGCCGATCGCGCCGATCCGATCGGGATCGACCTCCGTCATCGAGGCGAGCAGATCGACCGCGCGGGCATTGTTCCAGATCGCCTTCATCGTGGCGCTGGCGTATCCCATTTTGTACACATCAATTTTGTACTCGCCGAACCCGGGATAATCGGGCGCGAGGGCGATGTAGCCGCGTCGGGCCAATTCGATCGCATAGGCGAGATCGGGCTTCCCGCCGAGCCCGACGGGCTCGTCCTTGCCAATCGCGACGGTCTGATGCAGGCAGAGGACGGCGGGGCGCCTGGTCTCGGCGGCGTCGGTCCCGATGGGAATCAGCAGCCAGGCGGGGAGGCGGTCGCCGGGCTCAGTGGCGAAGGTGATCTTCCGACGGACGATCCCGGCCTCGCGCGTCTCCGAGACGACGCGAAGATCGAGCGGCACCCGTCGCTCGCCGCCGGGCAGGGGCCCGGCGACCTCCTGGAAGTGGGCAAGGATATGGGCGCGGCGGACGTCCCAGTCGTTACGATCGACGACGGGGCGCGGGCGGCCCTCGCCATCTCGGACGATCATCAACCGGGCGTGATCGGGATAATCCGGCGCCCGGAGATCCGCCTGGCCGACCACCACCGCCAGAATCAGCCATCCGACCGCGTTCA
>DAIDHB010000473.1 GCA_027452145.1 Planctomycetales bacterium
CCGCACACCGTGGACGGCAAGCGGGTCGAGGTCGCGTACGACGACGGCCGGCACTACCTCCGCACCACCCGCGAGAAGTTCGACATCATCAGCTCCGACCCCATTGATCCCTGGGTCAAGGGGTGCGCGGCGATGAATACCGTCGAGTATTACCAGATGTGCCGCGACCACCTGAACCCGGGCGGTATTGTCTGCCTCTGGATTCCCCTCATCGAGAGCAACGAGGAGTCGACCCGGAGCCTGATTTCCACCTTCTTCCAGGTCTTCCCGAACGGCATCATCTGGAGCAACGAGCGCGAGGCCGTCGGCACCGACGTCTTCGGAGGCCAGGAACGAATGGGCTACGACGCCGTCCTGTTCGGCCAGGTCGAGCCGACGGTGATCGACCTCGACGCTCTCCAGCGCCGGATCGATCGTCCCGACCACCAGCGGGTCAAGGATTCGCTACGCGAGGTCGGCTTCGGGATGTTCGACACGCTCACCGAGGGGGCCATCCAGCGTGAGGAGGCTCCGGACCTTCTCGCCACCTACGCCGGCCAGGCGCCCCTGCTCACCGAATGGTCGCGGGGCGCTGCGATCAACACCGATCGCAACCTGCGGCTCCAGTATCTCGCCGGGATGTGGCTCAACGCCAACATGGGCCAGCAGATCCTCGCCGGCATCTTGCGACACTACCGCTTCCCCGAGCGGACGTTCGTGGGCTCGAAGGAGCGCATCGACGCCCTGAAGCAGTCCCTGGCCCGTTCCGGCCGGATCGACCCCGCGGATCGAGTTTTCAAGAAGCGCACGCCCGCCGAATGAGGCACTCGCCGGCCGGGCTGCCGGATCAGAACGTCGTCACCTTGACGGCCTCGCGCAGGAAAGCCGGGTCGATCGTGATACCGTAGCCGGGTCCGGAGGGGATGCGAACGATGCCTGACTCGCACCGCAACGACGACGTCGGGCTCGTCACGGGGATGTCGGAATGGCCCTTGAACTCGGTGTATTGGACCGGGTTCGGGATGCAGGCGGCGAAGATGGCGGCGTCGAGGTAGCCGAGGCCCGAGCCCGACATGTGCGGCGTGCAGAGCAGGCCGGCCGCGTGGGCCATGCGAGCCACTCGCATCGAGCGGATGAAGCCGCCGTAATAGTGCAGGTCGGGCTGGATCACGTCGAGGCCGCGATTGGCGATCACCCAGCGGAAACGGTCCTCGCTCGATTCCTGCTCGCCGCCGGCAACGGGGATCCGCAGCGCGTCGGCGACGGCCTTCGTGTCCTCGAGATGGTCGAACCGGCACGGCTCCTCGTAGAAGGCGTAGTCATATTCCTCCATCAAGCGTCCGATCGCGATCGCCTTCGGCACGTCGTACGAGCTGTTGGAATCGGCGTAGAGGGTCATCTCCTTGCCGAACGCCTCGCGGACCATCGGGATCAGCCGCTCGGTCCGGCCGGGTAGCGAATCGGCGTTCTTGCTCATGCGGCCGCCGAGCCGGAACTTCAGCGCCCGCGCCCCGGTCTCGGCCACGAGCTGCTTGAGGTACGCGACCTCTTCCTCCGGCCGGTTCCCCCGAACGCCGCTGGCCCGGTACACCGCGACCTCACGGCGCTTCACGCCGCCGATGAGGTCGCCGATGAACTTGCCCGAAAGCTTGCCGAGCAGGTCGAGGATCGCCATCTCGGCCGCGGCCACGCAGACCCAGAGCGCCAGGCCCTGGTATTTGTAATTGTCGTCGTGGCGATAGAGCTCCCACAGCAAGGGCTCGAGCCGGCGGGCATCCTTGCCGACGAAGAAGGGCGCGACCCGATTGAGGAAGATCGGGTAGGTGTGGACCAGGTGCATGGCGTTCGGTACGCCGATCCCCTCGGCACCGTCGGCCGTCCGCGCACGGACCACGAAATTGCGGCGGTTGCGCAGCAGCTCCATGGCCGCGATCGTGACCGGCCGCTCCAGACCATCGAGGATCAGGACGGGGGTCTCGGCCGCCTCGCGGATCTTTCGATCGAGCTCGCGCGGATCCGCTCCCGCCGCGACCTCGGCGACCGCCGGGGCGGCAATCGCCGCGACCAGGCTCCCGCGGAGGAAGTCCCTTCGAGTCGGCGTCATGTTCGCGACAACTCCGGCGCAGGATGAACTCGGCGATCCCGCCACCGGGCGAGAAGTCGCGGATCGCGGGAGGGTTTCTCGGCCGTCACCACCACCCCGGCGGGACGACCTCGCCCGGCCCTGGTTCGGGCGTGATGCGGGCAGCCGGGATTTCATCGTGGGATCTCGCGGTGAGCTCCAGATGATCGTTGGACGGCGAGTGCTGGACGCGGATGACGACCTTTTCGCGCGAGGGCCTCTCGGTCGACATTCGACCGCCAGGATGAGCCGGGCGGCGTCCGGCGCGTGTCACGACCTGATGGAAAGAATTGAGAATGTCCTGCAACATCGTGATGGCTCCCTGATCGGGGGTGCGTTCTGGAATGGAGCACGTCCCATCCGATCGCCGGGGCGTTGCGGTAAACGGCCCCGGTCAAGTCCATTGTTTAGCGTCCCGAAGCCGTCCGCAAGGGAGCTTTTCCAACTTGCTCCGGCGCAGCCCGCGGCGAGGGCGGCGGCGGGCGGTCGTCTGGGCTGAAGTCAAGCACCCGTATGCCGCGGGGCGCGGGCATTCCCCTGACACTATTGCCCGGTTACGATGACCGGCGGGGCGCGGCCGGCGGCGGCTCGGCCCTTCGGGCGATGCTCGTTCCGGGGGGAGATGCACGCCGGAGACACCAGGGACGCGTCTGGTGCCGTGGCAAGGGTGTTTCGTCCGACGCATCCGGGCCGTGCCCCGACCGTGCGCGATCGGCGGCCCGGGACCATGGGAGTGACGGGGACCATCGGGTGATGGAATCGGAAGCCGAGTCCAGCGAGGTTGATCGGCCGGTGGACCGGTTCTCCCGCCTCTGGAGGCCCGACGCCCCCGTGCCGGATGTCTTCGCTTTCCTGGCCTCGTGCCCCGCTCTGCCGCTGGTGGAACGGCTCGAGATCCTCCTGGCCGATCAGCGGCTGAGATGGATACGCGGCCAGGCACTCCCGCTTCGCGTCTATCTCTCGGCATTCCCCGACATCGCCGAGCGTGGCGAGATGGTCCGCGCACTCGTCGACGGCGAGCGGCACGGCCGGCGGAAATCGGCCGGCCGGCTCAACGAGACGGTCGTCGACCCGAGCCCAGCGCTCCCGCTGTCGGAGACTCCCACCGAGGCCGTCGACGTCCGGCCGATCGCGGGAGTGTCCGGGTCTGGCGCGTGCGGCCCCGCGGGGCCCGGCGAGCTCCCGACGGGTTCGGGCCCGGCCACGGTGGGATCGGGAGTGCTGCGATCAACGAAGGGCCCCGCCGAAGTGGCGCCGACCGGCGACGGGAGCGACCTGGGCTTCAACCTGGACGAGAGGCATCAACTTCGTTCGGAGGCCGAGGCCCTGCGAGCGATGCTCGACGCGGTGCGGTTCACTCTGGTCCGCCGCCTGGGGACCGGCGGCATGGGGGTCGTCTACGAGGCCTACGACCAGAAGCGGGGCGAGCTGGTCGCGCTCAAGACGATGCGGCGAGTCGACCCCACGGCCCTCGTCCGCTTCAAGCAGGAATTTCGATCGCTGGCCGACTGCACGCATCCCAACCTGGTGAACCTCTACGAGCTGTTCGCGGTGGACGACCGGTGGTTCTTCACCATGGAGCTGGTGGAGGGCACCGACTTCGTATCCCACGTCCGTTCGCCCGCCTCGGGCCAGGCGTCGCCGGACCGCGAGAGGCACCGGCCGGACACCGAGGCCTCCGACGGGGCTGTCCCGGCACGACCCGATGGGGCTTGCCCCGGGTTCGACGAGGTCCGGCTGCGCGATGCGCTGCGGCAGCTCGCCGAGGGGGTCGAGGCACTGCACCGCTCGGGGAAGCTGCACCGCGACATCAAGCCGACGAATGTCCTGGTCACGTCGGAGGGGCGCGTCGTCCTGCTCGATTTCGGGCTCACCGCCGACCTGGAAAGCTCGGGACGGCTCGGCACCGCGGACCGCCAGATCGTCGGGACCCTGGCGCACATGTCGCCGGAGCAGGCCGGCGGACTGCCGATCGCCGCGGCGAGCGACTGGTACAGCGTCGGTGTGATCCTGTTCGAGGCGATGACCGGCCGGCTGCCGTTCGTCGGGCCGTCGCAGGAGCTGATCGTGGCCAAGCAGACGAGCAGGCCCCCCTCGCCGGCAGAGCTGGTGCCGAATCTGCCGGAGGACCTGGTGCGGCTCTGCCTCGACCTGCTCGCCCGCGACCCGGCGGCGAGGCCGACCGGTCGCGAGGTCATCCGCCGCGCGACCGGGCACGACCCCGGCGGACTGGACCCGCCCGAGCGCTCCAGGCCGCTGCCGCTGATCGGCCGGTCGCGGCATCTCCAGGTGCTGGATTCCGCCTTCGCCGGGCTGGCCAGGGGCCGGACCCAGTCGATCTTCGTCTTCGGCCGGACGGGCACGGGCAAGACGACGCTGATCCGCTCCTTCCTCCAGGGCCTGACGGCGCACGAGGACGCCGTCGTGCTCTCGGGACGATGCTACGAGCGGGAGTCGGTCCCCTACAAGGCACTCGACAACCTGTTCGACGCCCTGGCCCGATACCTCAAGGGCCTGCCGGCCCGGCGGATCGCCTCGCTCCTACCGCCCGACGTCGGGCACCTCGCCCGCGTCTTCCCGGTGCTGGAGGGGGTGCCGGCGGTGGCCGCCGCCCGGCGCGAGGCGCCCGGGCTCCCCGACCCCCAGGAGCTACGGATTCGGGCCTTCGCCGCGCTGCGCGAGCTGTTCCGCCGCCTGGCGAAGGACGTCCCGCTCGTCCTGGCGGTGGACGACCTCCAGTGGGGCGACGCCGACAGCGCCAACCTGCTGGCCGACGTGCTTGGCGCGGCCCAGGCACCCGTCCTGCTGTTCCTCGGGAGTTTTCGGACCGAGGACGCCGAGGAGTGTCCGTTCCTGGTCGAGATCCGCCGCTCGATCGCCGCGCGGCCCTCGCCGCCGGAGCACCGCGAGCTGGCGGTCGAGGCACTGACCCAGTCCGAGGCCCGGGAGCTGACGCTGGCGCTGCTCGGCCGCGACGACCCGGTCGCACGGGCCCAGGCCCACGTCGTCGCCCGCGAGTCCGGCGGAAACCCGCTGTTCATCGACGAGCTGGCGAAGCACATCCAGGGCGGCGCGCCGATCGACCACTGGGAGGCGATCGGCAAGCTCGACCTCGACGAGGTCCTCTGGCAGCGGATCGGCCGGCAGCCCGAGGAGGCCCGGCGACTCCTCGGCGCCGTCGCCGTCTCGGGCCGCCCGATCGCGCAGGCGACGGCATTCCAGGCGGCCGAGCTCGTCGCCGGCGCCCGGGTCGCCCTCGCCTCGCTCCGCACGGCACGCCTCATCCGCCTGATCGGCCAGGCCGACCACGAGGAGATCGAGATCTATCACGACCGGATTCGCGAGACGATCGTGGCCCACCTGCCGCCGGACCGGCTGCGCTGGCACCACGAGCGGCTGGCCCAGGCGATCGCGGCATCCGCCACCGTCGATCCCGAGCTGCTGGCCGGCCATTACCGCGGCGCGGGCAACCTGGCGCAGGCTGGCGAGCACTACGCGCGCGGCGCCGACCAGGCCGCGGCAGCCCTGGCCTTCGACCATGCGGCGAGGCTTTACCGAACGGCCCTGGAGCTTCACCCCGGATCAATCGAGGCCGCCCGAGCGCTCAGGCGCAAGCTTGGCGATGCTTTGGCCAACGCCGGCCGGGGGGCCGAGGCGGCCCAGGCGTACCTCGACGCCGCAGCATCGGCGCCGGGTGATGAGACCCTCGAGCTCAAGCGGCTGGCCACGACGCAACTCCTCATCAGCGGGGATATCGACCGCGGCCTGTCGCTGCTCCGCACGCTGCTCGACCCGCTGGGCCTCCGCATGCCCGAGACCCCGGCCCGCTCGTTGATCTCCCTCGTCTGGCATCGGGCGATCCTGCGCGCGCGGGGCCTGCGATTCCGGCCGCGTGACGAGGCGTCGGTCCCCGCCCGCTCGCGGGCGCGCATCGACCTCTGCTGGTCGGCCGTCGCGGGCCTGAGCATGTATAACCCGATCCGGGGCGCCGACTTCCAGGCGCGGGGCCTGCTGCTGGCGCTCCAGGCGGGCGAGCCCTTTCGCATCGCCCGCGCGATCGCCATGGAAGCCGCCCACCTCTCGACGGCCGGCCCGTCGGTCGAGGGGCGAGTCGCATCGCTTATCGAGACGGCCTCCGCCCTGGCCGATGCGATGGATTCGCCGCACGCCCAGGGCATGGTCGAGCTCGTCCGCGGGATCAGCTCGCTGCTGTTCGGCCGATGGAAGGCGGCGATCGAGGCCCTCGACCGCGCCGAACGGCGGTTTCGCGACCATTGCACGGGCGTCGCCTGGGAGCGAGACACCGGCCACAACCTGGCGATGTGGGCCCTGTTCCAGGCCGGCGACCTGCCCGAGCTGCGACGACGATGGGCCGTCCTCTCCCGCGAGGCCCAGGAGCGCGGCGATCGCTATGCCGCCTCCAACCTCAACACGTTCTACGCCACGATCCTCAAGCTGGCCGCGAACGAGATTCCCGACAACGAGGCCGAGATCGAGGGGAGCCTGGCCGCCGGGCGAGGCCGGGCGTTCAACCTCCCGCTCGCCTCCGCCTCCGACGCGATCATGCACATCGACCTGTATCGCGGGGACGTCACCCGGGCCTGGGCGCGACTGGTGACGATCTGGGCCGAATACCACCGGGCGCTGCTCCTGCGGATTCAGCTCCTTCGTATCCAGATGCTCGAGCTTCGCGCGAGGACCGCGATCGCCGCCGCCGAGCGATCGCAGCAGCCCGCTCCCCTGCTGGAGATGGCCGAGAGGGATGCTCGCTCCCTCTGCCGCGAGGCCCAGCCCTGGGCCGCGGCGCACGCGCATTACATCCAGGCGGCGGTCGCCGCCTGCCGCGAAGACGTCGTCCGCGCCGCCGAGGAGCTGGAGATCGCCGGTGACCTGTACGACCGCGCCGACATGCCGCTCCACTCCCGGTTGATGCACTTCCGGCTGGGCGAGATCCAATCCAGCCAGGAATGCCGCGACCGACGCGACGAGGCCGAAGGATGGCTGAGGGAGCGGGGTATCGCCGCACCGACCCGGTGGGCCGGCATGCTCGCGCCCGGCTTCGCCCGCGTCAGCACCGAGTCCACCGAGACAAGCTACTGATCGAAGGCTCGCGCGGTGCCGCCGACGTTCGCCGACCCCGCGCCCGCGATCCGGCGACGATCAACCTCGTCGCAGCTCGCCGCGGATGTATCCGTCGGGCCCGACGAGCAGCACCCGCAGCGGCATCGAGCCGACCGCGTGGGTCGAGCAGCTCAGGCAAGGGTCGAACGCCCGGATGCCCGCCTCGAGCCGATTCAGGATTCCGTCCGTCACCTCGGGCCCGCGGATGTAGTGCCCGGCGATCTGGCACATCGTCCGATTCATCGCCAGGTTGTTCTGCCCCGTCGCGATGATCAGGTTCACTCGCCGGATGAGGCCCCCCTCGTCGACGTGATAATGGTGGAACAGCGTACCCCGGGGCGCCTCACTCACTCCGACACCCTCCAGGCGGTTGATCGTGGCCCGCGCGCGGAGCCGGCCCGAGAGCAGGTCCGGGTCGTGCAGCATTCGCTCGATGTGCTCGATCCCCGCGAGGATCTCGATCAGCCGGGCATAGTGGTACCAGAACGACGACGCCTGGATTCGTCCGCCGCGCTGGCGGTACGCGTCCAGCTCGCGATCGGCGAGCGGACTCCCCATGCGCTCGCACAGGTTCAGCCGAGCCAGCGGGCCGACCCGGTACATCCCTTCGGGATACCCGAGCGGCCGATAATACGGCGATTTGAGGTACGAGTCCGGCTGGACCACCTCGCCGATTGCGTCGCGATAGATCCGCGCCGGATCTCCCTCCTCGACGATCCGACCTTCCGCATCGACGATCCGGAGCCGGCCGCCGTAATGCTCCCACGAGCCGTCCTCCGCCACCAGGCCCAGGAACAGGCTCGGGAACTTGCCGAAGGCCTCGACCTCCTCCGCGAAGCGATCGAGCACCCCCTTGAACCGCTCGAGCGCCAGCAGGGCGGACTCCTTCGCCTCGGGGATCCGGGCCGCGATGTGGTCGCGGCCGGCCGCGGTCAGGGCAGATCGCACGCCGCCGGGAACGGCCCAGTCGGGGTGGATCTTCTTCGCCCCCAGGAGCTCGATGATCTCCTGGCCGAATTGCCGCAGGCGAATCCCCCGCCGGGCCAGCTCGGGCTCGGCCGCCACGAGGCCGAACAGGTTGCGCCGCGACGGTTCGCAGTCCATGCCCAGCAAGAGGTCCGGCGCGCTGAGGTGGAAGAAGCTCAGCGAGTGCGACTGGACGATCTGCGCGAGGTTCATCAAGCGCCGGAGCTTCTCGGCGGCCGGCGGGATCGCCACCGAGAGGATGGCATCGCCGGCCCTCGACGACGCCAGCAGGTGGCTGACCGGGCAGATGCCGCAGACCCTCGCCGTGATCCCCGGCATCTCCCACAGGGGCCGGCCCACGCAGAATCGCTCGAAGCCGCGGAACTCGGTGACGTGGAAGCGCGCCTCGGCCACTCGACCGTCGTCGTCGAGGTGCACGGTGATCTTCGAATGCCCCTCGATCCGCGTTACCGGGTCGATCACGATCCGCTGGGCCATGAATTCGATCCTCCGCCGGGCTGCCCGCTCGCATCGCCGCGCCGGGACGGGCGGCGGACGCGGCCGTTGCGCATCAGCCGAACTTCAATTCCCGCCCGGAAAGCTGGACCTGCCGTCCGTCGAGCAGCTCCTCGATCGCCTCGCGGATCTTCGCGGCCGAGGGCGGACAGCCCGGTAGGAAGACATCCACGGGAACAACGGCGTGGATCGGCACCACGCGGTCGAGGAGCACCGGCACGATGCCCGGCTCCGACGGGATGCCGGGCGTCCCGTCGACCCCCTCCAGGTAAGAGCGCTCGAGGACCGCGGCGGCGAGGCCGATCGGATTGCGAAGGGCGGTGACATTCCCCGTCACGGCGCAGTCCCCATGCGCGACCACGATGCGCGACCGCTGGCGGACCCGCCGGATCATCGCCAGGTTCTCCTCGTTGGCGATCGCGCCCTCGACCAGCACGACGTCCACGCCGTCGGGATACTCCTTCACGTCGATGATCGGCGAGTAGACGATATCGGCGCGTTCGGCGAGCTCGATCAGGAACTCGTCGAGGTCCAGAAACGACATGTGGCAACCGGAACAGCCGCCGAGCCAGACGGTGGCGAACCTCAGGCGAGCCATTGCTTCTTCTCCCGGGCGTTCAGGAGGAACGCGAGCGTGTCGCGGTCGTGCTGCATCTCGGAGACGCTCGAGCCCTGGAGGAACAGCGCCCCGGTGGGACAGGCCATCACGCACTTGCCGCATGAGGTGCAGGTATCCGAGGAACCCCAGGGCTGGTTCATGTCGGTGATGACGCGGGCCAGAGTGCCGCGGCCAGAGACATCCCAGGTGTGCGCCCCCTCCACCTCGTCGCAGACGCGCACGCACCGGGTGCAAAGGATGCAGCGATTGTGGTCGACGCCGTAACGCTCGTGGCTCAGGTCGACCGAGCACGACGGGCTCAGGTAGTCGTATCGGATGTGGTCGACGCCCACGGCGACGGCCATGTCCTGGAGCTCGCAATGATTGTTCGCCACGCAGACCGAGCAGACATGGTTCCGCTCGGCCATCACCAGCTCGACGATCATTCGCCGGTACTCGCGCAGCCGGGGCGTGTCGGTGTGGACCACCAGGTCCTCGACGACATGGCTCGCGCACGAGGGCACCAACCTGGTGCCCCCGCCGACCGTCGCGACCTCGACCAGGCAGAGCCGGCAGGCGCCGACGTCGGTCAGGCCGTCAAGGTGGCAGAGCGTCGGGATCGCGATCCCGTGGTCGCGAGCGGCCTCGAGGATCGTCTGGTCATCGCGGGCACTGACGAGCATGTCGTTGATCTGGAGCGTGCGAACGGCCATGACTCCTCCGACTCCTCAGGTTGCCTCGGCGTCGGTTCGTGCGCCGGCGGCGGCATCCGACCGATTCCCCTGGGCGACCGGGCCGTCGCCGCAGAGCCGTCCCTCGTACTCGTGGCGGAAGAATCGCAGCGTGCTAAGCACCGGATTGGGTGCGGCCTGGCCGAGCCCGCAGAGGCTCGTGTGCTTGACCACGTCGCACAGCCCCTCCAGCCGCTCGAGGTCGGCGCGGGTCCCCTCGCCGGCGCCGATGCGTTCCAGCAGCCGGTGCATCTGCACGGTGCCGGCGCGGCAGGGGATGCACTTGCCGCACGACTCGTCCTTGCAGAACTCCATGAAGTACCGGGCCACGCCGACCATGTCGACGTTCTCGTCCATGACGACCATCCCGCCCGAGCCCATGATCGACCCGAGGCGGATGAGCGACTCGTAGTCGATCGGCGTGTCGAGATGCTCCGCCGGGATGCACCCGCCCGACGGGCCGCCGGTCTGGACGGCCTTGATCGCGCGACCGTCGGGCGTGCCGCCGCCGATGTCCTCGACGATCTCACGCACCGTCATGCCCATCGGCACCTCGACGAGCCCCGAGCGGCGCACGTTCCCGGCCAGCGCGAAGACCTTGGTCCCCTTGCTGTCCGCCGTCCCGAGGCCGGCGAACCACGCGTCCCCCTCGCGGATGATGGCCGGAACGTTGGCGAATGTCTCGACGTTGTTGAGCAGCGTCGGGTCGCCCCAGAGTCCCGCCTGCGCCGGGTACGGCGGGCGGGGACGGGGGATGCCGCGCTGGCCCTGGATCGACGCCATCAACGCCGTCTCCTCGCCGCAGACGAACGCCCCGGCACCGATGCGAAGATCGATCCGGAAGTTGAACGGCGAGTCGAAGATCCCGCTGCCCAGCAGGCCGAGCGCCCTCGCCTGGCGAATGGCGATATCCAGGCGACGGATCGCCAGCCTGTACTCGCCGCGCACGTAGATATACCCGCGATCAGCCCCCACGGCATACGCGGCGATCGCCATCCCCTCGAGGACGCGGTGAGGGTCGCTCTCCAGCACGCTGCGGTCCATGAAGGCGCCGGGGTCGCCCTCGTCGGCGTTGCAGACAACGTATTTCTGCCCTGGCGGCGTCTTGGCCACGGTGGCCCACTTGAGCCCCGTCGGATATCCCGCGCCGCCGCGGCCGCGGAGGCCGCTCCTCGTGATCGATTCGACGACCTCGGCCGGGCTCATCTCACGCAGCGCGTGGTGCAGGGGTTCATAGCCGCCGGCCGCGATGTACGACTCGATACGCTCGGGCTCGACCACGCCGCAGTTCTCCAGCACGATCGAGTGCTGGCGAGCGAAGAAGGGTCCGCCCGGGTCGCCCCTGGAAACGTCCGTCGTGCCCCCGGTGAGGGTCCCGATGATCGAGTCCGCCTGCTCGGGCGTCACCTGCTGGTACAGGCTCCCCTCTGGCTCGACCCGCACCAGCGGCCCCTCCGAACAGAGCCGCAGGCAGCCAACCTCGCAGACCTGGACGCGGCCGCCCAGGCCGGCGCGAGCGGTCGCATCCTCGAGTTTCTGGCGAACCGCGCGGGCATTCGACGAGAGGCAGCCCTCCGCCGAGCAGACGCGAATCTCGATCGGCCGGCGGCCGGCTCGCTCCGCCTCGGCGATCGCGTGCAGGTCACTCATCTCCATGGCCGATCCATCCTTCCAGCCGCTCCAGGGTCGATCGCGTCGTCTGCCTGCCGCAGACGGCGCCGTCGAACACGACGACCGGCGCGATCCCGCAGGCGCCGATGCACCGGGCCGACTCGAGCGAGATCCGCCCGTCGGAGGTCGTCTGCCCCGCGTGAATCCCCGTCGCCCGCTCGACGGCCTCCTTGAGGACCTCGCCGCCCTTGACGTAGCAGGCCGTGCCCGTGCAGACCGCGCAGGTATGCCGGCCCTTCGGGGTCAGTGTGAACAGATGATAGAACGTCGCCACGCCATAGACCCGGCTCGGCGGGAGCTTCAGCCCATGCGCGACGTAGAGCAGCAGGTCGGGCGCCAGGCAACCGAACGCCTTCTGGGCGGCGTGGAGAACCTCGATGAGCGCATCCTGCTGGTAGCGGTGCCGATTCATCGCCGCGTCGACCGCCCGGAACCGCTCGTCGCCGCTGGGATGGATCGGCTCGCCGCCGGACCCGATCGAACCCGTCCGCGGGGCGGCCTCGTCGACGGGGGTGGGTGACGTGCTCACGATCGGTCGTGCTCCGTCGGTGTACGGTCCCGGCCGTCTGACCTCGACGGCCCGATCGGCGTCCTTGCCGAATCCAGTATCACCCAGGCGGCGGCGCGACGCAAGGACGAGGCCGGCCCTCGCAGGATCGCCGGCGCCTGTCAGGCCGTGGCCGGTGGGGCCGCTCCCGCGCCTTCCCGCGCCGGCTCGAGCGCCGTGGTGACCCGCTCGACGACGAGACTCGCCTGCCGGCTCGCGTCGGCGGCGCCGTCTCGGAGGCCCCGAACCACCGCACTCTCCGCCGGCCCCATCCGGGAGACCACGGCGTAGACCGGAAGCGCGACTCCGTACCCCAGTCCGAAGAACCCCGAATAGACGGCGCGGCCGATCAGCCCCGACCATCCCCCGGCGAGGAACCGCTCGTGGACCTCGGCCGGCTCGATTGCGTTCACCTTGCCGTTGTCCCGTAGCCAGCGTTCCTGAAAGACCACCCGGGCGGTCTCGGCAACCCTCCGCATGAAGAACCAGTTGAGGGCGGCGCCCGAGGCCACTCCGACGCCCGGAACGTCCTCGAAGACCTCAACCTGGAAGAGGAACGAAAGGGCTTCCTCGGTGACGATGTCCTCCTGGGTCTCCTCGATCAGCAGGTCCTCGAGTTCACGGAGTTGCCGGACCCGCTCGCGGCGGAGCTTCAGCGAGCCGGCCATCGCGGCGATCAGGATGCCCAGGACGAAATGACGCCCCCGGCGATGATCGAGCGGATATCCGTAGCAGTGCCCGATTCGCCGGATCGTGGCCAGGCTCAGGGTAAAGAGCAGGGGGACATCCAGGAACGTCGTGACGATTCCGCCGGCGCCCGTGACACCGCCCTCGGCAGCCGCGACCGACTCGGCCGTCACCCGCACCCCGGCCGCCAGCTCGTCGCAACGCTCGAGCGAGCCGTGGCGCAGCTCCGCGAGGTCCTCGACCCCGGCCCGGCGACGGATCTCCTCCTGGTCCGCGATCAGGTCGGAGACGTCGTAGGACTTCTCGATCGCGGCGCGGACGAGCGAGTCGGGAATCAACTTTTCGAGCGCCCGCGCCGCGGGCAGGGAGAGCCGTTTCCAGAACTCCGCGAGCGGATGCGGCGGTTCCGACTTCCACGCGGCGATGCGCCGGACCTGCTCCTGCTCGTAGGCCGTCAGTCGCGACGACCTCGTACGCGCGGCAACACTCATGGCTCAACCCTTCCACCGCGAGAGTCCAGGCGAGCGATTCCCGCACCCCAGGGGATCGCGACGATGACCCACCTTCGATCATACTATAGCATTGGTGTGCCCGCGGATCGCACTGGAGGCCAAGCTCCAGAGCACGCCTCCCGCGGGTCGAGCGGGCGTCCCGTGCGGGGCTGCCGGCGGGTGGCACCGGCCTTGCGAGGGATTCCAGGGCTGGCCTTACGCGGCAATGCAAAGCAAGAAGCGGACCAGTCGGGAGGGGATTCCATGGCACGATTGGACATGAAGCTGGAGCACGGACAGCCCATGGACGTCGCCCAGGCCAAGCTCGAGGCCGGGGTCGCCGCCGCCATGGAGCGCTACGGCTCGTGGATCGGGCGACTGGACTGGTCGCAGGACCGCCATAGCGCCACGGTATCGGGGACCGGCTATGAGGTCCGGCTGTGGTACGACGAGCGGTTCGTCCACGCGCAGGGGCATGTGCCGCTGGCCTGGAAGCTCTTCGAGCCCGCGATCAAGTCGCACATCCGCAAGGTGATCGACCGGCCGCTCGCCTCCCCCAGCGCCGGTGCCTGAACAGGCCGCGAGGAACCGCTCAGGCCTTGCGCGAGCCCGGATACCGCCTGTCCAGCCCCTCGTGAAGATCGCTCGCGAAGTTGATGAGCATCCGAAAGACGCGGGGGAAGCGATGGGCCAGCGGGCCGCCGGTCCGCACGAGCACACCCGGCCAGAGGATGACCGTTCCGAGCAGGATGAACGAGGCGCCGGGGGGAATCGGTCCCGGAATCGCCACGCCGACGACGCCGAGGGAGATGAGCATCACTGCCAGGTCCTTGGGCAGGGAGCCGATCGTGTCGGCGAGCTGGCAATGCAGCGGCAGGGTCGATGAATCCGGTACGGCCGGGACCACCTCGGGCACCGCCGCCCCGTCGATGGACGGCCGACGCCGGACTCGCCTGGTCTGGGCTCGTGACATGACTGCCTCCTCCGCGCAGGCCGACGGCGGGCCGGAGCACCGGTCAAGGCGGCCGACCCGTCATCGGTGGTCCATCTCAGAAGGGACGACACTGCGGCGCAGAAGTCAGGGCAGACGACGCGCAATGAGGACCGGGCCGCAGCCGACCGCCGGGTGCTCGGCCCAATCGGGCCGGGCCACGCGTTGGGCACAACACGCCCGCGCGTAGAGGCCCGTGGGCCGTGATCGCTCAACTTAACTCGCCGTACCATTGGCGGCCGAGAAATGCGGCGCCGAATCGGACGATCCGGCCGCACCGTCCGTGCTCGCCTGGCGGCTTTCGGCCATCGCGTCCTGCATCGCCTCGAGCTTCTCGCCCACGCGACGCGCCGCCGCCGTGTAAGCATCGCCGACGGCGCCACCCGCCGCCGCCAGCAAGGGACCCGCCTTTTCCTTGATCTTGTCGAGGTTCTTCGCCGCAAGGGCCCCGGCGACCGCGCCGCCGCAGAGGTACAATAATTCCGACCTCGTCACTGGCATGCTCAGGTTCCTTTCGTGCCCGGTATCCGGCGGTCTCGCCGAACGAGCGATACGTCGGATCTCCCCCTTCACGATTTCATCGGCTGTTGCCATCCCGACGGGCGAGAACGAGCCGGCCGCGGCCGGTCTCCCCGGGCCTGCGTCCCATCGATCGCCGGGCCTGTTGAGGAAATAAGAACCGTCAGCTCTTCTTGCGGCTCGACGACTTGGGCGACTTCCGAGTGGTACCGGCGGTGCCGGTGCGCTTCGTCCGGGTACGCCGCCGCGTCGGATGTTCGGACGGATGGCCGTTGGCTCGCGCATGATGTGCCGAGCCGTTCCCCGACGCGTGATCCGCTTCCGACCCCGAGTCGGAATCCGACACGTGAGAATCGGCAGCGATCGACTCCCCTCGCCACTCGTGCACGCGATCGCGCGCGGCGATGGCACCGTCCACCAAGCCGTGGACCATGGCATTATTCTTCGGCATGACCCGGACGACCATCATGACCGGGAAGGCCAGGCCGAACGACACCGCATACGACGTCCGGTAGACGGCCCGGCCGAGGAAGCGGCCGGTGGCCGGCAGGGCTTCGGAGACCCGCGTCTGAATCTCCGACGCCCCGCGGTTCATCGAATCAAAGATCGATCCCGCGGCATGCCGTGCGGAACCGTCGACAGTATCGGTGGAGATCCTGGATGCGTGCGCGGCCATCGGAGTCCCTCTCTGGGCTTGGGGTTTGGACGATGCTCCTCGGCGTGATCAATCGGCTCGACCTCAGGACTCCCTTCTACCGGCTCGCGTCTCGCGTTCGGGTCGACGGCCCGCTCCATGCCGGGGATCAAGCGCTGGACTCAACCTCTGCTAGTTTAGCGAATCCCGTGCCGCCCTGCGCCGGTCTGGTCGAAAAACGCAATGCGATGGCCGGCTCGGTGGATTCCGCTGTCCTGGTGATTTCTGTACACTAGAAATGAAGGTCGTCCAGAAACACCGGGGCCGATGATCGTCCGGAGCATGATGGCTCCGCAGGATTCGAGGGTAAGCCGGATGAAGGTCGTGCTCGCCGAGAAACCGTCGGTTGCCCGCGAACTGGCGTCGTTCCTGGGCGCGTCGACACGACGGGAAGGCTATTTCGAGGGGAAGGGATATCAGGTCACCTGGGCGCTCGGGCATCTGGCGACGCTCAAGGAGCCGCACGACTACGACCCCGCGCTCAAGAAATGGTCGCTGGCTGCCCTGCCCTTCGTGCCCGAGCGATTCGGGATCAAGCCGATCGAGGAAGGGGGCGTGCGAAAGCAGCTCGCCGTGGTGCGCCGGCTCTTTCGCGAGGCGGACGAGCTCATCTGCGCGACGGATGCGGGCCGCGAGGGGGAGCTGATCTTCCGCTACATCCAGGAGCTCGTCGGCTGTACCGGCAAGCCCGCGCGGCGGCTCTGGTTGAGCTCGCTCACCGAGTCCGCGATTCGCGAGGCGTTCCGCCGCTTACGTCCCCTCTCCGATTACGACGACCTTTACGCCGCCGCGCGCTCGCGAGGCGAGGCCGACTGGGTCGTCGGCCTGAATGCCACGCGATACTACACCGTCCGCCATCGCGCCACGGGCGTCCTGTGGAGCGTCGGACGCGTGCAGACCCCGGTCCTGGCGATGATCGTCCGCCGCGACGACGAGATCCGCACCTTCCGGCCCGAGCCGTTCTGGGAGCTGCTCACCCGCTATCGCGACGTCGTCTTCAAGTTCACCGGCGACCGCTTCGCCCGCGAGGAGGACGCGCAGGCCCTCCTCGGCCGGGTGGTCGGTCAGCCGTTCGCCATCCGCGACGTCCGAACGAAGCCGGAGCGTATGCCGCCGCCGCAGCTCTACGACCTGACCGAGCTGCAACGGGACATGAACCGGCGCTATGGACTGTCGGCCGACGCGACCCTCAAGGCGGCTCAGTCCCTGTACGAGGACAAGCTGATCACCTATCCGCGGACCGACTCGCGCCACCTCGGCCCCGACATGAAGGAGCAGATCCCGGGCATCCTCGAATCCCTGCGTACGCTCCGGCCCGGCGAGATCGGTCGGCTGGACCTGGCGGCCCTCCCCTTCACCGGCCGGATCATCAACGCCGCCAAGGTCCGCGATCACCACGCCATCATTCCGACCGGCAAACTCCCCGGGACCGCGGGAACCGGGTCCGCCACGGCGAAGGTGTTCGATGCCGTGGTGACGCGGCTGATTGCGGCCTTCTACCCGCCGTGCGTCAAGGAGGTGACCACGGTCGACGGCGCCTCCAACGAGGTTCCATTCCGCGCCCGAGGCGTGCGAGTCCTCGACCCGGGCTGGACCATCCTCTATCCCCGCAAGGACGACGGGCCGAAGGAGAACGGCGACGCCGCGGCCGACCAGGGCACGGGCCGCGAGGACGAGCAGGAACTCCCGGCGTTCCGGGCCGGCGAGGCCGGTCCGCACGAGCCGTTCGTCCGGCGCGGCGAGACGACGCCACCCCGGCCGTACACCGAGAACACCTTGCTGGGCGCCATGGAGACCGCCGGCAAGCTCGTCGACGACGAGGCGCTCCGGGAGGCGATGAAGGAGCGCGGGCTCGGCACCCCCGCCACCCGCGCGGCGATCATCGAGACCCTGCTCGACCGGGGATACATCACCCGGGAAAAGAAATCCCTCACTGCAACCGACCTCGGCCGCTACCTCGTCGCGATCGTCCAGGACCGCGCACTCAAGAGCCCCGAGCTGACCGGCGAGTGGGAGGCCCGCCTGCGGCAGGTCGAAGGCGGCCAGCTCGACAGGCACGAGTTCATGGGCGGGATCGTCCGCTACACCAGGGATATCGTCGGTTCCGGCGGCGCGGCGATCGACCCGACGCGGCTGGGGGACTGCCCGCGTTGCGGGCGGCCCGTGATCGAGGGCAAGCGCGGGTATGGCTGTTCCGGCTGGCGCGACGGCTGCCCGTTCGTCCTGTGGCGCGAGTATCGCGGCCGCACGCTTGGCGAGAACCAGATCCGCGAGCTACTCCAGCGCCGCGTCATCCTGGAGCCGCTCGTGATCGAGGGCGCCGGCGAGGTCGTCATCCAGCTCCTCGATTCGGGCGTATTGACGGACGTCCCCGTGCCGGTCGGCCGGCCTCGGCTTGCCTCCGGCAAGGCCGGCTCCGGTCCGACGTCGCGACGTGGATCCGGTGCCCGCAAGAGTCCCCGCGCCCGCAGAAAGGAACCGAACGACGCCGACGGCGATCGCCCCCAGGAGCCCAGTCCACGCCGCCCGCGGGCGCCCGTCGGCAAAAAAGCCGCGGCCGGCGAGGGCCCCGAACGTTCCGATCCATTCGAGCCGGTCGGGCTGGGGAAGTGCCCGCTCTGCGGCTCGGATGTCGTCGAGCAAGCGAAGTCCTACGGTTGCGCCGGCTGGAAACAGGGCTGCAAGTTCGCCATCTGGAAGACGATCGCCGGCAAGTCGATCGGCGTTCGGACTGCCCAGGAGCTACTGCGTAAGGGGCGTTCGCCGGTGCTGCGAGGATTCCGTTCGAAGGCGGGCAAGCGTTTCGAGGCGCGTCTCAAGCTCGAAGGCGGAGAGGTCCGGTTCGACTTCGAAGGGCTCGACCGCCGCTCGACTCCCGGTGGCGACGGCACCATCTGATCGGGGCGAAGATCACCACCGGGGCCGCTTCGACCGGCGCCGGGGGTTGGTCAGGTCGGCGATCGCCCGGTCGACGACGTGTGGCGAGCCGGCCTGCCGCGCACCGAGCCCGCCACTCCAGCGGGATGACTCCGCGGGGCTGGTATCAGCACAATCGCGGGCCGAGATGAGGTCGTGCAGCTCGTCGAGCTGCTCGGCGGAATACAGGCGTGGGATGGGCACCGAGGAAGCCGGCCGCAGGCGGATCGACAACTCCGGCCAGGTCAGGCCCGGGGTCGTGCCGGGGTTCCGTCGGTTCCGCGTCCAGCAGGAAATCAGCCTCGAGAAGAGTCGGCGGCTCATGGGGTCACTCCGGGTGGTCGGTCGAGGTTGCGTCGAGATTGGTTGCAGTCGTCCGAGTGACGAGCGGAACGCCGGTGGTCATCGGCCCTCGCGGCGTCCGCGAGCCCGGAGCCGAGGAGTCGGGATCGGCGTCGACTTCGATTCGGGCTCGGCCTGCCGCGCCGGCGCCGGATCTCGGGACTCCGCCAGCAGCTCATCCCGATAGATCTGGATCTCCGGCGGCGCTTCGATGGTCAGCCGGACCTGCCGCGATCTGATCGCCGTCATGGTGACCCGGATGTTCCCGCCGATGACGATCGCCTCGTTGATCTTCCTGCTCAGGACGAGCATCCGAATCTCCTCTTCGAGTTATCCGCGAGAGCGGCGCGCCTCGGACGAGGCGCGCCGCTCTCGCGGCGCCAGGGTGCGCGGTCTCGCTGCCGCGAAGAACCGGGGCCGGGAAAGCCCGACCGGGATCGAGCGGCGTGTTTTCGAATCGGGCGGACACGGCGCCGACGACACCAGCGGTTCGGCTGCCGGTGCGGTCAGCTCGGGCGGCCGCCGATCGAGGCCGGCGGCGTGGTGTGATCGGAGAGGGAAGGGGTTCCGTCCCTGGCGTTCGATCGTGAAGACCCCTTAGCCGGCCGAGCCGGCCCAGGCATCTCGCGATCGTCGCCCCCTTCCAGCTAGACAATCGCAAGCCGCTCGGAAAAGCGCGCGCGGGCGACGAAGCGGATCAAGCCGCAAGCGACCACGCCTGGATCTCCGCCGCGATCCCCGATCAGATCGACGCGGCCGAGTAGATGGGGTCGAGGACCTGTCCCGAGCACAGGCGCAAGGGACGGCCGAGGCGATCCCGGAGCTCAGTCGCCGGATCGACTCCCAGCGCCCGGTAGATCGTGGCGGCCAGGTCGGGCGGCCCGAACGAGCGCGTGACCGGATACGCCCCAAGCCGATCGGACTTGCCGATCACCTGACCGCCGACCACGCCCGCACCGGCGAAGACCGCCGGGAAGACGAACGGCCAGTGATCGCGGCCCGGCACCGCACCCGGAGTCAACTCCGAGATCCGCGGCGTTCGGCCGAACTCGCCGAGCATCACGATCAGCGTCTCTTCCAGCAGGCCGCGCTCCGCCATGTCATCCAGCAACGCCGAGACGGCGCGGTCGAGTCTGGGCAAGAGCTCATCCTTCAGGCGGGGGAAGTTGGCCACGTGCGTATCCCAGGTCTGCACGATCCCCATGGTGGCCTGCACGATCGGGACGCCGGCCTCGATCAGGCGACGGCCGAGGAGCAGCGTCCGGCCGAAGAGGGTCCGGCCGTAGCGATCCAGCACGCGCGGATCCTCGCCATCGACGTCCAGCGCCCGCGCGACCTGGCCGTTGCAGAGCATGGCCAGCGCGGCATCCTGCTGATCGAGGAAGGCGTCGCCGGACGGCGGCAACATCGTCTGGCCGAGCAGGTGGCGGCGGCGATGCAACCGGTCGATGTCGAGTCCTGGAGCGAGCTTCAGGCTGTCGTCGCGAAGCTCCGGCCGGTTGGCGTCGAGCCGGAGTTGCCAGGGATCGTGCCGCGGGCCGAGAAACCCGGCGTCCTGCCCGGGCCAGGTCAGCGGACCCTCGACCAGGCGCATGGGCAGGGCCGCGCCGCTGGGGATGCCGTCGTGCCTGGGCCGCACCTGGTCGAGGACGGCCGCGTAGCAGGGGAAATCGTCGCGCGACGCGACCCGATCGAGATCGCTGGCTCCGCGGGGATTCGACGGATGGCCCGTGAGAATCCGGTGCACGGCCACCAGGTGATTCCCCTCGGGATGGGCCATCGTGCGGACAACGGCGAGCCGGTCCGCCCGCGCCGCCAGGCCGGGCAGATGTTCGCAATAGTGAATCCCCGGCACCGACGTGCCGATCGGGCGGAACTCGCCGCGAATCGCCTCCGGCCCCTCGGGTTTCATGTCGAACGAGTCGTGCTGGCCCAGGCCGCCGCTGAGCAGGATCACCATCACCGACCGGGCCCGTCTGGGCGCCGCGACTCCCGATCCGGCCGCCCGCGCCGCCAGCAAACCCGGCAGGCCGAGCCCCAGCAGCCCCGAAAAGCCCGCCTGGACGAAGACCCGACGCGACACCCCGGCAGCCGCCGGCCCGTATGACTCTCGAGCGCCCATCGTGAACCTCCCGAGCCGCAACTCGCCGCTCCGCATGGCGGATCTCACCACCCTGTCGCTTCGTCCCTCCGCCCTCTAAAAGTTTAACAATTGATTGCAAGCCGTGCAGCCTCAAACCGGGAGATTACAGGACCGGCGACGAGATTACGGGGGGGATCTCGAAGGACGCAGGATGGTCCACGCCCTTGGGCGGGCCGACTCTGTGGGCGAAAAAAGCGGCATGACCGCGGCGCATTCGGAAATGCCGCCGGCCCCTGGCCCCGAGCGTGTGGGCCTTGCGCACGTGCCGCATCGCCGGGCGATGCCGTGCGACCAGCGGCGCCGCGACCGGAGGCGAGGCGGGTGGCGGAGTCGGCGAGGGCGAAGGGGAAGGAGCCGCCGAGCCGGGAGGCGCGGGCACGGGGCTTGCCGATACGGGACCGGGACCAGAGACAGGCTGCGGAAGGGCGATCGGCACCGGCGGCGAAAGCCGTCCGGGACTGGTCGTGGGCGTCGGGGAAGGGAGCGGCGTGGGGGTGGGCGTCGGTGCCGTGACCGAGGCCTTCATGAGAGCGAGGACCAGCGACGAGCCCGCCGGGGTCCCCAGGCCCGTTTGCGTATTGTAATTCGACGTGTTGATCGCCGTGTTGGTGGCCGAGTTCCCGCTGGGTGTCGTCAGCGGGACCTTGTAATAGTCCGCGTTGGGAACCGCGTAAATGGCGGGCAGGGTCTGGGTCGAGCCGGTCAGGCTGGAAAGACCGCCCAGGGCTCGCCCCTGATCCGCGATGGCGACGAGACCGGCCCATGCCGGGGCGCCGATGCTCGTGCCGCCGACGCTCGTCCACTGGCCCGCTCCCGTCGGGTCCTCCGGAGGGATGTAATAGACCGAGACCCCGGTCCCGGGATCGGCGTCGAACGCGACGTCGGGCGTGCTCCGTGCGCCGCCGGGATTCACCGTCGCCTGATAGCTCGGGGCCGACTCGTCGGCGCTTATCCCGCCGCCCGTGGACGACCATCCCGCTTCAGACGAGTACGCACCCGCCGCCGTCAGCGTGAGTGAGGTCCCGCCGACGGCCAGCACGTCGGGCGAGGCCGACGGCCAGGTCACCTGCCCGTAATCTCCGGACGACGCGATGAACGTCACCCCCGCGGCGGTGAACGCCGAATCGTACGCCGCCTCGCCGCTGAATTCGCTGTAGCCCCAGCTCATCGACACGACCGAGACGCCAGGCGTCCCCGCCGCCGACCGCACCGCCGCGAGCATGTTGTTGAACTGCTCCTGGTCGTCCGACCCGGGCGCAACCTCAATGACGAGAAGCCTGGCCCCCGGCGCGATCGCATGAGCCCACTCGACATCCAGCGTCTCCTCACCTGACCACGCATCATTGATCTGACTGCCCGCCTGGTTGTCCACGGTCACAGTGACCGAAGGCAACCCATATCGAACGTCGAACGCATTGAGCGAGGCCTGGAGCGCCGGATCGTGATACAGGTCAACAATCGCGATCGTCTGGCCCGACCCATCGCCCGCGACCGTCGAACCGCCCGGCGTGGTAAACCGGATCGCATTGAGGCCGTAGGCCCCCGTGATCTGGGCCGGCGCGTAGCCCGACAGCAGGCGGCGTTCGTCGAGAATCTCGACGCGCGGATCACATCGTCGCGCGCGGCGCTTTCGCATCATCCAGCAAACTCTCGGCTGGTTCATCGGGATGCTGATCCAGGCAGGCCGTCGAATCGCGGACCTGCGACGTCCGCACGGGACTGGGAGCCACGAGTTGTTGTCGGCGACACCATTCGGCGCGACCGATATTATCACCTCGACATGATCCCGGTGGAAGGCCCCTATCCTCCGTTTCTCCCCGAATTCCCAATCTCGACGTTCCCGACAAAAGTGCGTCGGGGGCCAATGTTTGCCGTAAGTCCTTGAGAATAATTGGTTTTCGTCGCTTCTGTCCCTTGACTTTCCGCGACGCAGCTTTATACTTAACTCTATTCTATCAGAGGAGTTGCGTCCGC
>DAIDHB010000474.1 GCA_027452145.1 Planctomycetales bacterium
GCGCTGGAGGCGGCGATCATGGAGTATCTGGCGGCCCATAACGAGAATCCTCGGCCCTTCGTGTGGACCGCCGATGCCGACCTGATCCTGGATCGCGTCAAGCGGGTTTGTGAGCGAATTTCCAACTCAGGACACTAGCGATACAGCACGCCCACCCGCCGCCGGTAATCGTCGTACGTTTCCTCGAAGAGCTGACGAGCACGCTCGGCTCCCAGGTGGCAGGCGGCGGTGAGGACCTTCGGAGGGGCACCGGCCTCGGTGAGCAGCCGGGCGGCCTCGGCCTTAACGAGGTTGATGATCGCGCAGCCGCTGACGCTTGAAATGGGCGAGACCGGCGTTTCCAGGCCCTCGATCCAGACGGCCGAGTCGCCGGGTGGGGCCTTCTGGTCGAGCACCAGGTCGGCGACCTCGTGCAGCTTCCTGCCCGACTCGTGCCGCGAGGTCGAGACCCCGGCGTGGGCCGTCGAGGTCAGCGCGGCGACCCACATCCCCAGCCGCTTGGCCTCGAGGGCCACGTCGATCGTCACGGCGTTGCAGCCGCTGGTCGAGATGGCCAGCAGGCAATCCCGCGGGTCGGTCGCGAAGTTCCGCCAGAGGACCGGGCCGAAGCCCTGCACGTTCTCGAGGAACATGGCCTGCCGCTGGCCGTTGGCGCCCACGACCGGGTTGTGGAAGGTCATCGATAGCTCGACGATCGGATGGAAGCCCGGGAACGAGCCATAGCGGGGGAACATCTCCTCGACGGCCATCCGCGAGTGCCCCGTGCCGAAAACGTGCACCAATCGGCCGGCGAGGATCGTCGCGGCGAACCGGCCGGCCGCCTCGCGGATCGCCGGGAGCTGGGTCGCCTCGATCGCGTCGAGCGCGGACCGGGCGGCCGAAAGGTACTGCGACAGGACATCCGGTCGGCCACCCGTGCTCATGGTGAAAGCGGCGCCGCCGCCGGCGCGTCCCCCTCCCGCCGCGTCCGCTCGGCGACGCACCAGCCGCCGTCGACGACGAGCTCGGTGCCGGTCACGAACCGCGCGGCCGGCTCGCAGAGGAAGAGGGCGGCCTCGGCGACGTCCTCGGCCGTCCCGGGCCCGGCGGCGATCGGCTGGCGGGCCGCGACGTACGGGCGGATCGCCGGGTCATTGAGGGCGCGGGTGGCCATCGGGGTGTCGATCAGGCCGGGGACCAGCAGGTTGAACCGGATGCGCTCGGGGGCGTACCGCGCCGCGGCGGCGACGGTCAGAGAGCGCACGGCGCCCTTGCTGGCGGCGTAGGCGATCGTGGCAAAATGCTGGGGCGACGGCGAGCGATCGAGCACCGAGCCGACGTTGACCACCGTGCCGCGCAGCCCGGCGGCGTCGAGCGGCTGGCGGAGCATGAACCGGACAGCCGCGCGGTTGGTGAGGAACACGCCCGAGGCGTTCACGGCCATCACGCGGTCCCAGCCGGCGTCGGAGCACTCGTGCAGCGGACCGTCGCCGAACTGTCGGCCGCTGATCCCGGCGACGTGCAGCAGCACGTCGATCCGCCCGCCGAGGGCGTCGATCGCCTCGCCGAAGAGGCGGGAGACCGCCGATGGCCCCGCGGCCAGGTCGACCGGGAAGTCCCACACCGGGCCGAGCGCGGCGAGCCCGGCGATCGACGAGCGGACCGCGTCGGGCGAGTGCCCGGCGACCACGACGCGCGCTCCCTCCTCCAGAAACCGACGGGCCGAGGCCAGGCCAATGCCGCCGGTTCCCCCCACGATCAGGCAGGTTCGGCCGTCGAGCCGGCCGGGTCGTCGCACGGGAGGGCTCTCCGTTCGATCACATCAAGGAGCCCGGACCGACGGCCTCGTCCTTGACCTGGAAGATCGCCTCGATCTCCACGGCGATCCCACCGGGCAAGGCGCCCATGCCCACGGCGCTGCGGGCGCCGATCCCGGCGTCGCCGAAGACGTCCTTCATCAGGTCGGAATACCCGTTGATCACCCGGGGATGGTCGTGGAACTCGGGCGTCGAGTTGACCATGCCCAGGGTCTTGATCAGCCGGACGACATTGTCGAGCGAGCCCAGGTGCGCACGCAGGGTCGCCAGGATCGCCAGCCCGGTCTGCCGCGCGGCCGCCTGGCCGGCGGCGATCTCCATGTTCTCGCCCAGCCGGCCGGTGATCAGCGAGCCGTCCGAGCGGTACGGGCCGTGGCCCGACACATAGAGCAGGTCCCCGTGGCGGATGGCCGTCACGTAGGTGGCCACCGGCTTGGGCGCGGGGGGCAATTCCAGCTTCAACTCGGCGATGCGGGCTTCGGCTCCCATGTCGGTCATCCTCGGGGCTGCGGCGCGGTTGGGCTCGGTCCTCGGGCGGGATCGGGGGCGCTGGGAACGTCCCCGATCTCGCCATCGACACGACACTAACGGCTGACCGCGGCCAAATCAACAGCGCGGGCGGCGCGTCGAGTCGCGCCGGCGACCCGTCGCATCAGCGAGTCACAAGGGCGACTGTCAGGCCGGTGGCCAGCAAGGCCGCGAAGAGCCCCAGCACGATGGCGATGAGCTTCCAGCGCTTCGCCCTCTCCCCCTGTTGAAGGAAAAGTTCGCCGATGGCCCGGATCATCAGCGCTTCCTCCGGATCCTCCGTCCCGTCCAGGGGAGCCTGAGATGTGCAGTTCAGTGTCAGGCCCGTCGATGTCGTCGACTGCGGTAGGATGAAACGCACCAGCCGCGCGAGCGGGCCGTTGACAGAAGGCGCGCAGCCGCAGGTGCCGGTGCAGGTGCTGGACGAGAGAAAGTAGCAACCGGCCGGGCTGTTGTAAGTGTACTGGCATAGCCCGCAGGGGGAGACCGTGATCGATTTCCCGGGTGGTACGTGCTTGTCGATTGCGCTGGCCATGGGGTCCTCCAGGAACAGGATGGGAGACGTCATCGTCGTCGCGCCCGCCGCGAGGCGAGCGGAGAGACCAGGAACGAGCGGACGTCGCGCCGTCTGCGCTCAGGACGACGCGAGGAGAGAAGTGGTGCTTTCCTTCGACCCGAAGGCATCACGGCGCAGCCTGGACAACCCGGAAACCGGAGCAGCGCCAGGTCAGCGACGGCACCTGAAAATCGAGACTCGGGTCGATGCGGGTGACGGTCAGACAGCCCTCCGGCTGGTTGAAGCTTCCTCCGCGGATCGAGGCCAGCCGGTACTCGCGGCACTCGGAGCCGCTCCCGGCCGGGCAGTCGCATTTCTCCGAATGGGGCGGGTTGCGGTTGTCGCACCATTCGACCAGGTTGCCCAGGACGTCGAAGAGGCCGAAATCGTTGGGCCGAAGCCGGCCGACTGGCTCGGCGTGGTTCTCGGTATTGCGGTTGTACCAGGCATACGAGCCCGCCGACCGGGCCGATCGGCCGAAATAGCGGTCGGTGGTCGTACCGGCCCGCGCGGCGAATTCCCACTCGGCCAGCGTGGGCAGGCGATAGCCGCGGCGTCGGGCATAGTCCGGGACCAGGACCATCGATCCGGGCGAAGGGCCGGCCTGATAGCACCACTCCGTCTTCGGCAGGCCAGCTCGTTCGCTCAGCCAGTTGCAGAAGCGTGCGGCCCGGACGAACGAGACGGCGCAGGCCGGCGAGCCCTCGTCGCGCGGCAGCTCTCCGTGGTAGGGCTCGACCCTTGCCAGGAAGTCGGGTTCGAATTGAAGATACGCCGCGAGGGTGACCTCGGTCGTGGCGACCGCCAGCCGTCGCGTCTTCGCGCCGGGCTCGGGCGCGACGGGGCCGATGATCGCGAGCGTCTGACCGAACGCGTCGACGAGCCAACCTCGGCCGCCCGGAGGCCGGCCGGCGAGATCGGCGTCGATCCGCTTTCGATCGGATCCCCGGCCCCAGCGGCGGAGCAGGTAGGCGAGGCTTCCATGGACCCCGGGGTCGGGATCGTCGCGGTAGAGCACCTCGAGCCGATCGATCCGGCCCGGTTCGATCTCGGCCGGCGGCCGGCCGGCGTCGTCGCGCTCGGCCAGCACCTGGATCAGGGCCCGGCGGACGGCGGGATTGGACTCGATGTTGATCCGGTCCACCAGGATCCTCGGGTCGATCCGCGAACCCACCAGCCAGTCCATCAGCTCGACCCGGCGGTCCGGGTCGTCGACGGCGCCCAGGATCGCCCAGGCAGGCACGGCCTCGGCGATGGCCTCGTGACTTCCGGCGCCGTCGAGGTTGATCAGGGCCGCCGCGGCGCGGGTCCGGCGCTCCGAGGTCGATCCCTCGGCCTCCATCGCGGCGCGGAGTCGTGCCGCGGCGGCCGCCCGGTGCGGACGTAGCCCCTCGACGATCGCCCGGTGCTCGTCGGGCGCGCACTCCAGCAGCCGGTCGACCAGCTCGACCGACCGGGACGGCTCGGACGGAAGCAGGGCCAGGAGGAGTCGGGTCCGCACCTCCGGGTCGAGCGCCTCGTCGGCGAGCGGGGCGTGGAGCAAATCCCGGGCGCGGGCGGGCATCTCGCGGATCCTGCGATCGAGGTTCTTCCAGGACGTCGCCGGCAGGTCGCGGGCGAACGCCGATGCCAGCTCGCGGTCACGGTGATCCAGCCGGATCGCGAAGACCGCCGCCAGCAGCACCGTGACGATCGCCAGCCCGGCAGCGGCCGCCCGCCAGGGCGAGCGGCGGACCCAGCGGACCGCCCGTTGCCACCGGCTGCACTCGACCACTCCTGTCGGCTCGCCGTCGAGATACCGCCGCAGCGCCACCGCGACGGCCCCCGCCGACTCGAACCGCTGCGACGGGTGCTTCTCGAGGCACTTCAGGCAGATCGCCTTCAGCTCCCGCGGGACGGCGCGGTCGCGGTGGTGCGGCCATCGGGGCTCGTCGTGGATGACCCGCCGCAGCACGGCCGCCGCCGGACCCGTACCGAACGGCGGCTGGCCCGTCAGCAGCGTCATCAGCGTCGCGCCCAGCCCGTAGATGTCGACCGACGTCCCCACCTGGCGGTCGCCGCGCGCCTGCTCGGGTGCCATGTACTCGGCCGTCCCCAGCGGCCGGCCCGCCGTGCTGGTCGTGTCGGTCGCTTCCAGCGACTTGCACAGGCCCAGGTCGATCAGGCACGGGCGGCCGTCGGCGTCGACCATGATGTTCGACGGCTTCAGGTCGCGGTGGACGATCTTCCGATCGTGCGCGTACTGGACCGCCCGCGCGATCGGCTCGATGTAGGCCGCCGCTTGCCGCGGCTCCATCGGGCCGTCCTTGCGCAGCAACCCGGCCAGGCTCGGGCCTCGGATCAGCCGCATCGAGAAATACACCACGCCGTCGATGCGCCCCGCGTCATAGATCGGCACGATGTGGTCGTGCTCGAGCTGCCCCAGGGCCTGGGCCTCGTTGCGGAACCGCGCCTCGGCCCGCTGGTCCTCGCCCGCGGTCGAGTCGCCCCACCACTCGGCCTTGATCAGCTTGAGGGCCACCGGCTTTTGCAAACTCTTGTGAATCGCACGGTAGACGGCCCCCATCCCGCCGGAACCCAACTTGTCCAGGATGATGTAATCGCCCAGCGTCCGGCCCACCGCCCCATCCACCGAGGGGAACTCGCCGGGCGGCATGGCATCGCACGTCGATGCGCCCGGATCGGCGCCCCGGAACGCGGCGTCGCTCGACCACTCTGTCCGTCCGGAGCTCGAGGAGGGGGCTTCGCGAATGCTCGAAGACGGTCCACTCATGGGTCACGGCCCTCGTCGGAAGGTCCTTGCCATTGCATCGCCGTCAACCGCCGTCATGATCGCGCCCACGCCTCAAACATATCAGGATCGCCCGCGAAAGACGAGCCCCTGCCCCGGCCGCACGCGGCGGTCCGGCTCGCACGGCGGGGCCGCGGTCGGTACGATGGTCGCTGTGGCCGATTGCGGGCGATCGCCCGCGGAACCGACCGTGAGACACCCCGATATGAGCCGTCCGCCTCGCCCGTTCGCCGTCGCCCTGGTCCAGATGCGCTGTTCCGAGGACCCCGCCGACAACCTCGACCGCGCCTGCGCCCACCTTCGCGAGGCGGCCCGCCAGGGCGCCCAGGTCGCCTGCCTGCCCGAGCTGTTCCGAACCCAGTATTTTTGCCAGGTCGAGGACGCCCGCCGATTCGACCTCGCCGAGCCGATCCCCGGCCCGACCACCGAGTCCCTGGCCGCCGTCGCCCGCGAGACCGGCATGGTCGTCGTCGGCTCGGTCTTCGAGCGGCGCACGGCCGGCGTCTACCACAACACGGCCATCGTGCTCGACGCCGACGGCTCGCTCGTCGGCCGCTATCGCAAGATGCACATCCCCGATGACCCGCTGTATTTCGAGAAGTACTATTTCACCCCCGGCGACCTGGGCTTCCAGGCGTTCGAGACCCGCCACGCCCGCGTCGGCACGCTGGTTTGCTGGGACCAGTGGTATCCCGAGGCCGCCCGCCTGACCGCCCTCCGTGGCGCCGAGATTTTGTTCTACCCCACCGCGATCGGCTGGCACCCCGCCGAGAAGGAGGAGTTCGGCGCCGCGCAGTCCTCGGCCTGGGAGACGATCCAGCGGGCGCACGCCATCGCCAACGGGGTCTACGTCGCGGCCGTCAACCGGATCGGCCACGAGGGGCCCTCCGGCGGCGGCCTGGAGTTCTGGGGCGGCTCGTTCCTCGCCGATCCCTTCGGCCGGGTGATCGCCCGCGCCGGCCGCGAGACCGAGGAGGTCCTGGTCGCGACCTGCGACCCGCGCGTCCAGGAGGAGACCCGCCGCAACTGGCCTTTCCTCCGCGACCGGCGGATCGATGCCTACGCGCCGATCACCCAGCGATTCCTCGACGGCGCCTGACGGCCCCAAGCCGCGGATGGTCGGCCGGCTCATCCCTGCCTGACCTGAACCCGATCGACTATAATAATGATGAGCGGTCCTGATCGGTTGGGCCGTCTCGCCGGGTACGAGCCCCTTTCTCCTGTCCCTAGCCCCTGAGAACGATCGATGGCGGAGGTCACCGAACGGTCGCGCTGGGAGCTGGCGGCCGAGTCGACCGTGGTGAAGCTCCGCTGGTTCGGCGTCATCGTGGGGTACATCCTGGTCCAGACCCGGACCGGGCTGCACGACCCCTGGGCGGTACGCGCGTTCCTCGCGCTGGGCGCCGGATACGCCGCGCTCGACCTGGCCTTCTGGATGAAGGGCCGGGTGATCCTCAAGGGCTCGCCGCTTTTGGTCTCGCTGCTCGAGTCGGTCTTCATCGCGCTACTGTGCTACCACGACACCGGGCTCGATAGCCCGTTTCGATGGTATTACCTGCTGTCGTTGATCTGCATGTCGATCACCAACGTGGCGGCGGTGGCCTGGTGGACGCTGGGATTCCACACCGTCAGCCTGCTGGGATTGGCATGGGTGCTGGGGGCGACCGGACAGCCGATGCACGTCCCCATGCTGACGCTGACGATCATGGCCTGGGTCACCTGGGCGAGCTCGTCCCTGGCGGGCCTGCTCCGCGCTGCCGGCGAGGAATTCGCCCGGCTCAACGGCGAGCTGGCCGCCGCCCGTGAAGACCTGGAGCGCCGGGTCGAGGAGCGCACCAGCGCCCTGCGGGCCTCGCAGGCGCGGGTGATCCAGCAGGAGAAGATGGCCGCGTTCGGACTGCTCGCCGCGGGGATCGCGCACGAGGTCGGCAACCCGCTGGCGGCGCTCAGCTCCCTGGTGCAGATGCTCCAGCGCCGCGGGCCGGACGCGTACACCGCCGCGAAGCTCGAGCTGGCCGGCCGGCAGTTGCAGCGGATCGAGAGAACCGTCCGTGAGCTGGTCGACTTCTCGCGGCCGGCCTCGAGCAACCTTGGGCGCGTCCGCGTGGCCGAGGTCGTCGAGGAGGCCCTGGGCATCGCCAAGTACTACCAGCGCACCAAGCAGCGCTCGATCACGACCGCGATCCCCGCCGAGCTGCCCACGGTCACGGCGGTGCGCGACCATCTCACCCAGGTCGTGCTCAACCTGGTACTCAACGCCATCGACGCGACCGAGGACCAGGGGACCGTGCACCTGGAGGCGTGCGTCGACGGGCCGTGGCTCGTCCTGAGCGTCGAGGACGACGGCCGCGGCATCGCGCCGGGCGACCGCGGCCGGATGTTTCAGCACTTCTTCACCACCAAGCCCCACGGCACCGGGCTGGGGCTGTTCGTCAGCCGGCAGATCCTCGAGGACGTCGCCGGCCGGCTCGACTACTGCTCCGAGCCCGGCGAGGGCTCGACGTTCTTCGTCCGGATTCCGCTGGATCGCGCCTCGGACGGTCGCGAGGCACCGCCGATCCCGCCCGTCTCGCCGATTTCGATCGCGCCGCCGACTCCCGTCGCCGCGGCCGTGGGCCTCGAGCTCCAGGAGGAAGCGATTTCGCGATGAGCACCACCACGCTGGCCGAGAAGCCGAACGGTTCGGCCCGCGTCGTCGACGTCGGGGAGCCCGCCGCCCGCGGCCGGATACTGATCGTCGACGACGAGGACGTCATCTCGGGGACCCTGCACGAGTTCCTCCAGGGCGAGGGCTTCGCCGTCGCCACGGCCGCCAACATGCCCGGCGCGCTTGCACTGGTCGAGTCGTTCGGGCCGGACGTCGTCCTGTGCGACGTCCAGCTCCCCGGCGGCGACGGCCTGACGGTGCTCGAACGCTCGCTCCGCATCCGCCCCGAGACCCTGTTCATCATGATCACGGCGTACGCCACGGTCGAGAACGCCGTCGCCGCCTTCCGCCGGGGCGCCCAGGACTACCTGATGAAGCCGGTCCTCTTCGAGGACCTCCTCGCCAAGCTCGACCGCCTGATCGCCTACCGCCGCCTGCTGATGGAGAACCAGGCGCTGCGAAGGCAGCTCCACCCGCACGGCGAGCGCGACGCCCTGATCGGCGAGGGGCCCGCGATGAAGTCCGTGAAGACCTTGATCCGCAAGGTCGGCCCGACGCGGAGCACCGTGCTCATCACGGGCGAATCCGGCACCGGGAAGGAGCTCGTCGCCCGCGCGCTGCACGCCGCCGGCCCCGACCCTGACGGCCTGTTCCTGGCGATCAACGGCGCCGCCATCCCGCACGATTCACTGGAGGTCCAGCTCTTCGGCCACGTCCGCGGCGCCTTCCCGGGCGCCGATCGCGACCGCGCCGGCCTGTTCGTCGCCGCGGGCACCGGCACCGTCTTCCTCGACGAGATCGCCGAGCTCTCCCGCTCGACCCAGGCCAAGCTCTTGCGCGCCATCGAGAACAAGGAAGTCCTGCCGGTCGGCGCCACCCGGCCCATCTCGTTCCAGGCCCGGCTCATCACGGCGACCAACAAGGACCTCACGGCCGAGGTCGCCGCCGACCGCTTCCGCGCCGACCTGTACTACCGCCTCAACGTCGTCAGGATCCACCTGCCACCGTTGCGCGACCGGCGCGACGACATCCCCGACCTGATCACCGCCCTGCTGGCCAAGCACGCCCGCAGCCTGGGCAAGCGGGTCGACGGGGTCGACAATGCCACGATCCGGGGACTGATGGCCGCGCCCTGGACCGGCAACGTCCGCGAGCTGGACAACGCCCTGGAGCGAGCCGTGATCCTCGCTGACGGCTCGATCCTCACCCCCGACGACTTCCCGCCGGGTCTGATCGCCGTGAATGATTCCGAGGTCGACGGCGACAACCTCCGCGCCGCCGTGCGCGACTACGAGCGCCGGCACATCCAGCGCGTGCTGCGCGACAGCCACGACGACAAGCGCGAGGCCGCCCGCCGCCTCGGCATGGGGCTGTCGTCGCTCTACCGCAAGCTCGAAGAACTGGGCGTCCGACCGTGATCGCCGGCCGGCGAGTCTCCGGCCCCGCCTCGCATCCCTCGAGCCGCCTTTTCCGCGGCTTGATGTTGATGCCCGGCCCGGACCCCGAACATGGCCGAAGATCCCATGGCGCTTGTGACATCGCCATGCCTGTGCTACGTTCAAACGCTGGACGAGGCGGCCGATGGAACACCCCGGCTCGGGTCGGCGCAGCGGCGATCGGTGGTCGGGCAGGCATCGAACCGCCGGGGCGGATGCCATCAGTTCGGACCACGACCCCGGTTTCTCCAGGCACCGGACCGGTTCTCGGCGTCGCGCCGCGTCGGCCAACCCGCAAGGAGACTCGACATGAAACTTCCTGTGGAGGCCGCGGCGGTCGTCCGTGAGGGCCTCGGGTGGCCGTCTTTCGGTTCTTCGGTCCTCGCCAGCTCCGCGGCTCCGGCCGGGCCTCCCTCCTGGTTGGGCTGCCCGAATTGCCAGAATCCCTGCGAGCGCCACGGCTATCGCCATGCACCTGCGACACGGGCACGAGCACGTGCTGCAATGGCGACACCGGCTGCACCCCGAATAGCCTGGGCGCGTGCGTCTGCAACTCGTTGTCGGCGCAATCGATGGTTTTCCCGGGCCGACTCGAGAGGAGATTGAAGGTGAAGCTTCCATCGTTGGCGCCCGCGGTCGACCGGGGACCCACCTCCTCACCGGCGCACCCGCCCGCCTCGGGCGGCGGTTCCGCCGTCGAACCCGCCGGCGCTGTCATCAGGTGCACGGGTACCACATCGACTCCCTGCCTTTGTGAGAATGGAATCGCGACGTGTTGTTCTGATGCCTCCGGGTGCAGTGTCGACGCGACGACGGGCTCGTGTACGTGCAACATGGGCAGTGGCGTCTCTTAGCGGCGCGCGCCCTCGGCGGGCCGCGATCCGGCGCGCCGGGCGCGGGCGAGCGTTTCGAATGCCTCGCTCGCGCCGGCGTCCGGCCCCGTCGGCGTCACATTGCCGGGTCAACCGCCGTAGGATGGATTGCTCATGGTGAGTCTGCCGGATGAGGTCTCGAATCCGAACCCCGCGGGTATCGACCCCCATGCGGTAACAGACCCCGACCATGACGCGATCGCGGACCTCGACCGCGGCGGCGTGGCGGATCTCGAAAGGGGCGCCGTCACGGACCTCGACCGCGGCGCCGTCACGGAGCTCGATCGCGATGCCGCCGGCGGCGTGGTCCTTCCGCCCGGCCCCGAGGCGACCAGTACCGAGGAATCGCCGGAATCCGCCGTCGGCCGCGACGGCGGCCGGCGGCTCCGGATCGAGGGCTACGAGATCCTGGGCGTGCTGGGTGCCGGCGGCATGGGGATCGTATACAAGGCGCGGCAGCCTCGGCTCGATCGGCTGGTCGCCCTGAAGATGATCCGGGCCGGCGACGGCGCAAGGCCGGACGACCTGGCCCGGTTCGAGGCCGAGGCTCGCGCCGTCGCCGCGATCGACCACCCCAACATCATCAAGATCTTCGCCATCGGCGAGCACGACGGCCTGCCGTACTTCTCGCTCGAGTTCCTCGAGGGAGGCAGCCTGGCGCAGCGGATCGACGGCAAACCTCAGCCGGTCGACGAGTCCGCGCGGATCATCGAGGCGCTCGCCCGGGCCATGAACGTCGCCCATCGCCGCGGGATCGTCCACCGCGACATCAAGCCGGCGAACGTTCTCTTCGCGGCCGACGGCACGCCGAAGATCGCCGACTTCGGCCTGGTCAAGCGGCTGGAAGAGGACTCGGCCCGGACTGGCGCCGGGTCGATCCTCGGCTCGCCCAGCTACATGGCCCCCGAGCAGACCACAGGTGCCGAGAGGGCCGGCCCCGCCGCCGACCAGTATGCGCTGGGCGTCACCCTCTACGAGATGCTCACCGGCCGGCCGCCGTTCCGCGGGCCGTCGATCCTGGACACCCTCGACCTGGTCCGAAACGCCGAGCCGGTCTCCCCGTCGCGGCTCCTCCCCCGCCTGCCCCGCGACCTCGAGACGATCTGCCTCAAGGCGCTGCAAAAAGACCCGTCCCGGCGCTATCCCGACACCGCGGCGATGGCCGAGGACCTCCGCCGGTTCCTCGCCCGCGAGCCGATCGTCGCCCGGCCCGTCTCGGCCCCCGAGCGGGCGTGGCGGTGGTGCCGGCGCAACCCGGTCGAGGCCCTCCTGCTCGGCGCGGTGGCGGCCTCGCTCCTGCTCGGCATGGCGGGCACCTCGTATTTCGCGGTCCAGGCCCTTGACCGCGAGCAGGAAGCCCGCGCCAACGCCCGACAGGCGCGGGAGGAGAAGGCGCGCAGCGACCTGCGCTGGTACGCCGCCGAGACGACCCTGGCCCAGAAGGACTGGGAAGAAGGCGAGATCGCCTCGCTCGAGCGCCGGCTCGACATCCTGGAACCTCGCACACCGGGCGCGCCCGACCTGCGCGGCTTCGAGTGGTATCACCTGCGTCGCCTGTGCCGGCTGGACCAGCGCACCCTGCTCGCCCACGCGACGCCCGTCCGGAGTGTGGCGATCAGCCCCGATGGCACGCGGCTTGCATCCGCCAGCGGCGCGTTCGGACGGCCGGGGGAAGTCAAGATCTGGGACATGGCGACCGGCCGGGAGCTCCATCGCCTGGGCGGGCTCAGGGATCTCGCCTCCTGTGTCGCGTTCAGCCCGGACGGCCGGTGTCTGGCCTCGGCCAACGGGGGAGTGCGCACCCCGGGCGAGAGCGTGGTCTGGGACGCCGTCGAGGGTCGCGAGCGCCTCCGCCTGCCCGCGCACGACGTTCCCGTGCGGAGCCTGGCGTTCAGCCCGGACGGCCGGCAGATCGCCTCCCTCGGCGGCGGGGTGAGCGCGACCGGGATCTACCTGCCCGGCGAGGTGAAGGTCTGGGACGCCGCCGACGGGACGCCAGGGGCTCGCATCGCCGGGGAAGAGGCTCCGGACTGGATCAACACTTCAAGCGGGCTGGCCTTCGGCCCGGCCGCGACCGGTTCCCGCCGCCGCCTGGCCTTCGCGGATGGCCATACGGTCCGGGTCTGCGACTCCGACACCGGAAAGGAGCTGTTCCGCCTGGGCAAACACGCTTACCTGGTCAATAGCGTGGTCTGGAGCCCCGGCGGCCGCCATCTCGCATCGGCCGGCAGCGACGGGACGGTGAAGGTCTGGGACGCCGAGACCCGAGCGGAGATCCTGGCGCTCCACCAGGAGCACGGAGTCGCGAGCCTGGCGTTCAGCCTCGATGGCCGGCGGCTCGCGGCCGCGGCCGGCAACGGCATCGTGAAGATCTGGGACATCACGGATCCGGGCGAGGCCCTCGAGCTGCACGGCCACAGGGACACCGTCTCGAGCGTGGCGTTCAGCCCGGACGGCTGGCGGCTGGTCTCCGGGGGCGGGGATGGGACCGTGAAGCTCTGGGATGCCACCGCGTCGGCCGAGGCCGTCACGCTGACCGGGAGATTCGGCAACGTCGGCGACATGGCGCTCGACCCGTCCGGCCGGCGGGCGGCCATTGCCGGCAGCTCCTTCGTGCACATCGTGGACACGGTCACCGGCGTGGCGTCTTTCACGCTGGCCGGACATGCCGATACCGCCGCCGGGCTGGCCTTCAGTCCGGATGGCCAGCGGCTGGCTTCCGCCTCGATGGATCGGACGGTGCGCCTCTGGGACGCGTCGAGCGGCTCCGAGGTCTTCTGCCTTCGCGGGCACGACGCCCCCGTCCTGAGCGTGGCGTTCAGTCCGGACGGCCGGCGGTTGGCCTCGATTGCTTACGGTCCGGCCGCCGTCGGGCAGGCGGCTTCGGGCGAGCTCATCATCTGGGACCCGCACCAGGGGCAGATGATCCGGAGGCTGACCGTGCCGGGCGAGCCTGGTGGCAGATCCAGGTTTGCCAGCGTGAGATTCAGCCTGGACGGCACGCGCCTGGCGGCATCCGCGGGCCGAACCCTGCGCGTCTGGAATCCGGCCGACGGCCAGGAGATCTTCACGCGATCCAGCTTCGCGGCACCGGTCACTGGCATCGCGTTCAGCCCCGAAGGCCGGCGGCTCGCCGCCGCGACCCGGGACGGGACCGTCACGGTCTGGGACGCCGCCACGGGAGCGGCCGGCCTCACCCTGCGCAGGCTCGCCGGCGCCGTGGACGGGCTGACCTACAGTCCTGACGGCCGTCGGATCGTCACCGCCGTGGGCGGGACGAACCGGGGCGGAGAGCGCCGTTTCGCCGAGGTGACGCTGTGGGACGCCCTCACCGGCCAGGAGATCCTCACCTTGCGGGGGGCGACCGCCCAGCTACCCCGCCTGACCTTCGATCGCGAGGGCCGGCGCCTGGCCGTCAGCACCGACCTTGGCGCCACGATCTGGGAGGGGATTCCGCTGGACGCCGAGCTCGCCGACGAGCGTCAGGCGGCGAGCCTCGTCAGGTTCCTGTTCGACCGGCTGCCGACCCCGGAGGCAATCTCGGCCCGGCTCCGGGATTACCCCGTGAGTGACTCCGTCCGGCAGCGGGCCCTGGCCCTGGTCGAGCCGTTCTGGCGAGAGCGTGTGCGACGCGACGCCGAGGCCGTGGTGATGTCTCTCTTCCGCAAGGCCCTGTTCCAGCACGAGATCCTCGCGTCCCTCCGTGCCGATCGCTCCCTGAGCGAGCCGGTGCGGCAAGAAGCCCTGGCCCTGGCGGAGCGCTGTGCGGGATTCCCGAGGGTCCTCGAGCAGGCCAGCCGGGCCGTCGCCGCTCGTCCGGACGCGGAGCCCGCCGCCTACCGCCTGGCTCTCCAGCGGGCGGAGTCCGCCTGCCGCCTCCTGCCCTTCGAGGGCTCGTACCAGACCACCCTCGGCATGGCGCAGTACCGCGTCGGAAAATACCCGGAGGCGCTGGCCGCGCTGACGCGCGCCGACGACCTCAACCGCGCGGCCCTCGGAGGCCCTGTCCCGGCGGACCTGGCCTTCCTGGCCATGACCCGGTTTCAAATGCACGAGACAGCCCGGGCCCAGGCCGCCTTGACCGAGCTGCGCGAGACGGTCAGGCAGCCGGAATGGGCCCGGAATGCCGAGGCGCAACGGCTCCTGAAGGAGGCCGAGGCGCTCCTGGCCGAGCATGAGGCGCGGCCGAAGAGATCCTGACAGCCGCCCTACCTGCTTTGCCAGGTCTCACCCTGATCCTGAGCGAGTGTCTTCACCACGAATGGCATGAATACCACGAATGAAGAGAGGGCTCGGCCTTCGTCCCATTCGTGTCCTTCGGGGCCATCCAGGAACAGCTTCCAACTTTCGGGTGTTGATTCTGGATGGCATTCAGGAGAACCACGGAAAAACACGGAATCCCACGGAAAAAACCTGCCGTGCTCCTCCGCGAACGGATCCCGCCGGGGGATTTGGATGGTCCGTGTTGTCTTCTTCCGTGGGATTCCGTGTTTTCCGTGGTTCCTTTTCCCGGTCGCATCGGCCGACCATTGCCGGCGGGATCGGAGTCAGGGGCCACCCAGAAACAGCTTTCCGTTTTGTCAGGCTGGACTGCATAAACTGAGCAAGGACCCGAGTCGAATTGGGTGGTGATCCTGGATGGCCCCTTCGTGTCATTCGTGGTTCATTTCCGTGGATCATCCCCGGATCTTGCTCGAACCGCCGGCGATATCAGAACCGCGACGGCCATGGCGCCGAATTGTCCGGCCGATGATGTTCGCCGTGGTGGTCCCGCGATCGCGCCCGGGCCCGCGAAACGACCGATCTGATCCTGCTGCTCGCGCGGCGCTCGGGCCTGGCAGCCGACTCGGGAACAAATTAGGATAACCGGACACCTCGGGATTCGAGATCCGGCGATCGCGGGAATCCGCCCATCGCGTCGAGAGCCAGCCGGGAGGGATCGATGGTCCTCGCCGTGCCGCTTGTCTGCCTTGCGCTTTTTCAGCAGGGCCCGACCGTTCCGCTGTCGGGCGTGGTCGTCGGACCGAAGGGCGAGCCCGTTCCGGGTGCCGAGGTGCTGCTCGGCGGATTGCCCGTCCGCGCCCAGAAGGTCGTGGCGCGGGGAAAGACCGACGCCCAGGGCCGGTTCACCATCGATCGGCCCGCCGGGCTCGTCGGCGAGAACCGCTTCAATACCCCCATTTTGTGGGTCGTGAAGCCGGGCTTTCGGCTCGGCTGCCACCGACTGATCGGTCCGATGCCGAAGGCCGGTGAGGACGTGCGCATCGCGCTCGGGCCGCCCGGGAAGGGCGAGGTCCATGTCGAGGACCCCGACGGCCGGCCCCTGCCCGGTGCGCGGGTCCGCCTCGAGTGGTTCGGCCGGGGACAGACCAACGTGCCCAGCGACGTCGAGGACCTGATCGAGGAGACCACCGGCAGGGATGGCCGGGCCGTGATCGAGGCCGCGGCGAATGATGAGATTACCTATGTCGACGTCCACGCGAAGGGCTTCGGCATCCAGGGCCGGCCGTTCCGTCAGGCGACATCGCAGCCGAAGCGCGTTCGTTTGCGCCAGGCCGCGTCGCTCGAGGGCCGGCTCCAGGCCGGCGACCCCTCGCTGGTGAAGGGCTGGCAGGTCCGTGCCTTCACGTATGCCGGCGATCGCTGGGCCCCCGATCCGCAGACGACCGGCTTCGCCGAGGGGACGACCGACGCGGAGGGACGTTTTGCCTTCCCGGCGATCGCGCCGGGGAGCCTCGACCTGGTGTTCGATCCGCCGCGCGAACTGCCGGTCCTGCCCGAAGTGCCGGATTCGCTGGCGGTCACCGCGGGCCGGCCCAACTCGGTGGTCATCCCGCTCCGCAGGACCATCACGATCACCGGCCTCCTGCGAGAACACCGCTCGGGCAAGCCGGTGCCTGGGGTTCAGATCGAGCTCTCGCCATTGCGGGGAGGGAAGGGCCGCTCGACGAGGACGGACGCCCAGGGCCGCTACACGTTGACCTCGCTGCCCGGACAGTGGCGCGTCTCGCCGTTGTGGCTGCCGATGACGCTCGTCCAGGGACCCGGCCAGTGGTGGAAGGACCTCACTCTGACCGAGGGCCAGGGACCGGTCGAGCTGGAGCCGTGGGAGGCGATGCCCGCCGCGCCGCCGCTCCGGTTCATCGTGCGCGATGAAAACGGCCGGCCGGCGGCGCACGCTCGCATCATCCACAACGTCGGGACGGCCCACATCCCGGAAGAGGCCGACGACCGCGGCGAGTTCGCCGCCATCGGATTCGAGCCCGGCAGGGAGGTGTCGGTCGAGGTTCGGTTGGGCGATCGGATGACGGACGGGCCGGACAGGGCCATCGCCGGGTTGACGCGGCCGGTCGAGGTCACGATCCGCCCCGGGCTGGCGATCGTCGTGGCGGGCCGCGTGCTCGGGCCGGACGGCAAGCCGGTCGCCGATGCCGCGGTGCGCGTCCATTACCGCGACCGGGCGCCGCGGGGGCGAGCGTCCGGCTTAGTGCCGATACTCAACCCTGACAGCCGGACCGGTCCCGATGGCAGGTTCCGCTCGCCGGAGGATGCCTACCAGCAGGATCGCGAGTATCGCGCCGAGGTCATCGCCGTGGGCTATTTCAACGGCAAGTCCGATTGGATCGGGGTGCGCAAACGCGGTCCGATCACCTTGCCCGACCTGGTGCTGCGCCCGCGTCCGACGCCGCATCGGCTCGCGGGCCGGGTCGTCGATCGCGAGGGCAAGGGCATCGCGGGGGTGACGGTCTTCCAGCCATCGGATTCCCCGGCGCGGACAGTCGCGACCACCGATGACACCGGCCGATTCCGGCTCGACGGCGTGCTGGGCTCGCCCGCCCTGGTGTTCGCCGAGAAGGCCGGTTACCGCTTCGGCGGCGCGGTCGCACGCGACGGCGCGACCGAGGTGGAGGTCCGCCTGGCGAGAAACGAAGAGCCGCCGGTCTCGGTCCCGAAGTCCTTGCCACCGCCGCTCTCGCGGGCCGAGGAGCGAGCCATCGCGCGGGAGCTGCTCGCGCCCCTGCTCGATCCCGAAGGGGCCGGCTCGCTCGGCGACCTGCGCCAGTTCGTCGTCCCCGCGCTGGCGCGGGTCGACCCGGGGCGAGTCCTCGAGATGCTGGAGAACCGGGTGCTGACGCAGCCGGAGTCGGTGCTCACCGAGGTCGAGCTAGGCCAGTTCGAGGAGGATCCCAGGGCGGCGATCGAGACCCTCGAGGCCAACCGCAATCCGGGCGCACGCGCCTGGGGCTTCCTCGCGCTGGCCGATGCGACGACCGACGCCCAGGAAAAGCTCCGGCGCGACCTGATCGAGCGTGCGGAGGCCGAGGCCCGGCACGTCCAGGTCGCCGAGATGAGACTCATGCTGCTCCGCCAGGTCGCCGACCACTGGCTCGAGCTGGGGGACGTCGACCGCGCCAGGCCGGTCCTTCGCCTGGGGCGCGCGACCATCGCGTCGATGCCGCGCGATCAGTTCTCCTTCGCTGCCGAGGAGTTCGCCGAGGTGCTGGCCGTGATCGACCTCCGCACGGCGACGACGATTCTCGCACGAAAGGACCCGAAGCAAAGTAGCCCCATCGATCCGGATACGCTCCAGAGCCATCGCGGCGAAGCCGCCGTTCGCCTCGCCGCGATCGATCCGGCGGAGGCCGAGCGGTTCGTGCCCCGGGTCGCGCCCAAACGCTGGGACTTCACCCACGACGAGCTCATCCTGCGGATCTGCCAGCGGATGGCGCCGGTCGATTTGCCCCGCGCGCGGAGGATCCTCGATCGGCTCAACCAACCCGCCGGGCCGGGCGTGCGTCCCCGGCCCGAGGTGGTCGCCGAGGGCCTGGCCCGGATGGCCGCCGCACGGGCCGAGACCGATCCGGCCGGGGCGAGGGCGCTGCTGGGCGAGGCGTTCGACCGGCTGCGACAGCTCGCGAACGAGAGGCCGCACGGCGCTTTCCTGCGGATCGCGAAGTGCATGGCGGTCCTGCTCCCGCTGGTCGAGCGGATCGATTCCGATCGCCTGGAGGAGCGGCTCTGGCTGGCGGCCGCCCACCGCGAGCCGCCGTACCCGTCCTCCCAGAGCTCGCTTTTCAGCGAGGTGCAGGAGCCGGTCGTGCTGGCCGCCCTGGTGGCGCGGTACGACCGCGAGCTGGCCGCCGCAATCATCGCGCCGGCGCTCGATCGCATGCCGGATCTCCTCGCCGAAGGGGTCGTCTACTCGTACTACCAGTTCACCCCGAGCAAGGCCCTGGCCGTGTACGATCCCCGGGCCATCACGGCGATCCTGCGGGGCCTTCCCGCCTCGGCGCGACGAACCCCGCCGCCTCAGAACGGGCGGCAGTTCGCAAGCACCGAAGCCCTGATCCGGCTCGAAGCGGCCCAGGCGCTGGGACTGCCGATGGACGAGCGATACCGGAAGATCCTCGGCGGACGTCTCGGGTTCCGGCCTCTCTCAGTACGGATGACCCCCTGATCGCGGTCGTGGATGACTCCGCCCGCGAAGGAGACCTCGGTGACCATGCGATTCTCCTCAAATCGGCGGATCCTGCCGCCCATCGCGATCGCCCTGGCGTGCCTCGGCGCCCAGAACGCCGGCCAGCCGACGAAGTTCGACGGCCGGTCGATCCCCGACCCTCCCGCTCAGAAGGAGCCGTGGACGCCGCCGCAGACGAAGCTCCCGCGGTTTCTGCTCACGGCGACCTCGGCGCTGTTCGACCAGGGCGTGGCCGACCCGCGCGGCTGCGAGTACCGCGAGGTCGAGGTGCTCGACGGACGGACCTACGGGACCCATGCGTTCGTCCTGCCCGAGCGGCCGGGCGAGACCCGTCGGTTCGCCGTGGGGTGGGATGGCGAGATCTATCCCGCGGCGTCGGTCGGCCCTGCGGTCAACCTGGATGCGGACGTCCGCGACATGGTCGACTCGATTCGTACCGGCGGCCCGAACGCCGGGGCCAGGGTCGCGCGGGGCCAGGGGAATGCCGCCGGATTCGGGGGCCTCTGGGGGCGTCATGGCCGGTTCGGGCCGGGCGGGCCGCCGGGCCTCGGTGAACGATCGGCACTGAAGGTCTGCCTCTTGCTCCGGCTCGGCCGCGCCGATCTGGCCGAGAAACTGTTCGCCGCGGCCACCACCTGGACGCCCGAAATCCGGGGCCGCGACTTCACCGATTATCACGTCAACTACCTGAGGCTCGCCCAGGAATGGGCCACCGGGATGTATCTGCGGCTGGTGGACGCCCACATGCGCGGCGACGACGTGATCGCGCTTGATACAGCCCGACGCCTCTCGGCGTTCGTGAAGGCCGCCCAGGCGCGGGCGAAAGAAATGGGATTCGAGTGGGACCCGACGCACGGCAACGGCCGCGCCGGGTATTTCCCGTTCCTCCGCCAGCTCCCCGAATTGCTGGCCGACCAGGAGCGCCGGGCCAGCGAACCGCCGCGCGGGCCGATCCCGCCGCGCGGGGCCGACCCTGCCGCCCGGGTCGCCGCGCTGATCCGCGACCTCGACCAGATCGCCCAGCCCCAGCAGATGCATTTCGGTAACACGCCCGTGAATGCTCCCCAGGTGCTGGCGCTGGAAGCGGAAGGGGAAGCGGCCGTCGAGCCGCTGCTCGCCGCGATCGAGAACGACACGCGGCTGACCCGCACGGTGAGCTTCGGGCGCGGCTCGATGTCGATCGATCGCCGCGTCTATCCTGTGCTCGAGGCCGAGGTCGTCGCCGTGAGAAATATCCTGGGAATGCACCAGTTTCCGGGAGAGGCGTCCCAGGTCGAGTATGGCTCGCTCTCGCGCAAGGACCTGGCGCGGCCCATGCGCGAGTTCTGGGAGAAGAACCGCGGACTCTCCCCGCCCGAGCGCTGGTATCGCACCCTGCTCGACGATTCGGCCGGGCCCAAACCCTGGATGGAGGCGGCCGGCCATCTCATCGAGCTGCCCGATCCGGCCGTCCCGGCCGTCTTCGGGGGGATTCGCGTGGCCGCCTCGCGCTCCAGGGCGGGCGAGGGGCCGATGAAGGGCGATGTGCTGAGGTCCCGCCGCAATCCCAGCGTCTCCGAGCTGATCGCTCGCCGCACGCTCGAGATCGCCGGTGTCCCGTGGCCCCGGTCGACCCCGGACTTGCAACTGCAAGGAGCCTGCTGGATGGCGCTGGACCTCGACCGGTGGGATTCGAAGGCCGCCCTGCCCGTGATCCAGGCGCTGACGACCCAGGCCCGCGAGACGATCGACTGGTTCCCCTCCGAGGGCTACGGCCAACATGAAACGCTGGTGCAATACATCGCGCAGTTCTCGGTGATTCGGGCCCGCGCGGGCGATCGGGCGGCCTTCGCCGATTACGTGGCCGAGATCCGCAAGTGGAACCCCGAGAAGGACCAGCTCAACGGCCTCGAAGCGTTCGAGCCGATGTGGACGTACCCCGACGATCCGGCGGTTCGCGAGGCCGCCCGATGGCTCTTCAACGACCCGGCCTCGCCGTGGGCGGCGTTCCTCCGCAAGCCGGGCACGAGCCGGTTGAGTTTCCGGTCTCTCAGCCACATCTACGCCTCGCCCCTGCTGCGGTCGCCGGGCTTCCGCGAGGCGGTGCTCGCGATGATGGCGGACCGCTCGGCGATCGGGACGGCTCGGCGCACCCACAAGACCGCGATCCAGCTCGAAATGTCGGGCGGAGACCGGGAGGGAATCCCCGTCCCCGAGGCCGACCTCGAAGGGCTCGCGGTCGGAGCCGGGCAGTTGATCCGCACCTGCGACTACCTCGCCTGGCAGATCTCGGCGATCGAGGGCGCGCCTCGCTGCGAGCTCTACTGGCCCCAGGAGCAGCGGGACGCCGCGGTCGCGGAGTGCGTGGGCTTTCTGAAGACCTACGGCGATCGGTTCACGGCCGAGCGGCCCCCGGGCGCGCAGGTTCCTCCGTTTCACAAAACGGCCCACCTGGCCTTCCCGCGCCTCGACCACCCTGCGACGAGGGCCGACGTCCAGGCGGGCCGGGCGATCTTCTCGCTCGAAGGCGAGGGAGACGGCGAGGTCCGCCGGGTTGCGTTGCCGTCCCTGCCGATCAGGGCGAAGTGGAACGTGCCCGCGGTCGACGACGCTCCCGCCGCCGTCGAGGAAGGCTTGGTCTGGCAGGCCGAGGAAATCCGACGGGGCAACCAGTGGGAGCGCTACTACGGCTTCGTCGGCCGTCATGTCATCGCCCGGGTCCCGGCCGGCTCGATCGACCTGGCCGGCCGTCTGCCGCCCGCCCCAGGCGCCCGCTGACGGCTGGCCCGGAGACATCCCGTCGGGTCGGCCGCTTCAGTCGCCCGCCGCCACCTGCGCGAACGGCTGGAGTGACTCTTCCGGCTCGGGTCGGAGGTGGTAATGCTCGCACAGGCGCAGACAGCTATTCCACCGCAGGAGGGCGTCGTCGTTGCCCGGGGTGCGCAGCCGTTCCGCCTGCTCGTAGAAGTCCATCGCCCGCCGAATCCACCAGTAAGCGACCGTTTCGCTGCCCGGCCCGCCGAGCGAGGCGCGGGCATAGCCGCGCCGTTCGAAGATGAGGCCGCTGTAGTACGCCCGCTCGTATTCCCCTTGCAGCTTCGACACCAGCGACTCGGCCCGCTGGACGCAATCGCTCGGCCCGGTCTGGAACTGGTCGGTCAGGGCCAGGATCAGGAGCACCAGCACGCGCTGGTTCTCGGGGTCCACCGCGAGCACGTCGAGACAGATGCTCTCCGCCTGCCACGGCTCATTAAGCAGCCGATACCGCTCCGCCTTCTCGATCGCCTCGGGGACGGCGTCCCGCGAGATGAGCTTGAAATCGGCCATGGTGCTCCTCCCCGTTCCGCGCGATCCAGGATGAAGAACCGAGCGTCGTGGCCCGTGCGTCGCCCGTCAGCGCTTCTTCCGCAGCCCGAGCAATCGGAGCACGCGCATGAACGGGTCGTAGAACTCGTCGACAACGCGCTCCTTCAGGGGAATGATGGCGTTGTCCGTGATGGTGATGTTCTCGGGGCAGACCTTGGTGCAGCACTTGGTGATGTTGCACAGGCCGATTCCGTGGGCCTGCTTCAGCTCCGGCAGCCGGTCCGCCGTATCGAGCGGGTGCATCTCCAGCGCCGCGACGTGGACCAGAAACCGCGGGCCGATGAACTCGTCATGCATGTGGTGGTCGCGCAGGACGTGGCACACGTCCTGGCACAGGAAGCACTCGATGCACTTGCGGAACTCCTGGACGCGGTCCACGTCGGCCTGGCCCATCCGCCAGGTGCCGTCGGGCGCATCCGGCGGACGCGGCTGGAACGGCTTGATCCGCTTCTTCACCCGGTAATTCCACGAGACGTCCGTCACCAGGTCCTTGACCAGAGGGAACGTCCGCAAGGGCTCGATGACCACCGGCTCCTCCAGCGGGAGATGCGCCAGTTGCGTCATGCACATCAGCTTCGGCTTGCCGTTGATCTCCGCCGAGCACGAGCCGCACTTTCCCGCCTTGCAATTCCAGCGCACCGCCAGGTCGTTGGCCTGGTCGGCCTGCACGCGGTGCACCGCGTCGAGGACGACCATGCCCTCGGAGACCGGCGTGACGTAGTCCTCGAACCGGCCGCCGTCCGCGTCGCCGCGCCGGATGCGCAGCGTCACCGTCTTGTGGATGCGGGCGGTCTCTTCCGCCGGCGGCGCCACCTCGATGGTCGTCATCACTTCATCTCCTCGATGATCTGCTTCAATTCGGCGGGCATCTCGGGGATGGGCGCCTCTTCCAGTTCCATCCGACCATCCGGCCCCTTGCGCGCCACATGGTTGAACTTGCCGAACCGCGCGTCCTTCTCCGGATAATCCTCGCGGAAATGCCCGCCCCGGCTCTCCTTGCGAGCCAGGGCGGCCAGCGCGATGGCCTCGGAGACCGTCAACAGATTGTGTAGATCGAGCGCCGTGTGCCAGCCCGGATTGTACTCGCGGTTGCCCGTCACCTTCACGCGGGAAGCCCGCTCGCGCAGCACGGCCAGGTTCTCCAGGGCACGCCGCATTTCCTCGTCGGTGCGCACGATCCCCACGAGATCCTGCATCATCCCCTGAAGTTCCTGCTGGATCTGGAACGGTCCCTCGTCCCCCTCGCGATCGAACGGGGCCAGGGCCCACCGCGCTGCCTCGTCCACCTGGCCGGTATCGATCCGGGTCTCGCCGTGCTCCCGGGCGAACTTGCCCGCGAACTCGCCCGCGCGGGCGCCGAAGACCAGGAGGTCCGACAGCGAATTCCCGCCCAGCCGGTTGGCGCCGTGCAGGCCGACGGCGCACTCCCCGCAGGCGAACAGACCCGGCACGCGCGACATCTGGGACTCGCCGTCCACGCGGATCCCGCCCATGACGTAATGGGTCGTCGGCCCGACCTCCATCGGCTCCCGGGTAATGTCGATATCTCCCAGCTCCTTGAACTGGTGATACATGCTGGGCAGCTTCCGCTTGATGTGCTCCGCCGCGTGGGGGATCTTGGCCTTGATCCACGAGATATCCAGGTACACGCCGCCGTGCGGACTGCCGCGGCCCGCGCGCACCTCGCGCATGATGCAGCGCGCCACGTGGTCGCGGGTCAGCAGCTCGGCGGGACGGAACGCATTTCGATCCCCCTGGCAGTAGCGCCAGCCCTCTTCAGGGTCCTTCGCCGTCTGGTTGCGGTAGGCTTCGGGGATGTCCTGATACATGAACTGCTCACCCTTGTTGTTGAGCAGGATTCCCCCCTCGCCGCGCACCCCCTCGGTCACCAGGATGCCCTGCACGCTGGGCGGCCAGATCATCCCCGTCGGGTGGAACTGGACGAACTCCATGTCCTGGAGCTCGGCGCCGGCGTCGTAGGCGAGCGTGTGGCCGTCGCCGGTATATTCCCAGCTATTGCTGGTGATCCTGTACGCCTTGCCGATCCCGCCCGTCGCCAGCACCACGGCCCTGGCGCGGAAGACGACGAAGCGTCCGCGGTCGCGCGAGTAGGCGAATGCCCCCGCCACGCGGTCGCCGTCCTTGATCAGCCGGACGACCGTGTTCTCCATGTAGACTTCGATCCCCCGGTGGATGCCATGATCCTGAAGGGTGCGGATCATTTCCAGTCCGGTGCGGTCGCCGACGTGCGCCAGCCGCGGGTAGCGGTGCCCGCCGAAGTTCCGCTGGAGGATGCGGCCGTCGGTCGTGCGGTCGAACACCGCGCCCCAGGCCTCCAGCTCGCGCACCCGCGCCGGCGCCTCCTGGGCGTGGAGCTGGGCCATCCGCCAGTTGTTGACGTACTGGCCGCCGCGCATCGTGTCGGCGAAGTGGACCTTCCAGTTGTCGCGATCGTCCACATTGGCCAGGGCGGCGGCCATGCCCCCTTCCGCCATGACCGTGTGCGCCTTGCCCAGGAGCGACTTGCACACGAGGCCGACCGAGACCCCCGCGGCGGACGCCGCGATCGCGGCCCGCAACCCCGCCCCGCCGGCACCGATGACCAGGACATCATGCTCGTGCGTCTGATACTCGCTCACGCTCGGATGATCCTCCACCAGGGGTCGGGGCGTCGAACGGGCCGGGAGTCTGTATTAGGAGGGGCGGTTGGATGGCGTCGGGTGGGCATTGCCCACCGATTCGAGGCCTCGATTTGGTGGGCAATGCCCACCCTGCAAGACGTCTCGGAGCCCTCTCGGGACGGCCCCTCAGATGATCCGAAAATCCGTCCAGACGCCCATCGAACAAAGGCGCACGTACAGGTCGCTGAACGCCACCGAGAACAGGCTGCACCAGGCCCAGACCATGTGCTTCCGGTTCAGGCAACTGGAGCAACGGTAGGCGGTGTGCCGTGCCGGCGCCCGGCTCAACTGGTCGAGGTAGCCCCCCACCAGGTGCCGCAGCGAGTGGCAGCCCAGCGCGTAACCGCTCAGCAAGACCACATTCACCGCGAGCACGATCGTGCCGACGCCCACCCCGAACCGGACCGCTCCCGTCGTGGCATCCTTGAACCAGAGCGCCTTGTACACGTCGGAGGCAAGGAGTACCAGGAACAGGATCGCCAGGTACAGGAAGTAGCGATGGATATTCTGCAAGATCAGGGGCAGCCGGCGCTCGCCCCAGTAGCTCTTGCGCGGCTCGCCGACCGCGCACGAGGGCGGATCGGCCCAGAACGCCTTGTAGTAGGCTCCGCGGTAGTAGTAGCACGTGACCCGGAACCCGCCCGGCGCCCAGAGGATGAGGAGCGCGGGCGAGAAAACCATCCAGGCCGGCCACCAGCCCGGCTTCGGCCCGAACCAGCTATGCTCCGAGTCGCCGAACAGCTCGGGCGAGTAGAACGGCGAGAGGTACGGCCCGAAGTGGTAGTGCGTCCCCTGGAACGCCGCCCACGTCGCGTACACGATGAATGCCGACAACCCGACGAGCACGCCCACCGGCTGGATCCACCAGGAATCGCGCCGCGATGTCTCGCCAAAGCCCCGGACCACGGGCAAGTTCATCCTTGCCTCGGTCATGGCTGCCCTCCGCCCAGAACAATTCTCAACGAATGAAGTCGCTGCGGTTGGAATAGCGGATTGTGCTTGAGCCGCAAGGGGCTGTCAACCAGGTAGCCCGGGACAATCGGACACCCGCCGCCGGGGGGCTTCGACGGGACGTCTGGCCTTGGTCCGATGGCTTGGCGATACGTGACAACCAAGAAGTTTTGATAGAAGAAAAGTTGTAAAAGTTTGCCGGGTGAGAGGAGTCGGGACCGGTGGCTTCGACCCCTGGTCCCTTCCGTCGCCGGCGCAAGGCTCACTTGCCCCGCCCGTCCCAGCGGACCTCCACGTCGTTCTTCTGTTTCGGTCCAGGCGTGCTCCGGCCTTCCGTCACGTAGCGCTCCATCAGGGCCGCGAGTTCGTCCACCTTCGCCGGCTCGGCCGAGTAGAGGTTTCTCCCCTGGGTCGGGTCCGCGGCGAGGTTGAACAGTTCCCCGGGCTCGGCGTGCGGTGCGTACCCACGGGTTCTCCTGAACCATTCCGGCTCGCCCTCTTTGCGGTTGTCGTCCCCGGAGGGGGCGAGGATGAGCACCCAGTCCCCGCGGCGGATGGCGAACTTGCCCTGCCCGCTGTGGAGGACCGTCGCCTCTCGCAGCGGGGCCGTTCGCTTCTCGCCGAGGAGCGCCGGCAGGATATTGACGCTGTCCACGCCGGCGTTCGCGGGCAGTTTCACGTCGAGCAGCGCGGCCACGGTCGCCATCAGGTCGACGTGACATACGGTCTCGCCGCAGGTGGTTCCCGCCCGGATCCGGCCCGGCCATCGGGCGATGAACGGGACCCGGTGGCCACCCTCCCAGGCGTCGCGTTTGACGCCGCGCAGGGAGCCCATGCTCGCGTGCCCGAACTGCTTCAGCCGGTCGTAGGCGCCGGGGTTCACCTCGTCGGCGACCTCCGGGCCATTGTCGCTCGTCAGGATGACCAGCGTCGTCTCCGCAACGCCGCTCCTCTTGATCGCGTCGAGCACCGCGCCGACGACGTGATCGGTCTGCACCACGAAGTCGCCGTACTCACCCGCCCGGCTCTTCCCCCGGAACGCGGGCGCCGGCACGACCGGGAAGTGAGGCGAGGTGAGCGGCAGGTAGAGGAAGAACGGCTCGCCGCCCCTTGCGGCCGTCTCGATGTGTTGCACCGCCCGCCGTTCCAGCGCCGGCAGCACCTCGACGAGCTTCCATCCGGTAACCATCGGCCCGGCGATATTGAACGAGTCCCGCCCGACGGGCGCCGCTGCCGACGGGATGCCGACCGTCCGGTCGTTCTCCAGGAAGCAGAACGGCGGGTAGTTCGGCACATCCGTCCCGAAGTAGAGGTCGAAACCGCGCGAGGTCGGCCCGTCGGGAATCGGCCCGGAGAAATCCCGCCGGCCGTCCTTGCCGAGTCGAGGCCAGCCCCAGCCGAGGTGCCACTTACCGATGCACGCGGTGGAATATCCCTGGGCGCGGAGAAGCCCGGGGACCGTGAGCTGTCCCTCCGCGATGAGCGGCGGCGCGAACGGGCCGATCACGTTCCGCTGGAGTCTCGTCCGCCAGGCGTATCGGCCGCTGAGAAGGGCGTAGCGGGTCGGCGTGCACACCGACGAGGGCGAGTGCGCGTCCGTGAACCGAACTCCCTGCCCGGCCAGCCGGTCGATGTTCGGGGTGGGGATCCTCGAGGCCGGGTTGTAACACCCGACGTCGCCGTACCCGAGGTCATCCGCCAGGATGTAGACGATGTTCGGTTTCGATGGCTCGATCGCTCGCACCGGGGCGGCGCAGGAACCGACCGCAGCCACGACGAGAGCAAGCCCCCACAGGACAGAACGACGCTCGGTGGACGGATGGCGGATCACGGGAAGTCCCCCTGGCGAACCGTCGCCGTCAGTCGCCGGAGCTCGCCGCCTGCCTGGTGACGATGGGGACGTAGCCGATTTCCAGTCCTCGAGGCGGGGTCACGAGCAGCGCCGGATCGATGTCGGCCAGCCTGCCGACCCTCGGCGGCGGCAGGTAATCGCGGTCCCTGGTCCAGTTCCGGTGCAGCAGCTCCACCCGCTTCTGAAGCGCCTCGCGCTCCTCCGCGGTCAGGTCGGCGTTCATGAGCGCGGGCTGGTCGGCGAACCGGTACCAGTAATAAGTCACCACGCTGCTGTCCCCCAGCTTCGCCTCGAACGGACCGGCCGCCGGACCCGGCTTCTTCCAGCAACTTTCGGCCTCGTCGGGGGTGACGTACGGCCTCCGGTCGGGACCGCGCCGCCTCGGGAACTCCACCCTGGCCAGCCCGGTCTCGGCCGGCACTTCCGTCGGCTTGACCGCCGCCCATCGCTCCCGGCCCTTCTCGTCCTTCTCCAGCCGAAAGTACTCGGGGAGGGTGACGATCGCCGCCTCCTTCGCGTCGGTCCTCGTCACGGAGTCCTCGGCCCACCTGTAGCCGTAAGTCGTGTCATCCAGCGCGACGGGCGTGGCGAACGACTTCCAGGCGATGGGCACCTTTTTGTCCCGTGCGGTGTCATCGGTGTAGATTTGCCAGGTGGCCCCGCCCGTTCCGTCGAAGGTGTGGACGCTCGCCGCCTTCGGGTCAATCTGGCCGGAGACCGCCGGGCCGCCGTGGAACCACGCCTCCACACCATCCCATAACGCGGCCTTTTTATATGCGGTCATGCCGTGGATCAGCGGAGAACCGCCCTCGGGCCGGCCCGGGAACCGCGTGGGCGCGACCCGGGCATAGGTATTCCCCTTCGCGTCCCGGGCGATGTACGCCGGGATGTGCTGGGTCTCCATCTGCACGGCCCTGTTCGGCTCGGACGGACGGGCGTCGAGGAACAGGCCCGCCAGGCCGGGTTTGTCGACGGTCGGCTTCGACCAGAAGTACGGGGTGAAGAACGCCACCGGCCCCTTGAAGTTGCCGGTGTTGAGGAACAGGGTCCAGCAGTGGTTCCCCGTCGGCACGCCCTTGCCGGCGGTGGTCTTCCTGGGCGCGGTGAGCGGCAGCGGCAGGTAACCGTACCCGACCAGCTCCCCGGCCGTGCCCTGCCTGAGATTCAGCCCGTCGGGCGGCCACAGCACCCACGGGCTGAGCTGGGCGATGGCGTAGTGGCCGGCGGGATGCTTCCAGTCGCGGCCCTTGCCGGCCCCGGGGCCGTTGGCCCACTCGCTGAAGTTGAGGGCCACCCCGCCCATGATGAACTTCGGCGTCTCGGTGGCGAACCGCGTATCCCGCCACCAGCCCAGGCCGCCCTCGATGTCGGAGTAAATCTTCTCGGGCTTCCGCCCGTCGTATTGCGCGAACATCCAGGTGCCGAACAACCCGCTCTGGAACTCCTGGCCCGGGTAGTTCTTCAACAGCGGCCAGGCCGCCACGTACATCGAGAAGCCCGCGTTGTACGATTCATCCACCTTGCTGTGCGGGACGAGCAGGTAGCCCGCCATCTCAGCCTTCCGGGGCGATGCTTCGTCGGCCGCCATCATGGGGGCGAACGGAGACCCGAGCCAGAGGAGCACCAGGCCCAGCACGAACCAGGGGCGATGGGGAGTGATCGGCATCCGACGGTCTCCGTTGGGGTGGCTTCAGATCGTCGAGCGGTACTCACTCGACCTGGCGGCGTTTCTCACAGGTCAGCGGCCGCGATCGACCTCGACACAGGCAAGGTGCAGTACCTTAACCGGCACGATTCTCGTCAGACAAGAAGGCATGGCATCGAAGCCATGGGAATGTTCTGAAGACAAATCGATCGGAAACTCCTGGTTCCCGGGGTCTTGCTCTTTTTCCTGGTAAGTATCCGAGAAATCTGCGACGTAGGTCGCCGGGTGATCGTCGGGCGAACCGGCGACGTGAGTCGCCGGGTGATCGTTGGGCGACCCGGCGACGTGAGTCGCCGGGTCATGTCTCGCGGCGAACCGGCGGCGAGAGTCAGAGTCGCCGGGTCATGGCAGAAGACAAAGCACCTCTCGCGCGAACCGCCGCATCTCACCCCCTGCCATGCCGTTCCCCCAGCCGCCCGGGGATCGCGTGAGGGATCTTGAGGATGAGCGAGCGGGCGGCCAGGGCCCCGATCAACATGATCGACACGGCGACAATCATCCATGCAGTCCCACCGCCCGCGAGCAGCAGGGCCAGGGGGACCAGCGTCGTCCCAATGCAGGCCGTCGGCACGAGGGCGGCGAGCTTCCCGCCGGGATCGATCCGCCCCATCGCGGCGCGGAGGTCCGCGAACAGCAGGCCCGCTGGGATCACATTGAGCGCGAGCAGGATCGCGAGCGGGACGCGGAGCGCGGCGGCGGCACGGGCGTACCCGCCGAGGAGGGACAGGGCGAACCACTCGGCGGTGCCCAGCATGAGCGCCGAGTTCACGAGGTAACCCCCGAGCCAGCGGGCGTCCCGCCAGCCCGGCTGCGCGCTGGTGCTGAACAGGACCCCCTTGTAGGCGGCCGACCCGAACGCCGGCAGCAAGCCCGCGATTACGGCGGCCTTCCTCACCACTTCGATCGATGCCGACGGGCCCGGCATCAGGTCGAGCACCTCCACTGCCTCGATCGCCACGACGACGGCCAGCGGGAGAGAGAAGGCGGTGAGCGACCAGGTGCCCAGCGACATCGGCGAGCCGGGCTTGAACACCCGCAGCATGTGGTGGAACCGCAGGGGGTCGCCCAGGTCGAGCACCAGCAGCGAGAGGTCGGTGAGCAGCAGGACGAGGGCGACGGGATACGCCAGCCTCGCCGCGGGTCCGAAGGTCGCCGGCGCGACGAGCTCGGCGATGGCGGCGACCAGGAACAGCCCGGTCGCCAGGTTGTTGAAGAGCAGGTCCAGGGCCACCAGCCCGTGCCAGTTTGGCGCCTTGCTCACCTCGAAGGGAGCGTAACCCGTTGCGGTCATTCGCGGCCTGGAGTCGTCCGGCATCTCAGGGCCCCGGAAACAGGGAGGGAAGCAGGATCGCCGCGATCAACACGGCCATCGTCACCGCCGCGGTCGCGATGGTGCGGAGGTAATCCCCCTTCATGTGGAGCCAGGGGTTGAACGGCACGTCGGGAAGCCCATAAACAGCAGGGCGATCGATCAACAGGTAGAACGAATGGAGCTCGGAGTAGGTCCCGACGGGCTTGTCGCCGTACAGGTACGCTCCCGAGAGGCCCAGCCGATTCAGCTCCGCGAGCCGCCGATTTGCCCGCTCGCGCAGTTCGTCGATCGGGCCGAACTGGATCGAGGCCGTCGGGCAGGCCTTGGCGCAGGCCGGGACCAGGCCGTCGCGCTGGCGGTCGTAGCAGAGCGTGCACTTGTGCGAGTGGCCGTCGAGCGCGCTGCGGGTGATCACGCCGAAGGGGCAGGCCGCGACGCAATACGCGCAGCCGTTGCAGATATCCGACTGAATGTAAACATTGGAGAACTCGTTATAGATGATCGCCCCCGTCGGGCAGGCATGCTCGCAGGGCGCGGCCGCGCAGTGCTTGCAGACGTCGCTCATCATCAGCCAGCGGCCAGCGTGGGGGCCATTGCCGTCGCCGTCGTGGCATCCGCCGATCGCGCCGTCCAGGAGCGACTCGAGGGTGACCGGGCTCCCGGCCGGGCCTCGTTCGATCGCGTTCGGGCCTCGCGGGGGCGCGGCCGGCGGGAATTGCTCGATGAACTTGACGTGCCGCCACGAGGTGGCCGAGAGGCTCTCGGTGTTGTCGTAGCTGTTCCCCGTCCAGTTCAGGCCGTCAGCGGGGAGCTGGTTCCACTGCTTGCAGGCCACCTCGCAGGCCTTGCAGCCGATGCAGACGGTCGTATCCGTGTAGAACCCCGTGGACGTGCGGGGCTCGGGACCCTCCGCCGGAAGGAACGGCCCGATGACCCGCTCGAGGAGCTCGCCCATCGCCCCGACGGGCGGGTCCGTGGACTGGGGAAGGTCGTGGATCTCGAGCTCCCTCGGGGTCATGACGGCCTCTCCCATCGGGCCATCGCCGCGAGTCCTTCCGGGCCGCCGGGGACGCCGGCGGCCCTGGCCTCGGGCTCGGTCGCCGGCGTGATGCTGATGCCCCGGAACTTCCCTTCCGGCTGGGCGGCCGCGGGGGTGTCGGGGACCGGCTCGCGGTCCGGCCAGGTGGTCGGCGGCACCGTCGGACGGGCCACGCGGCCCGACAGGCGGCCCGCCTCGACCTGGCAGGTGAACGCCTTCGCCTCGTGCATGCTGACGTTGAGATCGGCAAGCAGCGAGGTGAGGTCATTCGCGTTGCCGCCGACGGTCTCGCCGGCGTAGCTCCAGTGGAACGGCAGGGCGATCTGATGGACGACGCGCCCCTCGACGGTCAGCGGGCGAATCCTCCGGGTGACCATGGCGCGGGCCTCGATGATCCCGCGAGGCGACCGGACGGTCAGCCAGCCGCCGTGCTCGATCCCGCGCTCCGCGGCCAGCTCGGGGCTGAGCTCGACGAACATCTCCGGCTGGAGCTCGTTGAGCCAGCCGTTGAACCGGCTCATCGGGCCGCTGAGGTAGTGCTCGGTGAGGCGGAATGTGGTGGCCACCACCGGGAACTCGGTCGCCGACGGGTGCGCCAGGGGATTGAGCGGCCCCTCGAACATGCGCACGCCGGGGGTGGGAGCCTGCCGCGGGTAGAGCAGGTTGCCGACAGGCGACTCGACCGGCTCGTAGTGCGTCGGCAAGGGACCGTCCTTCACACCGCCGGGGGCATAGAGCCAGCCCAGGCCGTCGGGCTTCATGATGAACGGCTGGTCCCCGGCGATGGCCGCCATGCCCGTGGCTTCCGCCGGGGGGCGATAATCGGGCGGCTTCTCGGGCTCGAAGTCCGGCTCGTCATGCCCGACCCACCGCCGCTGCTGCTCGTCCCACCAGATGAGCTTCTTGCGCTCGGACCACGGCCGTCCCTCGGGGTCGGCCGAGGCGCGGTTGTACATGATCCGGCGGTTGAGCGGCCAGGCGAAGCCCCATTCCGGATGGAGCGGCCCCTCGACATGCCGGCGCTCGTTCGCCCGGTTGCGGCCTGGCTCGGGGTAGACCCCGCTGTAGATCCAGCAACCGCATGCCGTTGTGCCGTCATCCTTCAGCTCGCTGAAATCGCGGAGCAGACGGGGCCGCCCGGTGCGCGGGTCGACCTCGTCGAGCCGGTGGCCATTGATCTCCTGGAGGACCTTTTCGACGTCCGGCTCCCCCTCGATCCGGCTGATCGAGCCATCGGGCAGCCGCCGGGGTCCGTCCTGATCGTAATCCCAGGTGAGATTCAGGAGCGGCTGGTCCTTCGGGTCGGTCGAGCCGGCGTAGAGCCGCTTCAGCCGCTTGCCAAGGTTATAGAGGAACCAGGCGTCCGAGCGGCAGTCGCCGGGCGGGTCGAGCGCCTTGTTGTGCCACTGAAGTAGCCGCTGCGTATTGGTGAACGTCCCTTCCTTCTCGACGCTCGACGCCGCCGGAATCAGGAAGACCTCGGTCCCGATCTCCGATGGCGGCGGCGCGTCCGGGTCGTCCTTCCAGAACGTCGCGGTCTCGGTCGGGAACCAGTCGACGACGACCAGCCAGTCGAGGTTTCGCAGACCGGCGCGATGCAGCCCGGCGTTGGGCCCGCCGCCGGCGGGGTTCTGGCCCAGGACGAAGTAGCCGGTCATCTCGCCCCGGGCCATGCGGTCGAACGTCGGAAGCTGTGAGTAATCGCCGTCGATGCGCGGCAGCCAGTCGTAGCGGAAGTCATTGGAAGGCTGCGCGGCATCGCCGTAATACGCCTTGAGCAGGCTGACGATGAACTCGCGGAAGTTGGCCCAGTAGCCCGTGGGCAACCCCTCGTGCTCGACGTAGGCGTCGAGCGTCTCGTGGCCGGGGTCGGCCGCCGGCTGGGGCAGGTAGCCGGGCAGGAGGTCGTAGAGCGTCGGCACGTCGGACGAGCCCTGGATGCTCGAATGCCCCCGCATCGCCATGATGCCGCCGCCGGGCCGGCCGATGTTGCCCAGGAGCAGTTGCAGGATGCCGCCGGCGCGGATCATCTGCACGCCGGTGGGGTGCTGCGTCCAGCCGACCGCGTAGACGAGCATCGTGGTGCGCTCGCGACCCGAGTTGGCGCAGATCAGCTCGGCCACGCTGAGGAATTCCTCGGGCGTGCAGCCGCAGACCTCGGCAACCTTCTCGGGCGTGTACCGCGCGAAGTGCCGCCGGAGGATCTGGAAGACGCAGCGCGGGTGCTGCAGGGTCGGGTCGCGGGGCGCCGTGGCCTTCGGCGCGGAGGTCGGATCGCCGCGGGGCCTGGCGTGCTGCGCGGGGCCGCCCATGAGGGCGTAGCCGTGGACCCCTCCCTGGGCCCGCTTCGGCACCCCCCCCGCGTCGCCACCCTCGCCTTCGCCATCGGCTCCCTCGAAGCCCCAGTGACCCTTGATGGCGTCGTAGACATGGGCCTCTCGATCATAGCCGCTGAAGAGGCCCGCGAGGTCCTCCGTGTCCCGGTAGCCCTCCTGGACGATCTCCGAGGCGTTGGTGTAGGCGAGCACGTAATCCTTGAACCAGCGATCCTGCGTAAGGACGTGGTTGATCAGCCCCCCGAGGAAGGCGATGTCGCTGCCGGCCCGGATGCCGACGAACACGTCGCAATGGGCCGAGGTCCGCGAGAACCGCGGGTCGACGTGGATGAGGGTCGCGCCGTTCTCCCGGGCCTTCATGGGCCATCGGAAGCCGACGGGGTGCGCCTCGGCCATGTTCGAGCCCATGAACAGGATGCAGTCGCTGTTGGCCATGTCCTGCTGAGTGTTGGTGGCCGCGCCGCGGCCGAACGAGGCGCCCAGACCGGGCACCGAGGCGGAGTGTCATATCCGCGCCTGGTTCTCGATGGAGAGCACGCCCAGCCCTGCCCCGAAGAGCTTCTTGATCAGGTAGTTTTCCTCGACGTCGAGCGTCGCGCCGCCGAGCGTGCCGATGTTGCGCACCGAGCCCAGCCGCTGGCCGTCCTCGTCACATGCCCGGAAGTCGGCCTCGCGCGCGTCGCGGACGCGGCGGGCGATCTCGTCCATCGCCCAGTCCAGGCTCTTGTTCTCCCACCTGTCGGAGTGGGGCGCCCGGTAGAGGACGTGGGTGATCCGATGCGGGTTGACGGCGAGACCGAAGGTATTGGCCCCCTTGGGGCAGAGGGTGCCCTGGTTGATCGGGCTGCGGGGGTCGCCCTCGATGTCGATGAGCCGGCCGGCCTTGGTGTAGACGAGCTGGCCGCAGCCGACGGCGCAATAGGGGCAGACGCTCGGCGTCATGGTGGCGCCGCGCAGCCTCGACGCCTTTTGCACCGTCTGCCGGCTATAGGGCTGCTTCGGCCGCCGCCGCGGGAGTGAGTGGGGAATTCTCCGGTCGGGACCGGCCATCGACGTCTCCTCACGATAAGTGCGCCCGCCGAGCAACCCCGTGATCATCCCGCGGGGAACCCGAGGGATCCGGAAGTGCCGTGAGCCGTTGGACCGCCCACGGTCCACGATGGCCGTCGGATTGGGTCAATCGCTGGTAGGGGCCGTCGCGTCGCTTCAATCGATCCCCGACGGCCCGGTCTCCTCGGGTCCGTGGCCCGAACTGGCTGGCAAATCTCGTACCTCGTTCTCGCGCTGCTCGTCGAGATCCGGGCCGTTCGGCCGGATCGACCGACCCGTCCGTCGACGAGCCGCCCGCTCCCGGCGATCGCCGACGGACGGCCCGGCCCCGAACCGCCGGACGCCGGAGGAGGAGATTTCACTCCCAGGGGTCTGTGGCCTGACCCACCTGGCCCGTATGGAGTCCCTCAGGCCCGCGGTCGAAAAAACGACACTCCTCGCCGAACACCACCTGGTTCGAGCCCGGAATGGACGGTTCGTCTGGGCCTGGCGAACCGGCGACGTGAGTCGCCGGGTCATCCCTGAAGAGTCGCCGGGTCGTCCCTCGAGAAAGCACCCTGCGGCTGACTTCGCCGGTTCGCCGGAGTTCCCCGGGCGGGTATCACCGCCTGCACCGGCTCGGGGCAATGAACCCCCGCGTTGCCCTCGCGCGTTCGGCGTGGCAAGATAACCCTCGCCAACGCCGGCTGGAAGGGGGTATTCGATGCTCGAAGGTCTCGACAGGGTCAACTGGTCGCAGCTCTCCCATGCTTACGGCCCGGCGGATGACGTCCCCGCGCTGATCCGCGCCCTGGCCTCCGGCGACGCGGATGCGCGGGACCACGCCTTCCAGGGGCTGTTCAGCACCATCTGGCACCAGGGGACAGTCTACGAGGCCACGGCCCACGCCGTGCCGTTCCTGCTCGAATTGCTGGCCGCCCCGGGCGTCGCGGAGAAGGAAGCTATCTTCCATTTGCTGGGCTCCATCGCCGACGGCAACTCCTACATGGAAGTCCACTCGCGCCTGTGGGACGACGTGGACCCGAGCCAGGAAGCCCAGCGGGAGCGACAGGAGCAGGTCGGGCGCGAGCGGGAGCATGTCCGGGCGGCACGGCAGGCCGTCGAGGCCGGCGTCGGGACCTACCTCGACCTGCTGGCCGACGAGGACCCAACAGTCCGCGAGGCCGCCATTTCCATGCTCGGCCTTTGCCGCGGCCGCGCGGACCGGGTGATCCCCGAGCTGCTCGCCCGCATCCCCAACCAGGCCGATGCTCGGTCCCGGGCCGCGCTGATCCTGGCGGTGGGCGACCTCGCCGAGGGCACCGGCGATCTGTCGCCGTTCCACACCCTGTTCGCCGAGCGGATGCAACCGGAGGAAGCCCCCGTCGTCCGGCTCGCGGCCGCGATCTGCCTGGCGCGATCGTCGCCCGTCGCTCCAACGGCGGCGATCCTCGACACCCTCTGCCAGACGGCCGCCACGGCCTGGGACGACTTCGAGTCAGTTGGGGGCGATACCGGCGGCCGTGTGGGCGAGGCGGTCAAGGGCGATCCCGCGGCGCGGCTGCGCATCTTCCTGGCCGCGCTCGATAGTCGGGACGCGTCGGCCCGGCAGGGAGCCCGGTTCGCGCTCAACCGGATGTGCCACGAGCGGCGATCCGTCACGCCGGTCATCGTCAAGGCTCTGGCGGAGCAGCTCCCTGCCGCCGACGTCGATGAGCGGCGCCAGATCGTCCAGACCCTTGCCGGCCTCGGGGCCGCCTCGGCCGCGGCGGTCGGGCCGCTGGCCGCCGCCCTCGACGACGACGACTCCAAGGTCCGGGGCTGGGCCGCCACGGCGCTGGCCGTACTGGGCGATCCCCGCGCGATCCCCGTGCTCATCGAGCGGTTGCAGAGCGAGCGCACCCTCATGGCCCGGTCCCTGGACAGGCTCGGCGCCGAGGCCAGGGCCCTGGTCCCTGCGCTGATCGAAGTGCTGGGCGACTCGCCCGCCGAGGGCGACATCGGCAATCCACCCGTTCAGGCCGCGCTGGCCCTCGGCCGGATCGGCCCCGACGCCCGGCCGGCGATCCCGGCGCTGATCGAGCTGATGGATCGGGAGCCGGACGCGCAGCCCTACGTCGCGGAGGCGATCGGCCAGATCGGCGGCCCCGAGGCACACGCCGCGATCCCACGACTGGAGCGGCTGCTCAGCTCGTCGGATGAATGGTGTCGGATCCGCGCGGCCCAGGCGCTCTGGCGACTCGACGGCCGAGCCGGCCCGGTCCTGCACGTGCTCGACGAGCAACTCCACCCGAAGAGCCGGTGCCGATCGCTGGCGATCGAGGTGCTGGGCGAGATGGGCGCCGAGGCCGCGCGGGGCGAGGTCCCGGCGCTCCTCGCGTGCCTGGAGGACCGGTCGTTCCACAGGCGTTGGCCGCACGTCGAGGCAGCCATCGCCCTCTGGCGGATCACGCATCAGCCTGAGTTAACGCTACCGGTGCTGATGAAGCTGTTCGGCGATCCGGACGCCGTGGCAGCTCTCTCCAGACGGGCCGCCGAGGGCCTGGGCGAGATGGGCGCCGAGGCCGTCGAGGCCCTCCCCATCCTCCGCGAGGTCGCCGCACTCGACGTCCGGCCATTCGGGCAGATGTTCAGCTATTCCAGCGACTTCGTCATCGAGGACGACGCGCTCCTCGCGGCGGTTACCGAGGCGATCCGGCGAATCGAGGTCGATCTCGGGCGGGCCGAGCGATCGACGGGCCAGGCGCGTCGGTGATCGAGTTCAATGCGATCGCACCGGTCGATCCGGCCGGGGATCGGCGCCGCGGGGACTGTCGCCCGACCGGGGCGGTGCCCATATTGATGCAGTCCTCTACCTGAGCGTCTCCTTCAGGTCCGCGATCAGTCGGGGCACGAAGTCCGCGTACCTCGGGTGGGGAACCGGGCCCGAGGTGACGAGCCGAGAGATGGTGTCGCGGAGCGGCCTGGCCTTGCTTCCCAGCTCGCCGATGGCGTTCAGCGCGGCCATGACGGTGAAGACGTCGTTCCTCGACCAGTCCGCGAGACCGCCGAGCACCGCGAGCCCCCGCTGGAGGTCGGCCGGATCGCCGAATCGTGCCAGCGCCTCGGCGGCGACGATCCGCACGTAAGGCGATCCATCGCCCAGGGCCCCCACCAGCTCCTCATGGGCGGCGTGCAAGCCCGGCTCGCCTCGCATCAAAAAGCCCAGGGCCGCCCAGTAGCGGACCGCGCTGTCGTCGACTTTCAGGGAATGCTTCAACGTCGGGATGGCTTCGGCGTCGAGCATCGAGGCGGCCTCGGCCGTCTCGAAGACGCGACGGAAGGGATAGCGGCGGTCGTCGTGGCCCATGTCGTAGGGAGACCCGCCGCGCGACCGGGCAAAGATCTCCCCCTCGGGAAGAAACCCGACGTCGCGAATCCGGATCTCCCAGTCCCGGTGCGCCTGGCGAAGCCTGGCGAGGACGTCCCGGCAGGCCGGTGAGCGCGCGAGGTTGTTCACCTCGTCCGGGTCGGACTGGAGGTCATAGAGCTCCTCGGGTTCCTTCGTGTTCCAGAAACGATCCTGCGCGGGCGTCAGCCGGCCCTCGTCATGCAGACGCTTCCAGACCCGGGTCGTCGGCGTCTCGAACATGTAATTGACGTGCTGGCCGGCGATCTTCTGGGGCAGGTAGTTGCGAACATAGACGTAACGACCGTCCGTCACCGAGCGTGCGAGGTCGTATCGCTCGTCCATCCGGCCGCGGAATCCGTACAGGAAGGACGGCGGTGCCTGCCGGTAGACGCCGAGGAAGGCCTGCCCCTGCATCCAGTCGGGCGGTCGGATCCCCGCGAGGCTCAGCACGGTCGGCGCGAAATCGACGAAGCTCACGAGGCGGTCCGACTTACCCCCCGCGCGGTATTCCGGCGGCCGCAGGTCCCGGAATCGCTCGGGGATGTAGACGATCAACGGCACCTGCAAGCCGGAGTTCCCCGGCCATCGCTTGCAGCGAGGCATTCCGGGGCCGTGGTCGGCATAGTAGAAGACGATCGTCTCGTCGGCCAGGCCGCTCTGCTCGATCTCGCGCAGGCGCCTGCCGGCATCGGCGTCGGCCTCGCTGACCTGGTCATAATACTGCGCCCAGTCCTGCCGGACTTCCGGCGTATCGGGGTGATACGCGGGGATGCGGACCCGGGCGGGATCGTGCACCGGGGTATGCGGGCGCTTGCGGATCTGGCTCTCGTGACTCCTGGCCGAGTTGAACACGGCGAGGAAGGGCTGGCCGGCCTTGCGGTTTCTCCAGTGGGCCCGCGGTGACGATTCATCCCAGACCCGGCCGGGCTCCTGGAGGTTGTAGTCGGTCTTGCTGTTATTGGTGCAATAGTAGCCGGCCTCGCGAAGATACTGGGGATACATCTTCTTTCCCGAGGGGTATGGCACCATGCTGCGCATGTGCTCGGCCCCGGTGCTCGGGGGAAAGAGGCCCGAGATCAGCGTGGTGCGGGCCGGCGCGCAGACCGGAGCACAAGACCAGACGCGCGCATAGATCATCCCCTTCGCCGCGAGCCCGTCCATGTTGGGGGTCGTCGCGTAACGGTCTCCGTAACATCCGGCGTGAGGTCCGTGGTCCTCGCTGGTGATCCAGAGGATGTTGGGCCGCTCCGCGGCATGGGCATGCACGGCGGAGCCCAGCATCATCATCAGCAGGACCCCAGCTAGCACGGTACTCGGGCGGCAGGGCCGGAGATGGCGGAAAACGGGGTTGAGCATGCGTCTCCTCGCGAAGCAACAGGGTGGGATGATGGAAGGGAAGATCGGCCATGATGATACATGGGGGGCAGACCTCGGCCTGACACCAATTCCGGCCGGCACCGAGGTGGTTCCGGAGATCAATCGAAGGAATTGATGCTGACCGAATAAGACGCTGGCTGGGTAGGGGCAGTTATCTACTGCGGGTGGGCATTACCCACCGGCCGGGGCCTTGAATCGGTGGGCATCGCCCATCCGACAGGATGGTCTCGGAGCTTTCCGGGATGCGCGCCGGGCCTCCCGATAGCTGCTCAGGGGGATTCCTTGGATTTTCGGGATCGGATCCGCGCGCGCCACGACCGTCCAAACGCCCGGAGTCGACCTCCGAGGCCGACGACGCGGGCCGACACGGCGGACGGGGCTGGCCGGGATTCGGGCTCCGGCTCCGATTCCGCGCCAGGCCGGCGGTCCGCCGGAGGACCCGCTCCGGGCTCGTTGTGCGCCAGCAGGCGCTTGAGATCCAGGCCGAAGGGGCGGAACTCGGCCCTGTAGCCGCCGCTGCGCATCTGGAGGACCATCAGCAGGCCCGCGGCGACGTTGTGGGTGTGGACGAAGAACGAGACATTTCTGAGGTGCTCCCGCGGCTGCTTGCAGAGCCAGCGGATGACCTCCATGCCGCAGTCGGTGTCGGAACTGTCGACATAGGTCTTGCCGCCGAGGTCGTGGTCGAGGTGCACCTCGTCCCAGGGCGCGGCCAGCCGGGCGAGGCAGTCGGGGACGTTCGTCACCCAGACCGCCTCGGGGTGCTCCGACAGGAAGCAAGCGGCGCGCGCGGGGTCGTCGTCGAGGAAGAGGAGTCGCGGCCCCACCACGGCCGGGCCGCCCGCGGCTGGCCGGCGCCGGCCGATCCAGCCGAGGCGCAGCCACCCTCGGCGGCGACGGGGACGCCGGCTCGGGTCGTCGGGCGGGACCTCGGTCTTGGTGCTCATGAAACCAACGTTCCCAGCAGGCGGCGGCTCTGTCGCCGGCGGAGTGATCGGATCGATCGCACGGCGCGACCCTCGCGGTCGCCGCGGGCCGGTCGGCTCAATCCGTCAGCGGGTAATCCCAGATCGCCCCGCGCGACCCGGATAGCTCGAGCAGTCGCAGATAGCCCCGGGTGACGCGCCGCTCCTCGTCGGCCACGAAGGCGGGATCCAGCCCCGACTTGGCGAACGGCCCCTCGGCCACCACCGGTTCGAACGACGTTTCGACGATGAACTGCGCCAGCGCGGGGTCGCAACGGATGTGCCGTTCCGGCAGGCGATCCAACGATTCGGGCTTTACCTCGCCCAGCACGTAACGCAAATACAGGTCGGATTCGTGGATCTCCTCGACCTCGCCGCCGCAGACCGCGCAGAGGTAACCCCGTTCGCAGGCGGCCATGTTCGTCGCGCCTCCTTCATCACGGTGGTGTGAGAGTCGGGCGGACTTTCCGGCCCGACGGGGCCAGGATGTCACGCTAGGAAGCCCGACCGGCTCGTGGGTCTCTCCCGCCGGCGAGATGTCGTCAATCGCGAACTCTCGGCCCGGCCGGCGGATCGATCAGGCCAGAACGTCCTCCATTGTGTAGAGTCCCGCCGGCCGGCCGGCGAGGAACTTCGCGGCGTCGAGGGCGCCGCGGACGAAGCCGTCGCGATTGAGCGCCCGGTGGGACAGCTCGATGGTTTCGCCCATCAGCGCGAGGACGACGGTGTGCTCGCCGGGGCAGTCGGCGACCCGCAGCGCGTGGATGCCGACCTCGCCCGGCTGCCGGGTCGCGGCATTGCCCTCCACCAACCGGGCGGCCGCCAGGCCGCGCCCGGCGAACTCCGCCAGCCGCAGCGCCGTGCCGCTGGGCGCGTCCTTCTTGGTCCGGTGGTGCCGCTCGATGATCTCGACGTCCGCGGCCGAGCCGAGCACCCGCGCGGCCTCGCCGACGAGCTTCATCAGCAGGTTGACCGCGCGGCTCATGTTGGGCGAG